>NZ_CP118953.1:1302861-1628577 GCF_029024625.1 Staphylococcus chromogenes | reverse complement strand
GGGCGCCATATTACAACCTATTATACAAGATTCAAGAACAGCGAGAGCTTATGGTTCTGCCGCTTTAGAGATTGTGTATGTGGCGACTGGTTTACTTTCTGCTTACATTACACCGCGTTTACATCCATGGGATTATGCAGGTGGATTAATTATTTTACAAGAAGTTGGAGGAAAAGGGACGAGCTTTTTAGGAGAGGCTTTATCTATTACGACACACAGTACAGTGTTAATCGGGAACCCAGCGATTCATGAAGAAATATTGACCCATTATTTACAACCGCAACAAGATGTTTTACGAGAACTCCAACAACGATTCAAATAAAAAGTGGAAGTCTCGCTTGTTACTATATGGGGCTTCAAAATTCTGATATTTTCATGTTATGAAAGCTAGTGTGTGATAAATAATGAGTGATATTTTCAATGTATTCAAGTTGACGAGGTGGGCAGTCAGCTAAATAAAACGGGTTGAGTGCCGAACTCAACCCGTTTTATGTTTATAAAATTGTTTTAATCCTAAAACCAATCATTTTCGCGGTATTTCTTTTTTAGTGAAAAGCCATAACCTAAAGTGGCCATTAATAAAAGGAAGGTAATACACATCCATAAAATATTCGTTGCAGCGATTGCAAAGCTAAACATTGTTAAAAAGAACACTGCAACAAGTGCAAGTATGAAAAAAATTAATTTAGACTTTTGCATCTTTATTCCACCTAACTGTGTCGTCATTTCATTTATATGATATAATAAACGAGTTGTAAAAGAAAGTGGTAATTTACTCAAGAAAGGAAATTAATGTATGACTAAATTTAGAGAAGATGTTCGTAATATTGCGATTATCGCTCACGTTGACCATGGTAAAACAACTTTGGTTGATGAATTATTAAAACAATCTGGTATTTTTCGTGAAAATGAACATGTGGCGGAACGCGCAATGGATTCTAATGATTTAGAAAGAGAACGTGGGATTACAATCTTAGCGAAAAACACTGCAGTTGATTATAAAGGTACAAGAATTAATATATTAGATACACCTGGACATGCCGATTTTGGTGGCGAAGTTGAACGTATCATGAAAATGGTAGATGGGGTTGTCCTTGTCGTAGATGCCTACGAAGGGACAATGCCTCAAACACGTTTCGTATTGAAAAAAGCTTTAGAGCAAAATTTAAAACCTGTCGTTGTAGTGAATAAAATCGACAAGCCTTCAGCACGTCCTGAAGGGGTCGTAGATGAAGTGTTAGACTTGTTTATCGAGTTAGATGCAAATGATGAACAATTAGAATTCCCAGTCGTTTATGCCTCAGCAATCAGTGGTACAGCGAGCCTTGATGCAGACAAACAAGATGAAAATATGCAATGCTTATATGAAACGATTATAGATTATGTTCCAGCACCGATTGATAATCGTGATGAACCCCTACAATTCCAGCCCGCATTATTAGACTATAATGATTATGTTGGCCGTATTGGTATTGGCCGTGTCTTCAGAGGAACGATGCGTGTGGGTGAAAGTGTATCACTTTTAAAACTAGATGGCAGTGTTAAAAATTTCCGAGTGACAAAAATATTTGGTTACTTTGGTTTGAAACGTGAGGAAATCCAAGAAGCCTATGCAGGTGATCTAATTGCAGTTTCAGGTATGGAAGATATCAACGTAGGTGAAACCATTACACCTCAAGATTATCAAGATAAACTTCCAGTCTTACGTATTGATGAACCGACATTAGAAATGACTTTTAGAGTAAATAATTCACCATTTGCCGGACGAGAAGGTCAATTTGTGACTGCACGTCAAATTCAAGAACGATTAGACAATCAATTAGAAACAGATGTGTCCTTAAAAGTCACACCTACAGATTCACCTGATGCTTGGACTGTAGCTGGACGTGGAGAATTACATTTGTCCATTCTGATTGAAAACATGCGTCGTGAAGGATTTGAATTACAAGTTTCTAAACCTCAAGTTATTTTAAAAGATATTGATGGCGAACCGCACGAACCTTTCGAACGTGTGCAAGCCGAAGTGCCGGAAGAATATGCAGGATCTGTGATAGAGTCATTGGGTCAACGTAAAGGCGAGATGGTTGATATGACGACAACAGATAATGGCCTAACACGATTAATTTTTAATGTACCTGCACGTGGGTTAATTGGTTATACAACTGAGTTTATGTCTATGACAAGAGGATATGGCATTATTAACCATACATTTGATGAATTCCGTCCACGTATCAAAGGACGTATTGGTGGACGCCGTAACGGTGTGCTCGTATCGATGGACCAAGGTAGTGCAAGTGAATATGCAATATTAGGTCTCGAAGATCGTGGGATTAACTTTATGGAGCCAGGAACAGAAGTTTACGAAGGTATGATTGTCGGCCAAAACAACCGTGAAAATGATTTAACGGTGAATATTACGAAAGTCAAACATCAAACTAACGTACGATCTGCTACTAAAGATCAAACAGAAACAATGAAAAAACCACGTATCCTTACATTAGAGGAAGCTTTAGAGTTCATCAATGATGATGAGTTAGTCGAAGTAACACCTGAAAATGTACGTTTAAGAAAGAAAATTTTAAATAAGGGTCAGCGTGAAAAAGAAGCTAAACGTATGAAACAAATGATGGAAGAGAATGAATAATTTAATAGATTATGTTTAGATGAGAAATGAGCGGTGAGGATGACTATAAAAATAGTGGTTCTCACCGTTCTTATTATGTGAGCATGCATAAGACAATAGCTCTTTAGGTTTCAATAAGTAAAGGGGTGAATCTATACATCAAGTCGAGTTGATTTATCGGTTATTCTATTTGTATTACACTGGAGTTATATTAAAGGAGGTCTCAAAATGTCTCAACGCAATGATACATTATTTGAAAGTCTTACTTTTCCCAATGGTAAAAAGGTGAAAAATAAGTTTGTTTTAGCGCCTTTAACGCATACAATTTCTAATGAGGATGGTACAGCTTCAGATAGAGAGATTGAATTTGTCCGTTCTAGAACAAAAGATGTCGGAATGGCGATTACTGCAGCAAGTTACATTAACATAGAAGGAAAAGCGTTTCCTGGACATCCGTCAATTTCTAAAGAATCAGATTTAGAAGGACTTAAACGTCTTGCAGATACGATTAAACAAAATGGTGCAGTAGCGATTATGCAAATCCATCATGGGGGTGCACGTTCTTTACCTGAATATGTGCCAAATGGAGATGTTAAAGCGCCAAGTGAAGTGGAAGATTATGGTTATTGTAAACCCGAAAAACATGCTTCAAGAGCTATGACGCGTGAGGAAGTTGAACAATCTATCAAAGATTACGGCCACGCGACTGCCTTGGCCATTCAAGCAGGCTTTGATGGGATTGAAATTCATGGTGCGAACCATTACCTTATACATGAATTCGTTTCACCTTATTACAACCGTAGAAATGATGAGTGGCAAAACCCAATGGCGTATCCAAAGGCTGTTGTTGAGGAAGTGCTCGATGTGAAAACAGCATTGGCACCTAAAGACTTCATCGTAGGATATCGATTCTCCCCAGAGGAAGCGGAATCCCCTGGAATCACTATGGAGTTGACTAAAGAATTAATTCAAATGTTAACACAATATCCTTTAGATTATTTACATGCTTCATTAATGGATGTTCAATCCACTACAAGAGAAGGTAAGTATCAAGGAGAAAAAAGAATTACGCTCTTGAAAAAATGGGTGGATGGGCGTATGCCGTTAATAGGTATAGGTTCAGTTTATTCTGGAGAAACTGCACTTTCAGGTATTGAAGCAGGTGCTGATTTAATCGCTTTAGGAAGAGGCTTGTTATTAGATGCTCAGCTCGTCTCTAAAATAAAAGACAACCGCGAAAATGAAATTATTAATCAATTTGACGCTACTAGAGAAGATCACCATCAACTGCCTAAAGAGATTTGGGACTTATTTAATGATGGACTCTTCCCAGTTCCAAAAAAAGAGGCCTAATATACTAACTATTCAAATGACAAATGTTTTTTTTCATTTATATTTGAGACCTAGAGCACTTGCAAAAGGCTTCAAACAAATTTGAGAAATTTATTCGTAAATTTACGTCACCGAGTATATTTAATTGAGGCTAATCGAGTTATTTTAGTTTTATAAAAAATAGCCCTCAAAATTTATCCCAAGGTAAATTTTGAGGGCTATTTATTTGTGATAGACTTTCTTTATCCCAGTTCCCACTTTGGAACAATTTAATGAGATTCATGCTCTACTTTCACAGATGAGAAGATGTGAGGGGTTATGACGTTGTTTGGGTGTATCTAAACGACTCTTACATTCATCGCACATAAAGGTTTGAATAGGGTTGTTTTTCAAACGTTTAGCGATGACTGTATTCTCATCTAATAAAACTTCCGTGTCGCAAATGATACATTTTTCTTTTTGCATTTATAACACCTCGATATGCGTAACGTACTCGAAAGGATACTCTACTCCTGTTTCTTTTTGATATACAAAACTATCTACAGCGTCATTTTTGTATAATCTTTTACCTTCTTTTGAGAATTGAAAGAATAAATAAGGTAATAAATTGAAAGGAATATCAATATGGTTGTTTTCATTGGATAGACGTATGATAGATGCATGATCATGTGGTTCGGCATTTTTGAAGAAAGGTGTCATATTGATGGCAAATGAACCTTCTAATACCGCACGCTTTTTATATTCAATTTCAGAATTCAATGTTGGGGGATTCGTTTGCCCTTCTAAAATTGCGCGATTCCATTCACGGTTGTCTTCGAATTTAATAGGTTTTTCTCCATCAAAGACCCCTTGTTTTAAATCTTCAATACGAACTTTGCGGTCATCAAAAATCCAAGTTGAACTATCTAAAGTAATTGGAAATTTTACAGCCCCTTTAATTTGAATCATATTTATTGCACTCCCTCAAATAATCTATATTTATTTTATCACACTTAAGTAGGAGACGTATGAAATTCACTTGCTTTTTAAAAAAGGTTAAGATAAACTTTTAACATGAAGATAAAATTATGGGGGGACTCTGTCATGAGCAAGCAATCGAACATCAGTAATGCAGCATATGAACAATTACATGCAGATGCAGATAGAATTTTACAGCTCATTAAAGTACAAATAGATAACTTAACATTGCCACAATGTCCTTTATATGAGGAAGTTTTAGATACACAAATGTACGGCTTACAAAAAGAAGTTGATTTTGCAGTACAACTCGGCCTCGTCGATAAAGAAGACGGAAAAGCATTAATGTTACGTCTCGAAAAAGAGTTATCAAAATTACACGAAGCGTTTACAACAGTTTAGTTGCGATAAATTTTCCATCTTAGAATTTTATCGCAATGACGCTTTGTATCTGCGATGAATTGGATGATTATAACATATGAATAACATAAAACATTTACTTCGATATATTTTGAGATCCTCTAAATATATCGATTTTCCATTATTAATCACTTATCTTGCACTCTGTTTTATTGGTTTAACAATGGTATATAGCGCAAGTATGGTGGCTGCAACGAGAGGAACATTAACAGGTGGCGTCCCTGTGTCAGGTACATATTTTTATACGAGACAATTAATCTATGTCATTGTAGGTTTTCTCATCGTATTTTTTATCGCTTATTTATTAAACGTTAAAGTTTTAAAAAAGCCTAAGTTTCAAGTTGGAATGATGGGCATCATTTTGTTACTTCTTTTAGCAACGTTAGTCATAGGTTCTGAAATTAACGGTTCCCGAAGTTGGATTAGATTAGGATTTATGAACCTCCAAGTTTCAGAGCTTTTAAAAATAGCGATTATTTTATATGTGCCGTATATCATTGAGCGCAAAAGACCGCAAATTCAAAGAGATCCTACAACAATTTTATGGCCCATTTTATTCGTCGGTTTTATGATTGGTCTTGTACTGCTTCAAAAAGACGTCGGGCAAACGCTTTTAATTTCAGCGATTTTCTTTTCAATCATTCTTTATTCTGGAATTGGGGTTAAGAATTTTTTGAGAATTGGCTTTTTTAGTTTGTTAGGTCTCTTCGTTGTCATTATCATTATTGTTGTGTTTAGAATTAATATTTTGCCTACATATCTAACAGCACGATTTAGTGCGTTAGAAAATCCATTTAATTTTGAAGATGGTATCGGCTATCATTTAGCCAATTCCCTTTTAGCAATTGGGAATGGAGGGCTTTTTGGTAGAGGATTAGGGAATAGTATTATGAAACTCGGCTATTTACCTGAACCCCATACCGACTTTATATTTGCGATTATAGCTGAAGAATTGGGATTATTGGGTGTGCTCATCGTGCTCGGTTTATTATTTTTTATTGTCTATCGTGCATTTGAACTTGCCTCACGTACATCATCTTATTTTTACAAATTGGTGTGTGTAGGCATCGCGAGCTACATCGGTTTCCAAACCTTTGTCAATTTAGGTGGTATTTCTGGATTAATTCCATTAACGGGGGTGCCATTACCTTTTATTAGTTTTGGTGGATCTTCCATGCTTAGTCTGAGTGTCGCGATGGGCCTTTTATTGATTGTTTCTAAACAAATTAGATACGAACAAGCCCGACAACGTTATTTGAGAAAAAAGCAATCTATGTAGACTTTCACGAGAGCTTTGAATCTAAATGAGTAATAGGATTCAATGTTCTCGTTTTTATTTTGACATTTAAAATCTAAATGATTAAAATAATCATTGTAATAACTATTTTCTATTGATAATGATAACTAAAACTTATAAATAATTGAATGCGTCATTTTGTAATTGAATGATAAAAAAGAAGCTAATATTTTATTTTGCAATTGTCATTTGATATAATTGGACGTATATTTTTAGAATTTTCGAACTTTTTAGGAGGTTGGCTATATGAAACGCATTCGTAAGTTATTAGTCGCAAACCGCGGAGAAATTGCCATACGTATCTTTAGAGCAGCAACAGAATTAAACATTCAAACGGTTGCGATTTATTCTAAAGAAGACATGGGCTCATTACATAGATATAAAGCAGATGAATCTTATCTCGTAGGTGAAGAATTAGGACCAGCTGAAAGTTATTTAAATATTGAACGTATCATTAAAGTTGCTAAAGAGGCAGATGTTGATGCGATTCATCCAGGTTATGGTTTTTTAAGTGAAAATATGCAATTTGCGAAACGTTGTGCTGAAGAAGGGATTATCTTTATAGGGCCTCATTTAGAACATCTCGATATGTTTGGAGATAAAGTTAAAGCACGTGCGACTGCGATTAAAGCAGATTTACCAGTCATTCCAGGTACGGATGGTCCTGTTGAAGGATTTGAAGCTGCACAAGCTTTTGCGGAGGAAGCAGGATATCCATTAATGATTAAAGCCACGAGCGGGGGTGGCGGTAAAGGAATGCGTATCGTTCGCGAAGCTTCAGAACTGGAAGAGGCCTTTACTCGCGCAAAATCTGAAGCTGAAAAATCATTTGGCAATAGCGAAGTTTACATTGAAAAATTCATAGATAACCCTAAACATATAGAAGTTCAAATTATTGGAGATGAAGAAGGGAACATTATCCATCTTTATGAAAGAGATTGTTCCGTTCAAAGACGTCATCAAAAAGTAGTAGAAGTGGCCCCTTCAGTATCCTTATCTGATGAACTTAGAGAGCGCATTTGTGCAGCAGCAGTAGATTTAATGAAAAAAATCAACTATGTCAATGCAGGGACAGTTGAATTTTTAGTTTCAGGCGATGCGTTTTACTTCATTGAAGTTAATCCTCGTGTCCAAGTTGAACATACGATTACTGAGATGATTACAGGTGTAGATATTGTTAAAACTCAAATTCTCATTGCTGAAGGCGAATCACTCCATGAAGAAGCCATCAGTATGCCAGCGCAAAATGAAATTAAGACACTCGGTTATGCGATTCAATGCCGAATTACAACTGAAGATCCAACACAAGACTTTATGCCAGATACAGGGCGAATTGTCGCTTATCGTTCAAGTGGTGGATTTGGGGTTCGTTTAGATGCGGGAGATGCTTTCCAAGGTGCTGAAATTTCACCTTATTATGACTCGCTACTTGTAAAAGTCTCTACTCATGCGATCAGCTATAAAGAAGCTCGAGAAAAAATGGAACGTTCATTACAAGAAATGCGTATTAGAGGTGTAAAAACAAATATTCCATTTTTACGCAATGTCATTAATCACCAAAAATTTGCTTCTGGAGATTATACAACTAAATTTCTTGAAAATGCTCCTGAACTATTTAAGATTAAACCATCGCGAGATAGAGGAACTAAAACTTTAGAATACATTGGAAATGTTACGATCAATGGATTCCCTAATGTCAAAAAAAGACCAAAGCCGACATTCGAACCTGCAGAAATCCCAAAAGTGAGTGCAAAAGAGGTAGCAGACCTTAGAGGCACCAAGCAATTACTAGATGAAAAAGGTCCACAAGCTGTCGCAAACTGGGTAAAAAAACAGAAAGATGTATTGATTACAGATACGACATTCCGTGATGCCCATCAGTCCCTATTAGCCACACGCGTAAGATCGCATGACTTACTTAAAATTGCACCTGCAACTGCGAAAGTCATGCAAGATAACTTCTCATTAGAATTATGGGGAGGCGCGACATTTGATGTTGCTTTTAACTTTTTAAAGGAAAATCCTTGGCAAAGATTACATGATTTACGTGAAGCGATTCCGAACGTTCTCTTTCAAATGTTGCTAAGAGCGTCTAACGCAGTCGGATATAAAAACTATCCGGACAATGTCATTCAAAAATTTGTGAAACAAAGTGCTGAAGCAGGCGTAGATGTTTTCCGTATTTTTGATTCGTTAAACTGGGTAGAGCAAATGAAAGTCGCCAATGAAGCGGTTCAAGAAGCCGGAAAGATTTCAGAAGGTACGATTTGTTACACGGGTGATATCTTAAATCCGGAACGCTCTAACATTTATACGCTTGATTACTACGTAAAATTAGCGAAGACACTGGAACGAGAAGGATTCCATATGTTAGCTATTAAAGATATGGCGGGATTATTGAAACCTCGCGCAGCCTATGAGTTAATAGGTGAGCTAAAAGCAGCTGTTGATTTACCGATCCACCTACACACGCATGATACGAGTGGTAACGGCATCATTATTTATAAACAAGCGATAGATGCAGGCGTGGATATTGTAGATACTGCTGTGGCGGCGATGTCTGGTTTGACAAGTCAACCAAGTAGTAACTCTCTTTATTACACTTTAGATGGATTCGAAAGAGATTTGCGTATGGATATTGATGGTCATGAAACACTTTCACAATATTGGGATGCGACACGTGCTTACTATAGTGATTTTGAAAGTGATATGAAATCACCGCATACAGAAATATACCAACACGAAATGCCGGGTGGACAATATTCAAACTTGCGTCAACAAGCGAAAAGTTTAGGACTAGGTGAGCGTTTTGGTGAAGTTAAGAAAATGTATCGTCGCGTGAACTTCTTATTTGGTGATATTGTAAAAGTAACACCATCCTCAAAAGTTGTAGGAGATATGGCATTATATATGGTGCAAAACGATTTGGATGAACAAGCAGTCATTCGTGATGGACATAAACTTGATTTTCCAGAATCCGTTGTTTCTTTCTTTAAAGGTGAAATCGGACAACCGGTCAACGGTTTCAATAAAGAGTTACAACAAGCGGTATTAAAAGGTCAAAAATCACTCACGAAACGTCCTGGTGAATATCTTGAACCTGTCGACTTTGAGGCACTAAGAGAAGAATTGCAACAAAAACAACAAGATAAAGTCACTGATGAAGATTTAATTAGCTATGCGTTATATCCAAAAGTATATGAACAATATGTTCAAACTTATGAAAAGTTTGGAGATGTTTCAATTTTAGATACGCCAACATTTTTCTTTGGTATGCGTGATAATGAAACGGTTGAAATCGAAATCGATAAAGGTAAAATTTTAATCATTACACTTAAAACGATAACGAAACCTGATGAAAATGGCATGTGTACCGTCTTCTTTGATATGAATGGTCAAGCGCGACGTGTTCAAATTAAAGACGAGAACGTACAAGCTTCACATTTAGCAAAACCAAAAGCAGATAAGTCTAACCCAACACATATTGGTGCGCAAATGCCAGGTACCGTTTTGCAAGTGAATGTCAGTGAAGGTGATGCAGTAGAAGCTAACCAGTCACTCATTATTACTGAAGCAATGAAAATGGAAACGACAATACAAGCGCCTTTTAAAGGAACCGTTAAGAAAGTACATGTTTCACCTAATGAGGGAATTGAAACAGGGGACTTATTAATCGAAATTGAACAAGCTGAATAACTAAAATAAGGGCGAGGACTCAGGTCCCCGCCCTTATTGCGTATGAGATATAGATTACTGCTCTCCACGATTCGATCGTAAAATAAGAAGTAAGAAATAACTAATCATGCCAAATAGAAGCGTAATAAATAATGCATGAAGCAAGGCAATGATTAAGTTTACATTTGTAATCACTGATAAAGCACCTGTGACGACTTGTAGAATGATGAGTATAAAACTTGCCGTATAACCGTATCGTATCGTACGAATGTTTGGATAGTTTTTAATGGCATGAATATAAACAATCATGACTGTGATAAATGCAATAAAAGCTAAAATACGATGTGAAAGTTGTACCCAATCGTGCATATCATGTGGCATTAAATCATTAAACGGTAACGGCCATGCACCATAAGCTAAACTTGACTCTGTATGACGTACAAGGGCACCTGTATAGATTGCGACATAAATAATACCAGCCATTATCCAAGTTAGAAGTTGAAGTGGCTTTCGAATATGTACAATATTTGCTTCATATTTTTGGTCTAAATCAAAAATAATCAATGTGAGTACAAATACAGATGAGAAACTGATTAATGAAATCCCAAAATGTAATGCGAGTATATAGTCATTTTGTTGCCACATAACTGCGGCTGCCCCGATCAATGCTTGTAGTAATAAGAATCCAACGCTAATACTACATAATGGCTTGACTTCTTTTATATGCCCGATATGCTTCCAAGATGTAATCACAAGCCAAAGTACAACGAGTAATGAGAGTCCAGAAACTGCACGATGACTCAACTCAATAATCGTTTCAATCGGGAGGTTTTTAGGTAATAAGGCACCGTGACATAATGGCCAATCCGTCCCGCAACCATCAGCAGAACCGGTTTTTGTAACGAGTGCACCACCAAGCTGAACCCATACCATAATTAAAGTGGCAAGTACCGATAACCACTTTAGGTTTCGCTTTTTAAACACTGTTCAACACCCCGTTATTCAAAATAATGTTGTAAAAGTATCGTAATTTTACATTTAGCTATATTATAGCAAAAAAAGAACATATGTATGTGACTTAATGGTGACTTTCAATGAATGTCGTTAAAGTGTCACATTTTTTTTAGAATTTACCTAGTAAAGTATTTCACTTTAATATATCATTGTATTATATGAAATTTTTAAGGGGGGGACATGATGTCTAAATCCGAGTTAGCCGTTCGAACTCATGGACGTGTTACTTTTCAAGAATTAAAGCAGATTGTCAAGTTAGGCCTTGTTCAAGGTAACCTGATACCTGCCTTTGCTGGTGCATGGCTAGCCATCGTGTTTACGCATCATTCGTTTTTAGGATCGATACCACAAATTTTTACGATGATGTTAGGATCCACTTTGGTTATGGGAGGTGCGTGTGCACTTAATAATTATTACGACCAAGATATTGACCGTGTGATGCCGAGCAAACAAAACCGTCCTACAGTTAATGATCGGATTTCAAATCGTCATCTTTTAATATTAAGTTTAGGTATGATTATCATTGGTGAAATACTTTTATTCATCCTAAATATACCTGCAGGTGTGATTGGTTTAGCAGGAGTAATTGGCTACGTTTCTTTCTATTCTATTTGGTCTAAACGTCATACAACTTGGAACACGGTCGTCGGAAGTTTTCCTGGAGCAGTACCACCTTTAATTGGTTGGGCAGCCATTGATGGCCATTTGTCTCTATTAGCTTGGGCATTATTTTTTGTTGTATTTTGTTGGCAACCTATTCATTTTTATGCGCTAGCGATTAAACGTAAAGATGAATATGCAATGGCAAATATTCCAATGTTACCTTCTGTGAGTGGTTTTAAACGTACGAGAGTCGGTATGTTGTTATGGTTAATTGCATTGTTACCTTTACCATTTTTAATGCATGCTTTAGGAAATATTTTTATCGTTTTAGCGACGCTTTTAAATCTTGGATGGTTATATTTATGGTTTACAAGTTTCAAATCAACATCAAATGAGTCGAAATGGGCAACTAAAATGTTTATTTATTCATTGAATTATCTTGTTGTCTTTTTCGCACTTGTGGTTATTATAACTTTAATCAATATGATTTAAACAAATACGAGTGAGGGTTTAAAAATGAGCTTACCAATTTTACCAACGATTAGTACAATGTGTATTGTCATCAGCGCAATATTTGTTGCCATTGGATGGAGATTGATTTGGAAAAAAGAAATAAAAAAACATAAAAAAGTAATGTTATTAGCGGCTATTTTCGCCGTAATATTCTTTACGATTTATGCGAGTCGTACCATCTTCATTGGAAATACTGCGTTTGGTGGACCAGACTCCATTAAAATTTATTATACAATTTTTCTATTCTGTCACATTACTTTAGCAACAGTGGGGGCTGTGCTTGGTTTAATCCAAATCATTACTGGTTTGAAAGACAAATATCATGTTCACCGTAAAGTAGGACCTCCAGCTTCTGTGGTATGGTTTTTTACAGCGATTACAGGCGTAGCGGTTTATATTTTATTGTACGTGTTATATCCTGGTGGCGAAACAACATCATTAATTAAAGCAACTTTTGGATTATAATAGTGTTGAGTTGTAACATTCTTTGATAAGAGACCCTGTTACAACTCTTTTTTTATTTTAATTTCTTTAATTTTCACACAAAAAGTGCGAAAATATTGTAAAATGTCTTATTTAAGGAGGTGCCTATGAAAAGTATCATTATTAAAGTGGTGGGGATTATTTTATTAGTTGGGTTATTAATTTATTTGTTCTACTCCCCCAAACTTGAATTCGATGTTTTAGAGAATCCAAATCATTCGAATGAGCGTGTGAACCGCACGTCACCTCCGAAAACAAACCCCAATGAAGGGGGGAACCCAAAATTAACTAAAGGTGTAGGCACCTTAGTGGGTCAATCTATCGAAACGGTGACTCGAAAATATGGTCAAGCAGACCGAAGATATAGTTATGAAAAAGATTTTGAAAACTATATTTATCATCGTGATAACATGTATTTAATTGTCACTGTAAAAGGTCAAAAAGTGAAATCTGTCTATGTGACAGGAGAAGGGGCAAAAGGGAAAACAGGCCCTATAGAGATTAATTCTAGAGCTGATAAGATTTATAATTCCTTTTCAATTAATACTGAGCCTCAATTTAAATTTAATGGAAAACACTACCATTATGAATTGTCTGATGAAGATATTAAAACGCAAGCCTTAATACCTTTTGGGGATATTTATGCACAAGTGTTCATTGATCAACAATCGAACCGTGTCATTGGATTGAGATTTTTAGATAAAGAAGCGTTAGTCGTTATAAATCCTTATACTCAAAATCAGCCTGAGCTTCTTAGTGAAGATGAGGTTGACCAAAAAGAAGCACATAAAAATCCTGATCAAGACGTTAATCAACGTTTAACTTTATATGAGTTAACGAATGAAATGAGAAAGCTCTATCATCGTCGCCCATTACAAGTTGAAGGGAAACTAGAAAGTGTGGCGAACGTTAATTTATTTAATACACTTGCAAGCGGCAACCATACGTTTACAGAATCCAGTTTAATAGATGTCCTCGATCAAACGGATTTAAGTTATCAAAGTGTTTCTCAAAACGTCGCCTATAATTTTAATGATGTCCCGACATTAACGCATAGTTGGATGAACTCAGATGCTCACCGTTCGCGTATGCTTAATGAGAAGTATTCGAAAATGGGAGGAGAAATTGATCGTCAATATTTCATTCTCATCTTTCTAGAGGAGGAAGATCAAAGTGTTTAATGAATCCCTTATGAATATTTTAGATCAAACAGATCATTTAGGAGATATGATACGAGCGTCAGAAGAAAGTGAGAACTATAAGAAAACAAAACAGACGCTTCAAAGTGATATAAAAGCCCAACAGCTGTATCAAGCCTTTTTAAAAGAACGTATAAAATATAATGAAGTCCAAAGATTTGGTCGTTATCATCCAGATTATCAGCAAGTGATGCTCGCTACAAGACGTGCTAAAAGAAATTATGAAATGCATCCGAGTGTTGTTGCGTTTAAGCAAGCAGAAACTGAACTTCAACGCCTTATAGATGAAGTGGTGACTGTGATTGCTACGAGTATCTCCGAACATGTAAAAGTTGAAGCAGGAACGCCATTGTTCGATAAATTGGCGCACGGTTGTGCTACTGGAGATGCATGTCAATGTAAACCCCACTAAGTAAAGACTTAGCGGGGTTTCATTTTTTCTATGGAATGTTTATTTTAAAGTCAAATTTTATAGAGATAAATGACTTATTTTAGCATTATTTCAATTAAGTCATACGCATCGTAGGGTCTTGTGTGGAAAAGTATAAAATAATCATAAAGCGCAACACGTTAGCATCGCCCTTAGTCTAAATCTAATTTTTAGAAAATTTTCTGGATAAAAATTGTTGGGCTAATGTCGGGCGGTCTGTCACGATGGTATGAACGCCTTTTTCAACGAGATCTACCATTAAATCAATACTATTGACCCCGTAATAGCCTGGAACAATATGACGGGAATTCAACCAGCGAATTAAACGTGAAGATGTGAGTGAGATGCCCTTATGCGATAAAGGCATTTGAAACGTCAACGCTTGACCTTCATATAAATGAGGCAGTCCGATGTAAAACTTTAAAAGTCCTTCTGTCACTTCAGATTGACTAGCGCCCGTCGCGATTTCATTTGTTTGAAGTTGGTTGAAGCGCGCGATTTGTGCTTTATGAAAGCTCGTTACGAGCACGCGTTGTTGGGCTTGATGCTTAATAATCGTTTGATATAACCTTTCTGCGGCAATCTCACCTTCAGGTGTATGGGGATGATCTTTAATATCGATATTAATCAATTGGTTAGGATAACGTGTGAGTAATTCGTCTAACGTGACAATTTTAGCTTTTGAATGTCCGCGGTAAGGAAATTTACCATTAATGTCTTTAAAGTGAAAACCAGCATCTAATCGCTTTAACTCTTCTAAAGTGTGTTGTGCCACACGCCCAGAACCATTTGTGGTGCGATTAACATCGGCATCGTGAAATACAATAATATGTCGGTCTTTTGACAAACGGATATCAATTTCAAAACCTGTCAAACCAAGTTTTGCACTATGGTCAAAGGCGAGGATTGTATGTTCAGGGCGTTCAAACGCGCCGCCACGATGACTGAGTATATATGGAGAGGGCTTTTGAAAATAAGGATGTTGGTCTCTCGTTTGTGTTTTAATGTGGAATAATTTACAATTAAATCGTTTTTGTGACGCGCTTCCAAATTTTGTTATAAAGTTTGACATAGTATACACCTACTTCATGAAAAATTTTACCTTTTCGTTTTAAAGTTTTACATGGTACGATATAAACGTGAAAGTGCGAGGTGAAAAAATGGAAATCGTACAACGAGAAAAATTAATTATTTACTTAAAAAATATGAAGCATGAACGTCATATTCGTAAATACGGTCATATTGTAGCCGTGAGTAAATCACACAAATATGTGGCCATGTATGTTGATCAAGAACAAGTAGATCAAACAGTCCAAAAACTAATGAAACTTAAATATGTGACGAATATCGTCAGCTCCCCATACAAAACTATCAAAAAAGTTTATGAAAAAGAAAAATATGAGTTTTAACTATTCTAGTGGGGGAAGCCAGTGTTGCAGTCTTAACACGCTCTTTAAATAATTAAAATAGAGTTCTAACTCTGGATATTCATCAGGGGCGTGGACATCTACGCCGACCATTTCTATTTGGTAAGGTTCTGCAAAAGACTGGATAAGTTCATATTTGCGATTGGACTCTGGGTAAGGATAACGTAGAGCATCTAACATAATATAAATGCCTTGGAAGTACCTTCCTTCAGTGGGTTTCATGATTAAGGCCACTGACGAGCGTTTTTCTTGAGACTTTGGGGTGTGGAAAAAAACTAATCGTTCAATTCTTTGATGATTATATTCGATAAGTGTTTTAAATTCATACAAATCTGTAAGACCGTGGCCGAGCACAATAAATGATTGTTTCATAGTGTTCCTCCTTCATGCAGATTATATTAAAAATGAAATAAGATTGGAAGTGTAAGTATATGCGCGTCATTGCAGGGAAACATAAAAGTAAACTATTAGAAACGCTCGAGGGGCGTAACACAAGACCGACGATGGATAAAGTGAAAGAGGGTATTTTTAATAGTTTACATGAAGTACAAGGTATTGGACTGGATTTGTTTGCTGGAAGTGGCGGCTTAGGGATTGAGGCGCTCTCGCGTGGAATGGAAAAAGTGATTTTTGTCGATCAAAATATTGGAGCGGTTAAAGTCATTCGCCAAAATATTAAGAAGCTAGGCTTAGAAAATCAAGTGGAAGTTTATAAAAACAATGCGGATCGCGCACTAAAAGCGTTGAGTAAAAGAGACATTCAGTTTGACATCATATTTTTAGACCCTCCTTACAATAAAGGGTTAATTGATCAAGCATTAGCACGTATCCACGAATTTGATTTATTAAAAAATAATGGTATTATCGTGTGTGAGTTTAGTCATCGTGAATCAATCAATTTACAAGGGTTTAAAGAAATTAAACGTTATCATTATGGTTTAACTGATACATGTTTATTAGAAAAAGGAGAAAGTCATGGCTAATACAAAAGCGGTCATACCAGGGAGTTTTGATCCTATTACATATGGACATATTGATATCATTGAGCGAAGTGCTGAAAGATTTGAAGAATTGCATATTTGTGTATTGCGCAATAGTAGCAAAAAAGGGACATTTACAACGGATGAACGTATTGCCCTTATTGAAGCATCAGTTGCGCATCTAGACAATGTCTACGTACATTCTTATGGGGGATTATTAGTGGACTTTTGTGAAAAAATTGGCGCAACAACTATTATACGTGGGTTGCGTGCGGTGAGTGATTTTGAATATGAGCTTCGCCTGACTTCGATGAATCGGAAACTGAATCCAAATGTTGAAACGTTGTATATGATGACATCCACAGATTATTCGTTTATCAGTTCAAGTGTTGTGAAAGAGGTTGCACAATATGATGCGGATATTTCAGAATTTGTGCCCAAACCCGTTGAAGAAGCACTATTGAAGAAATTTAAAATTGAGAATGAATAGAGAAATGGGGCTGGGACATAATTGATTTCATGCATTTGATTGTTCTAAAAAGCCTCGCTTTTCTAGGCGCCTCACCACTGCATGAATACGTTACGAATGAAATGAGTTACGTATTCAGTACACCTATGAACATGGG
This sequence comes from Staphylococcus chromogenes, assembly GCF_029024625.1. Lineage (NCBI taxonomy): Bacteria > Bacillati > Bacillota > Bacilli > Caryophanales > Staphylococcaceae > Staphylococcus > Staphylococcus chromogenes. The sequence continues at coordinate 1,610,998 of NZ_CP118953.1, read as the reverse complement.
TGAATAGGTGATCCATAGTTTAAGATTGAGACTATCTCAATCTTAAAATGGATTTTCGGTTTCGGCTAGATGCCTCAGAAGTCTCAGCTTAGGAAACAATCAAATTTGCTATAATTATTCCCAACCCTAAAGTTATAAACTTTATCAACTCAATTTTATTGAATTAAGTTGTATCAAAATAGCCATCAAAATTTATTCTCAGATAAATTTTGATGGCTTTCTAATTATTGGTAATCTTTATTTCCAACTTCCCTTTTTGTGTATATTCGAGAATTCAAAGGCTGTATTTTAATCAAAGAAGCAACTTTTCTAAACAACTGAATTGTTATGGATAATGACAGGTGTGTTGAAGTCTGTTTTTTGTTCTCCTGTCAATAGATTATAAATGTGCGTTGCTTTAATTTCGTTTTTAAAATAGTCTGCTGTCGCTTTATTGACGTTTGTAATAAATTTTTTATCGGGATGACGCTGTTTCACTTGTTTTAAATAAGCTTGTCCTTTTACATTCATTCCTAAGATTCTAACTGCTTTGACATCTGTATTGACGTCATTGTAAGTAAAATGAAGAAGAACGTTCATTAAAACCCTTTGGATGTGTGTATGAGTGTAGCGCTTCGTTTTTAATAATTTAAGCAATGTATCATAGTCATTAGCTTGGTGTATCGTGCGTTTTAAACGATGTTCAAAGCCTTCGCTCATCGTATAAATAGAGGCGAGCGATTGAACATCTTGTTGTAGAATAGATAATTTAATCATTTGAAATAATGTTGTATAGTCGTTGAATGGATTGTGAAATAAATTTATATTGTCAGATGGAACACAATGTTGCCACTGTGCACCGTTGGATAGAATATCTTTACGTATCGCGGAACCACTACCTAAAGTCTCATGTGTAAGTTCATGTTGATGATGTTGCGTCTCGATTCTTGGAATTGTAATGGGTTGAATGGGACTACGTTGTAAATGCAATTGTTTTAAATAAGATAGGGCTAAAATGTTGTTGGGCGAATTTAGAAGCGGGTGACGCATCTTTTCACCTATGATTCTTGCATAATGTTTACCTTCTTTTAATTGCGTCTGAAAATGACTATCTTGTTCGAGCGCGATTAATTGTGAACAGACTTTTTGGAGTTCATGGAGGTTGCCTGATTCACTGCCAAAGGATAACGTATCTGCTTCTAAATAATTTGCGACTTTAACTCCCATTTCAGCAAAACGGTCGCTCGAAGATAAACAGCCTAATAACGGTAACTCTACGACCAAATCTACGCCGGTCAAAGCCATTTGTGTACGTATGAATTTGGAATACATTGCGGGCATTCCGCGCATCATAAATTGTCCACTCATAATCGCAATCACAACATCAGCATCTGTGTTATACTTAGATTGTTGAACGTGATATAAATGCCCATTATGAAAGGGGTTATACTCTGTAATAAGCGCAACACTTTTCATTTGCGTTCTTTCCTTTCGTGTCTCATTATGAGTATTGTAACAGAAGTAAAGATGTTAAGAAAAAATCTTGACAACTTTCACGTCAAAAGTTAAAATAAATTTTGTGCTTGTTAGAGGTGAAGCCATATGAAATGGTCAATAACACAATTAAGAAAATACCAAGGACAACCTTTTAAATTTAATCAAACTGTTGAATTTAACGATTTAGTTGGAGCATTAGATCTTTTAGATTTGTCTCCGATTCACATTGAGGGTGAACTAAACGTAAAATCAAATGAAGTCGTTGCAAACGTACATTTAACAGGAACATATACGATGGCTTGTGCTCGTACTTTAAAGCCCGTTGAGGTTCCTTTAGATACGACATCGGTGGAAGTGTTTGATTTAGATGGTTTATACGAAGATGAGGACGATGAACATTATCATCTTGCGACGGATGGCATCATCAATCTTCGTGCAATCGCAGAAGAAATTGTGATGTTAGAAAAACCTATGCGTGTCATTGCTGAGGATAGCGATGAAATGCTAACAGGGGGTCAAGGTTGGGAAGTTGTTGACGAAACACAAATTTTGGATAACGACCCTTCACAAGATGAGTCGCATAAGAAAGTCGATCCAAGGCTTCAAAAATTACAACAGTTCTATGATGATAGTGATCGCGCACGCTAAAATCAATGCGTCATATGTAATGAATAAAAGGGAGGATTAATCATGGCAGTACCAAAAAGAAGAACTTCTAAAACGAGAAAAAACAAACGCCGTACACATTTTAAATTAGCAGTACCAGGTATGCAAGAATGCCCTAACTGTGGTGAATTAAAATTATCACACCGCGTATGCCCAAGCTGTGGTTCATACAAAGGTGAAGAAGTCGTTTCAAAATAATTGATTCGCATTTGTTACGCTTTGGCTTTTGAAGTCAAAGCGATTTTTTTAGTTTGGATACTATATTTTTAGGTTCTATACTTTTAACGGTTAGTGAGTTGTTCACTAGCCGTTATTTTTGGGTTCTATAATAAATCGGACTGATGTATAAATAATTTCATGTATTTGATTGTTCCATAAAGCCTCGCTTTTCTGGGAGCATTACAGAAATTTATTTGATTTCGTAGTAATGCCTGCCGGTGCATGAAGACGTTAGGAATGTAATGAGTTACGTCTTCAGTACACCTATGAACATGCGTGAATAGGTGGTCCTTATTTTAAGTTGCGTAAAGCTTGAAAAGAGCATACGCAATCCAGTCAGCTACTGCCACTAATTTTATTGCAGTAATTGAAAAATCTTAAAATGGATTTTCAGTTTCGGCTAGATGCCTCAGAAGTCTCGGCTTAGGAACTAATCAAATACGCTATTATATTCACAAGCGTTATAAAATCTATTTTACGACTCAATTTTAGTGATTTAAGTAGTATTAAAATAACCAACAACGTTCAAGAATTTATACTCTCACAACAAAAAAGGGGTTGAGCAATTTATTATTGTCTTACTCCTTATTGGGAAGTTGCGATTGATATAAGGGACGTATGTTCTCATGAAGAACTGAAGGGACTGTGTTAAAATAATTTTAAATTAAAAAAAAGAGTTGAGGTTTAAATATGGAACAGATTACGTCCAGTCAAAATGCAAAAGTAAAACAATTTTTAAAATTAAAAAAGAAACGAGAACGTGACAAACAAAATAAAGCTGTTTTAGAAGGGTTTCATCTTATTGAAGAAGCGTATCAAAGTGGATTAAAAATAGAACAATTATTTGTATTTGATGTGCAACGCGTCGATGCTAAGTTATTAGCCGCTGCCGAACAAGTTTATGAAATTAATATGAAAGTCGCTGAATCCTTAGCAGGAACCGTAACTCCCCAAGGTATTTTTGCGATTATTCAAAAACCTCAGATTGAATCATCCTCTTTGAAGCAAGTGTTGATTTTAGATCGCGTACAAGATCCGGGAAATGTCGGTACGTTAATTCGCACGGCCGATGCGGCTGGGCTTGATGCTGTCGTGATGACCAAAGGGACAGCGGATGCTTTTTCTGATAAAGTTTTACGTGCAAGTCAGGGAAGTGTTTTCCATATACCTATCATTGTAGAAGAAAATATCATTCATTTCATTCAACAATTTGAAGGTCCTGTTTATGGAACTACTTTAAATCAAGCTGTAAACTATCATGAGGTTGAAAAAAGGCAGTCATCATTTGCTTTAGTGTTAGGAAATGAAGGGGAAGGAATTTCGGATGAGATTTTACAAACGACTACTCAAAATATTACTATCCCCATATATGGTAAAGCGGAAAGTTTAAATGTCGCCATTGCAGCAGGCATTTTAATGTTTCATTTAAAGGGTTGACCCTCATTTTACTCATGTATATAATTAACGTATTAAGATAAATAAGAATGCCAATAAAAAGACAGAAACGATACGATACAATAGTCAAGGGAAGGTAGACAATAACTGAGAGTCACCTCTATTGTGTAGCGTTTTTTTCACCTTTTTAGCTACTTAAAGAGATTTAAGTCGGGTTTATGACTCGTTATCAACATAAATTCAGAGTGTATGTAGTGAATTCTACATAAAACTGGGTGGTACCACGGAAAAGCTTCGTCCCAAGTCAAGGGCGGAGTTTTTTTATTTTTAAGGAGGATAAACATGTCACATACAGATGAAATGGTGCAAATTAAAACTGAAGCACTTGAAGCCATTCAACAGGTAGATAGCGAAAAAGCATTACAAGATGTGAAAGTAAATTATTTAGGTAAAAAAGGTCAAGTGACCGGCCTCATGAAAAATATGAAAGACTTACCTAAAGAAGAAAAACCAGCTTATGGTCAAAAAGTGAATGAAGTTCGTCAAGCGATTACGATGGCGATTGAAGAAAAACAAGTTGCATTAGAAGAAGAAAGTTTAAATCAACAATTAGCGGAAGAATCTATTGATGTCACATTGCCAAGTCGTAAAATTGCGAATGGTGCAAAACATCCGCTCACACGGACAATTGAAGAGATAGAAGATTTATTTTTAGGATTAGGTTATGAAATTGTGACAGGTTATGAAGTTGAACAGGATTACTACAATTTTGAGGCATTAAATCTTCCTAAATCTCATCCGGCAAGAGACATGCAAGATAGTTTCTACATTACAGAAGAAATATTAATGCGTACGCACACATCACCTGTCCAAGCGCGTACAATGGAAAAACGTAACGGTGAAGGACCTGTGAAAATTATTTGTCCAGGTAAAGTGTATCGTCGTGATTCAGATGACGCTACACACAGTCATCAGTTTACACAGATTGAAGGACTGGTTGTCGATGAAAATATTAAAATGAGTGACTTGAAAGGGACTTTAGAGTTATTAGCAAAATCACTATTTGGTGCTGATCGCGAAATCCGTTTACGCCCAAGTTATTTTCCATTTACAGAGCCTTCTGTCGAAGTGGATGTTTCTTGTTTTAAATGTAAAGGCAAAGGATGTAACGTTTGTAAACATACAGGATGGATTGAAATTTTAGGTGCAGGTATGGTTCATCCAAATGTATTGGAAATGGCTGGATTTGACGCTCAACGATATTCAGGATTTGCATTTGGTATGGGTCCTGATCGTATCGCGATGTTGAAATACGGCATTGAAGATATTCGTCATTTTTATACGAATGACGTCCGTTTCTTAGAACAATTTAAAGCAGTGGAAGATAGAGGTGAAACAACATGTTAATTTCAAAAGAATGGTTAGAATCTTATGTAGATATCGATGTGTCAATTGAAGCGTTAGCTGAACGCATCACACGCACAGGCATAGAAGTTGATGATATTGTAGATTTCACTGCGGATATTAAAAACTTAGTTGTCGGTTATGTGGAATCAATTGAAAAACATCCAGACGCAGATAAATTAAACATTTGCCAAGTGAATATTGGTGAGAGTGAACCTATTCAAATTGTCTGTGGTGCACCCAATGTAGATGCGGGTCAGACCGTAATTGTTGCTAAAGTAGGCGGCCGTCTACCAGGAGGCATTAAAATTAAACGTGCTAAATTGCGTGGTCAAGTTTCAGAAGGAATGATTTGTTCATTACAAGAAATTGGGTTAGCAAGTAATGTAGTACCTAAGGCATTTGAAGAAGGAATTTATAATTTTAGTTCTCAGATTGAACCGGGAACAGATGCGTTGAAAGCATTGTATTTAGACGATCAATTGATGGAATTTGATTTAACACCTAACCGCTCGGATGCTTTAAGTATGATAGGCACGGCATATGAAGTAGGTGCACTCTATCATCAAACTGTGCGTAAACCTGAAACGAAAGTGGCTTCTGAGACAGGTGATGCACATGATGAATTAACAGTAAAAATTGAAAATGAGGACAAGGTACCTTATTACAGTGCGCGTATCGTTAAAAATGTGAAAATTGCACCTTCTCCGGAATGGATGCAATCTCGTTTAATGAAAGCGGGCATTCGTCCGATTAATAATGTAGTTGATATCTCTAATTATGTGTTACTTGAATATGGTCAACCTCTGCATATGTTTGACCAAAATCAAATGGGTTCTAATGAAATTGTAGTCCGTCAAGCGCATGATGGTGAAACAATGACCACATTAGATAATCAAGAACGTCAACTTAAAATGAACGATATTGTCATTACGAATGGAAAGGAACCTATTGCGCTTGGTGGCGTGATGGGTGGAGATTTTTCAGAAGTAACGACAAATACAAAAAATGTTGTAGTAGAAGGGGCACTTTTTAATCCTGTTTCGATTCGCCATACGTCACGTCGCTTGAACTTAAGAAGTGAGTCTTCAAGTCGTTTTGAAAAAGGATTAGCCACAGAATTTGTGAATGAAGCAGTAGATCGTGCTTGTGTGCTTTTAGAAACCCTAGCTCAAGGTGAAGTCATGGCAGAACGTGTATTTGCAGGAGAGTTGGGTGCATTGACAAGAACAATAGAAATTACCGTTGACAAAGTGAACCGTACCATTGGTTTTAACGTGTCTGAAGATGAAATGATTGAAGCTTTAGAACAATTAGGGTTTAAAACAACGGTAAAAAATCAAGTGTTAGAAGTCACTGTGCCATCAAGACGACCTGATATTACCATTGAAGCAGATATTATCGAAGAAATCGCACGTATTTATGGCTATTATAATCTACCATCGTCACTCCCTGTATTTGAATCAGTGACAAGTGGTGCTCTAACAGATCGACAACGCAAAACACGTGTTGTTCGAGGAGCGTTAGAAGGTGCGGGCTTATCACAAGCGATTACGTATTCACTTGTAGACGAAAAGCGTGCAACAGCGTTTACTACAGAAAAGCGCGATGTCATTAAATTATTGATGCCAATGAGTGAAGCCCATTCAACATTACGTCAAAGTTTGCTTCCACATTTAATTGATGCGGTTCAATATAATGTCGCACGTAAAAATCAAAATGTGGCGCTATATGAAATCGGAAATGTCTTTTTTAGTAATGGTGAGGGCGTAATGCCGGATGAAGTCGAATATTTAAGTGGTATTATGACAGGCGAGTACGTGGCAAATCCTTGGCAAGGTAAAAAAGAAGTTGTAGATTTTTATCTGACAAAAGGCGTTGTCGATCGTATTGCAGATAAACTGGCATTACGTTTTGAGTATGAAACAGCACAGGTGGATGGTTTACATCCTGGACGTACAGCAAACGTGTTGTGTCAAGGTGAAACAATAGGTTTCATAGGTGAACTTCATCCAACTGTTGCCAAACAATACGATTTAGGTCGGACGTATGTATTTGAACTAAACTATGAAAAATTAATGAAATTCCAAGTCGGCTACATTAATTATCATCAAATTCCTAAGTTCCCAGGGGTCACTCGTGATATTGCACTCGTAGTCAATACTGAGGTCCGTGTCTCTAGTTTGATTCAAACGATTCGTCAAGCGGGTGGACGTTTATTAAAAGAGGCATCAGTGTTTGATGTCTATGACGGTGAACATATGGAGGCAGGTAAAAAATCTGTCGCGATCAGACTTGAATATTTAGATACTGAAAATACATTAACAGAAGCACAAGTGGCCGAAGTCCATGAGACAATTTTATCTGAGCTTGAAAACCAAGGGGCCACACTAAGAGGATAAAAATTATCATAATTTAAACTGTTCGCAAAGTCATGCGCTTTGTGAACAGTTTTTTACATCTATGTATTATTTTCTTTATAAGGTATTAAAATAGCCATCAGAATTTATTCTTAGATAAATTTTGATGGCGTTCAAATGATTGATGATCTAGATATTTCAACTCTTACGCTCTTTAAAAGTAGGTTATGTTTCAATCATATGTCTATGATGTAATAATTGTTCATTATATATCCTTGCGCTTTTTTTGTACTAATTTAAGTGCTTTCTCTCGATTACCAAAATGTTTTTTTGTGATGGCGTCAAGTTGAGGGAGTCCTTGTTTCTCAATAATTTGCGCTGCCAAAAGGTCGACTTTGCCACTTGCCCCTTTCAAAATCGTTTGGTGCATTTTTTTAGAAAGTAAATCCATATGTTTAACAAAAGCATATCTTGAAATAATACTTGCTGCAGCGATAGCTAACGATTTGGATTCACCTTTTGTTTCAAAATGCGTCCGTTTTTCAAGAGGGATGTCTCCTAACGCATAGCGTTTATAAACGCCGGGCTGCGCAAACTGATCAATGACAATGGCATCGATATCACTTTGTTCTACTTTTTTTAAGACGTTTTGAATGCAAGCATTATGTAAAACAGCTTTCATTTTCACTTGTGACCATCCCATCGCTTGGCGTTCATTATAATTTGGATTATCTAGAACGATGAGGGAGTGGGGAAGAAAAGTCACCAATTGTTCTGCAAGTTCCACGATTTTACGATCATTCAACTTTTTAGAGTCGTCCACCCCTAAAGTTTTGAGAACGGCGATATTTTCTTTACTCACATAGCATGCACAAACCGTTAAAGGACCGAAATAATCGCCACTTCCCGCTTCGTCACTGCCGATACAGCTCATTTGATTGTAGTTCACGGAATGTTTTTGAGGAGTGACTGGTTTGGTTGCTGCTATAGATACACTCTTTGGACCAAGGAGCTTTTGTGCGACAGCTTCGACGTTTTGTCCTTGAAACATGACCTTGCGCGATTTATATATACTAATCGTTACCCCTTGATACTTTGCTTTTGCAATCATTCCGGGCGCTAAATTAGAAGTATCGGCATTAATTTTTTGAATTAACTTTTCAATCTCATTTTGAGATAATGTTTGAACTAAATTTGCCATAAGTAACCTCTTTTATTCATATTTCTATTGCTTATCCTATCATAAATTTTTAACGTGAAGGGAGTGGGTATGCCATTGCTACAAAAAAGTCATATGAAAAGAATGAATTCATATGAATCCATGATACACAAACTCTTCCGTCTCGTGTATAATGTACGTTGATGAATAAAATTAAATTATAGGGCTAGGTGAACGGATATGGGTGAGTTTAAAAACAGAATAAACGTAACAATAAATGACCAGCACTATACGATCGTTGGAGAAGATGACCCTGAGCACATTCGTTATGTTGCTGATTTAGTTGATGATAAAATAAAGTCATTAGGACAACGCAATGCTGGATTAGATTCAGTACGAAAAGCGGTTTTAACAGCTGTCAATGTGACACATGAATTAGTGCTTCTTGAGGAAGAAAACGCGAGATTAAGAGAAGAAATTCAAAGATTAAAACATAGAGGCGAATGAAATGTTTCTCCTAATTAGCGGGATTTTCATTCTCATTTATGCCGCTATCGGTTTTTATCGAGGGATGACGGCCAGTGTGCTGCATCTGATGAGTACCGTATTTGCTTTGTGGGTAGGACTTCAATTTTATAAACCACTCAATGATTATTTGAGATTATTTATTCCATTCCCTAAGACGGATGCTTTTGATACGACATACGCGATTCAGTTTGACCAGCCTGAATCTCATTTTAATGCTCTGGTCAGTTTATTACTGATTGTATTTATCGTCAAAGTGATTGCACATGTTGTATTGGATACGTTTGCCAAATTGATTTATCGCCATCGGAATTCTTTGGTATTGCGTGTGGTGGGCGTAGGTGTGAGCGTGATTTCGGCAGGGATTGTTCTTCATTTTATTTTTATTTTAATGGCCTTGTATCCAGACGCAAATATACAGTTAGCACTTCAACATACGCCATTCGCACAATGGCTTATTACCAAGCTCCCTATCCTTTCACAATATACAATGAACTTAATTTAAACTAACTTTTGAGGTTGGAACGACATAGTAGATTGAATCATCGTTTCATCCTCTTTTTTATGAGGTGATTTCAATGACGAAAAAAGATGTGATACGTTTACTTGAAAAAATAGCAACCTATATGGAATTGAAAGGCGAAAATGCATTTAAAGTTTCTGCATACCGAAAAGCCGCACAAAGTCTTGAGACAGACGAGTGCACATTAGATGAAATTGATGACGTCACAGCACTTAAGAATATCGGGAAGGGTGTAGGTGAAGTCATAGATACCTATCGCAAAACAGGCACCTCTCCAACACTAGAAACTTTGCAAAAAGAAGTTCCGGAAGGGCTTATTCCTTTGCTTAAAATTCAAGGTTTAGGCAGTAAAAAAATTGCAAAACTTTATGAGACTCTCCATATTACTGACAAATCCTCATTACAAGCTGCATGTGAAGCAGGCAAAGTTAGTGAATTGAAAGGATTTGCTAAAAAGACTGAACAAAACATATTAGAAGCTGTGAAAGCGATGGGTGCGAAAAAAGACCACTATCCTATTGATACTATGCGCGGGTTAAATCGTGTGGTCCAAGCTCATTTGGAGACGATTCCAGAGATAGAGGCGTTCGAAGTTGCGGGGAGCTTTAGACGTATGAAAGAAATGAGCAAAGATTTAGACTATATTATTAGCACAGAGGCCCCCTTAAAAGTACAAAAAGCTTTGCTTGAAATTCCTAATAAACTAAAAGAAGTAGCTGTTGGGAAAACAAAAGTTTCATTAGAACTCGAGTATGACGATGAAACAATAGGTGTCGATTTTAGAATGATTGAACCTCGTTCGTTTTTCCACACACTACAACATTTCACAGGGTCAAAAGAACATAACATCCGCATCCGTCAACTGGCAAAGGCGCGAGAGGAAAAGGTTAGTGAATATGGAATAGAGCAAGCAGATGGTCAATTACTGCAATTTGATAGTGAAGCAAAAATATATGAACATTTTAACGTTAATTGGATTGCGCCAAGCATGAGAGAAGATGGTTCTGAATTTGATAAAGATTTATCTGACATCATTACACTCGAAGATATTCGAGGAGATATTCATATGCATACGACGGCGAGTGATGGTGCAATGTCTTTACGTGAAATGGTTGAAGCGAACATACGAAAAGGGTATGATTTCATGTGTATTACAGACCATTCCAAAAGTCTTAAAGTTGCAAATGGGCTTAGTATCGAACGTTTACTCAAGCAAAATGAAGAAATTAAAGCACTCAACAAAGAGTATGAAGAGATTGATATTTATTCAGGAACAGAAATGGATATCTTACCGGACGGATCTTTGGACTATGAGGATGAGGTGCTTTCACAATTAGATTATGTCATTGCAGCTATTCACCAAAGCTTTAATCAGTCAGAATCAGAAATTATGAAACGATTAGAAACCGCTTGTTACAATCCATATGTTCGACATATTGCCCATCCGACAGGCAGAATTATTGGTCGTCGAGACGGCTATCCAGTCGATATGGAAAAGTTGATAAAAATGTGTTCAGATACAAATACAGTATTGGAAATTAATGCCAATCCTAAGCGCCTAGATTTAAATGCAGCAACTTTACGTGCCAATCCTAACCTTAAAGTAACCATTAATACAGATGCGCATCATACGAACCATTTGGAATTCATGAAATATGGTGTGGCTACCGCTCAAAAAGGCTTTGTGAAAAAGACGCAAGTAATCAATGCAATGTCACGAAGTACATTTAAAGATTTTGTTAATCAGAAAAAAATGTAAGTTTATTTGAGATAAAAGCGTCATCATTTTAGGAGTGGACCTATTAAAATGTCATGCGTAAGAACAAAGACATTAGACAAAAGGAGTACGCATCGCACATCGTTTTCTAAAATATAGGTGCATTGTAAATCAATAGTGCGGAAGTAACAGCGGCTTTATAGAAATTGAGGGATACTATGAAACAAAAAACTTTGGAAATATTAGAATTTGATAAAGTGAAATCAGCACTTTTAAATGAAGTGATTAGTGATTTAGGTGCTGAAAAAGTGCGAGACTTAACGCCAGCTACTGAATTTGATACGGTCGTTCACCAAATGGAGGAAACGGACGAGCTTTCCCAAATATACAACCAACATCGATTGCCAAGTTTAAGTGGTCTCACGCGAGTTGCGCCTTATGTTAAGCGTGCTCAAATCGGGGGAACTTTAAACGTTCAAGAGTTGAATGCCATTAAACAATTAATCCAAGTTCAAAATCAATTTAAAACGTTTTATCATCAGCTGCTCGAAGAAGATGAAAAAGTTAACTATCCTATTTTAGATGGCAATATGCAACGATTACCTGTGTTAACGCACTTATATCAATCTATTAAAGAAAAATGTGATGCGACTGATTTATACGATTCTGCTAGTTATGAGTTACAATCTATAAGAAGTCACATCTCGAAAACAAATCAACGTATTAAAGCGCAGTTGGATCGTATTGTAAAATCAACAGGAAATCAAAAAAAATTATCTGATGCCATTGTCACAGTGAGAAATGAACGTCATGTTATTCCTGTAAAAGCAGAATACCGTCAAGACTTTTCAGGTATTATGCATGATCAATCTGCTTCAGGCCAAACACTCTATATTGAACCTTCTTCGGTTGTTGAACTCAACAATCAAGTGAGTCGGTTAAGAAATGATGAAAAAGTGGAAATGGAACGCATCTTATCGCAATTAACTGCAGAAGTTGCGGATGAAGCGGAACAATGTATGTTATCTGAATCGATTATGGGACACTTAGATTTTATTATCGCAAAAGCAAGATATGGCGCAAAAATAAAAGCGACAAAACCTACCTTTTCTGAAACTAAAAAAATCTATTTACCTAAGGCTTTTCATCCCTTGCTCGATTTAAATACGGTTGTCGCAAATACGATAGCGTTTGAGGAAGAGATTCAAACAGTTATTATTACTGGCCCTAATACTGGGGGGAAAACAGTCACACTGAAAACATTAGGTCTTATCATTGTAATGGCACAATCTGGCTTGCTTATTCCTACTTTAGATGGCAGTCAGTTAAGTGTGTTTGAACATGTTTTTTGTGATATTGGAGATGAACAATCCATCGAACAGTCCTTATCGACATTCTCATCACATATGAAGACCATCATTTCTATTTTAGATGAAGCGAACGCCAATAGTTTAATTTTATTTGACGAGCTAGGCGCAGGAACTGACCCAAGTGAAGGGGCAGCACTTGCCATGAGTATTTTAGATCATGTGCACAACCTAGGGGCTCATGTAATGGCGACAACGCATTATCCCGAACTCAAAGCTTATAGCTATAATCGGGAAGGTGTGATGAATGCGAGTGTTGAATTTGATGTGAACACACTCAGTCCAACGTATAAATTGTTAATGGGTGTGCCGGGTCGCTCAAACGCCTTTGATATTTCTAAACGTTTAGGATTAAGTTTAAAAATTATTAATCATGCAAAATCGATGGTTGGCCAAGATGAACAAGAAATCAATGAAATGATTGCTTCATTAGAGACCAATGCCAAACGAGTTGATGATCAACGTATTGAACTTGAACGCCTTGTACGTGAAGCAGAAGCATTGCATGAACAACTCTCTCAAAAATACGAACAATATCAAAACTATGAATCACGCCTAATGGAAGAGGCGAAAGAAAAAGCGAATCAACGTGTGCATGCTGCGACTAAAGAAGCTGATGAAATATTAAAAGATTTACGTGAAATGAGAGATAAAAAGGGTGCAGAAGTTAAAGAACATGAGCTCATTGATAAAAAGAAACAATTAGATGATCAGTATGAAGCCAAATCCATTAAGCAAGACGTGAAAAAGCAACGTCATGATGCCATCCAACAAGGCGACGAAGTCAAAGTGCTTTCTTATGGCCAAAAAGGAGAAGTGCTTGAACTTCTCAGTGATGATGAAGCGGTCGTCCAAATGGGCATTATTAAAATGAAGTTGCCGATTAAAGACTTAGAGAAAAAAGAAAAAGCAAAAGAAAAGCCGTCTAAAATGGTCACACGTTCTAATCGTTCTACTGTTAAAATGGAGTTAGATTTACGAGGTTATCGATATGAAGAAGCTTTAAGTGCACTCGATCAATATTTAGATCAAGCAGTTTTAAGCAACTATGAAGATGTTTATATTATTCATGGTAAAGGGACAGGCGCCCTTCAAAAAGGCGTACAACAACATCTGAAACAACATCGAAGTGTGTCCAGTTTCCGAACAGGCATGCCAAGTGAGGGTGGCTTTGGGGTCACAGTAGCAACTTTAAAATAATGAGCAATAGTAATGAAATCAAAACATGATTTTGATATACTTTGACTATCAAGAAATTCAAGGAGGCAACATCCTATGGCATTAATCGAAGTAAACGATTCAAATTTTGAGGAACAAATTAATAAAGGTGTAAAATTAGTAGACTTTTGGGCAACTTGGTGTGGACCTTGTAAAATGATTGCACCTGTTTTAGAAGACTTAGCAGCGGATTATGATGGAAAAGCTGACGTTTTAAAATTAGATGTTGACCAAAACCAAGCAACGGCAGCAAAATATGAAGTGATGAGCATTCCTACTTTAATTGTATTTAAAGACGGAGAGGCTGTAGACAAAGTTGTTGGTTTCCAACCAAAAGAAAACTTAGCACAAGTTTTAGATAAACACTTATAATCAATTAAAGATGCGGTTCACATTGAAATGATGATGACGCTCTTTTATAGGCTGGGCTAGGAATCTGACAAAGATTTCAACCCAGCCTTTTCATGTATAACGCACATGAGGTAGGTGAACACGTTATGAATGAGGTAAAGGAAAAAATTAAGCAAAAACTTTCCGTTTTGCCCATGGAACCTGGATGTTACTTAATGAAAGACCGACAAGACCAGGTTATCTATGTGGGTAAAGCAAAGCGTTTGCGCAATCGGGTGCGCTCTTATTTTACAGGTGCACATGATTTAAAAACAACACGACTTGTTCGAGAAATCGTCGATTTTGAATATATCGTGACTTCCAGTGAAACCGAGTCGTTATTATTAGAACTCAATTTAATTAAAAAATATCAACCGAGATATAATGTATTATTAAAAGATGATAAAAGCTATCCTTTCATCAAAATTACAAAAGAACGGCATCCAAAGCTTGTTGTTACTCGGACGGTGCGTAAAGGGAGCGGAAAATATTTTGGACCTTATCCGAATGCCTATTCAGCGCATGAAACAAAAAAGCTACTAGATCGTATTTATCCGTTTCGAAAATGTGATAAAATGCCAGACCGTTTATGTTTGTATTATCATATTGGCCAATGTTTAGGGCCCTGTGTTTACCCTGTAAAACAATCAGAATATGATAGAATGACGCGTGAAATTAGTGACTTTTTAAATGGAGAAGATAAAACCATTCTTAAACAATTAGAGACACGGATGCTTCAAGCGAGTGAAAATCTTGAATTTGAACAAGCTAAAGAATACCGAGATTTAATCGATCACATTCATAATTTAACGAAAAAACAAAAGATTATGTCCTCTGACCAAACCATCAGAGATGTCTTTGGTTATTATGTTGAAAAAGGATGGATGTGTATTCAAGTGTTTTTTGTACGCCAAGGAAATTTAATAGAGCGAGAAGCCACAATGTTTCCGTTACAACAAACACCTGAAGAAGAATTTTATACGTTCATTGGTCAATTTTATCAATTGAATCAACATTTTATCCCTAAAGAGATTCACGTTCCAAAGCAACTGGATCGTGAAATGATTACCTCAGTTGTGGAGACGAAAGTATTGAATCCTCAACGTGGACAAAAGAAACAACTGGTGGACCTTGCGAATAAAAATGCGAAAGTTGCATTAGAAAACAAGTTTGAATTGATTGCAAGAGATGAATCGAGAACCATTAAAGCGATTGAACAACTAGGGGAGGCAATGGGGATTCAGACGC
Source organism: Staphylococcus chromogenes (assembly GCF_029024625.1). Taxonomy (NCBI): domain Bacteria; kingdom Bacillati; phylum Bacillota; class Bacilli; order Caryophanales; family Staphylococcaceae; genus Staphylococcus; species Staphylococcus chromogenes. Next base: position 1,595,331 of record NZ_CP118953.1, on the reverse strand, counting down.
CTATTCGTATTGAAGCGTTTGATAACTCCAATATACAAGGAGTTGACCCGGTATCAGCTATGGTCTCCTTTGTGGATGGTAAACCGGATAAAAAGGGATACCGAAAATATAAAATTAAGACTGTTGAAGGACCAGATGATTATAAATCTATGCAAGAAGCGGTTCGAAGACGTTATAAGAGAGTTTTGAATGAAGGCCTTCCTTTACCTGATCTTATTATTGTTGATGGAGGTAAGGGACATATGTCCAGTGTGATAGATGTGTTGACGAATGAACTTGGCCTCGATATCCCCGTGGCTGGCTTACAAAAAAATGATAAACACCAAACTTCTGAACTATTGTATGGTGAGCAAGCCCAAGTCATTCCATTGAAAAAGAATGGACAAGCCTTTTACTTATTACAACGTATTCAAGATGAAGTGCATCGATTTGCGATTACGTTCCACAGACAAACCCGTCGTAAAACTGGAATGCAATCTGTCTTAGACCAAGTTGAAGGTGTAGGACCGAAACGAAAAACAAAACTGTTACGTCATTTTGGCTCTATTAAAAAAATGAAAGTAGCCTCAATAGAAGAATTACAATCGGTAGGATTGCCTCAAAAGACGGCTGAATCGCTTTACCAAGCACTTCATGAAGAAAATGGATAAATTTGGGTTGAGAATCATTCTCATACCCAAATTTGTCACATTTAGTGTTACAATAAAAGGGAGTTGATTTCTTTTTTTATTAAGATATGCAAACGTTTTCTTTGAGTCAACGTACAAAAAAGAGGTCAAAAATCTAGTAACGCAGGGGGGCTTCCTTTTGGCACAAACGAAGAATCAATTCTACCTAAGACGATTACATTCGTTGCTTGGCGTTATTCCATTAGGTGCATTTTTAATTGTACACTTAACAGTGAACCATCAAGCGACACAAGGGGTAGAAGCATTTAACAAAGCAGCAGGATTTATGGAATCATTACCATTTCTATACGCATTAGAAATTATTATGATTTACATTCCGATTTTATTCCATGCTATTTATGGTTTTTACATCGCATTTACAGCCAGTCAGAATATCGGGCATTATTCATACACACGTAACTGGTTATTCTTGTTCCAACGTTTATCAGGTGTATTAACATTCTTGTTCGTAATGATACATATGTGGCAAACACGTATTCAAAAGTTTTTTGGACACGAAGTAAATTTTGACATGGTACACCAAATTGTATCAAATCCTATTTGGATGATTTTCTATATTGTATGTATCATTGCAGTTGTATTCCACTTTGCGAATGGTCTTTGGTCATTCCTAGTAACTTGGGGTATTTTACAATCACCAAAATCACAAAAAGTATTTACATGGGTATCATTAATTGTGTTTATTATTTTAGCTTACATCGGTGTAAGTGCGATTTTAGCTTTTGCATAAGTGCAAGTTAACTCGAGACAAAAGAGATCAATAAGACAAACATAAAACACTTGATTTAGAATTGACACAAGCGTTTTTAGTCTTAACGTTTTAATCATTTCAGGGGAGTGACAATTCTATGGCAGAAAAGAAAATTATTGTTGTCGGTGGAGGCCTTGCGGGGCTTATGTCAACAATTAAAGCAGCGGAACAAGGTGCGCACGTTGACTTGTTCTCTATCGTTCCCGTTAAACGTTCTCACTCTGTATGTGCACAAGGTGGGATTAACGGTGCGGTAAATACGAAAGGTGAGGGTGACTCACCATATCTTCATTTTGATGATACAGTATACGGCGGTGACTTTTTAGCTGACCAACCACCAGTTAAAGCGATGACAGAAGCGGCGCCGAAAATTATTCACTTATTAGACCGTATGGGTGTAATGTTCAGTCGTACGAAAGAAGGTCTTTTAGACTTCCGTCGTTTCGGTGGAACACTCTTCCATAGAACGGCTTTTGCTGGGGCAACGACTGGACAACAATTATTATATGCATTAGATGAACAAGTGCGTAGCTTCGAAGTAGATGGGCTTGTTACGAAATATGAAGGTTGGGAATTTTTAGGTATCGTCAAAGATGATGAAAATAAAGCAAGAGGGATTATCGCTCAAAATATTACCACTTCAGAAATCAAGTCATTCGGATCTGATGCAGTCATTATGGCTACAGGTGGTCCAGGTATTATCTTCGGTAAAACAACGAACTCTATGATTAACACGGGTTCTGCAGCATCTATTGCGTATCAACAAGGTGTACATTATGCCAATGGTGAATTTATTCAAATTCATCCTACTGCAATTCCAGGGGATGACAAACTTCGCTTAATGAGTGAATCAGCACGTGGTGAAGGGGGTCGTATTTGGACTTATAAAGATGGTAAACCATGGTACTTCTTAGAAGAAAAATATCCAGACTACGGAAACCTTGTTCCACGTGATATTGCAACACGTGAAATCTTTGATGTATGTGTTAATCAAAAATTAGGAATTAACGGCGAAAACATGGTGTATTTAGACCTTTCGCATAAAGATCCACATGAGTTAGATGTTAAACTTGGCGGAATCATCGAAATTTATGAGAAATTTACAGGTGATGACCCACGTAAAGTTCCGATGAAAATCTTCCCAGCCGTTCACTATTCAATGGGTGGATTATATGTGGACTATGATCAAATGACAAATATAGAAGGTCTCTTTGCAGCGGGCGAATGTGACTTTTCTCAACACGGTGGTAACCGTCTTGGTGCCAACTCATTATTATCTGCTATTTACGGTGGAACAGTTGCGGGTCCAAACGCAGTAAAATATGTAGAAAATGTTGAGACTTCTTATGTCGATTTAGACGATAGTATTTATCAAAAACGTATCGATGAAGAACAAGCGCGTTTTGACAAACTTTTAAATATGAAAGGGTCTGAAAACGCCTATAAATTACACCGTGAATTGGGTGAAATTATGACTGCTAACGTGACAGTGGTTCGTCATAATGATCGCTTACTCGAAACAGATAAGAAAATCGTTGAGTTAATGAAACGTTATGAAAACATCGATATGGAAGATACATCAAGCTGGAGTAACCAAGCGGTGTTCTTTACACGTCAATTATGGAACATGCTCGTTTTAGCACGTGTGATTACCATTGGTGCTTATAACCGAAATGAATCTCGTGGTGCACACTATAAACCAGAATTCCCGAACCGTAATGATGAAGAATGGTTAAAACATACCCTTGCATCATATAACGGTCCGACGGAAGCACCTACATTTACGTACAAACCAGTAGATGTGAGCTTAATTGAACCTCGTAAACGTGACTATACTAGTAAGTCAAAAGGGGGTAAAAAATAATGGCTGAAACTAAAGAACTTCAACAAAAGGAAGTCCAAACATCAAACGAAAATGTACAACAATCAAATGATAACAAAAGCAATAAAACCATCAAATTAATTATCAAGCGTCAAAAAGATGCGAACTCTCAACCTTACGAAGAATCATTTGAAATTCCGTACAGAGAAAATTTAAACGTGATTGCATGTTTAATGGAAATCCGTCGTAATCCTATCAATGACAAAGGAGAAAAGACGACACCTGTCACTTGGGATATGAACTGTCTTGAAGAAGTATGTGGGGCATGTTCAATGGTCATCAATGGTCGTGCACGTCAATCATGTTCTGCAATTGTGGATCAATTAGAACAACCTATTCGTCTAGAACCGATGAATACTTTCCCTATTATTCGTGACCTTCAAGTGGATCGTTCTCGTATGTTTGACAATTTAAAACGTATGAAAGCTTGGATTCCAATTGATGGTACGTATGATTTGGGCCCAGGTCCAAGAATGCCTGAGAAAAAACGTCAAACAGCTTACGAATTGTCTAAATGTATGACATGTGGCGTATGTTTAGAAGTTTGTCCAAACGTTACTTCTAAGAATGATTTCGTTGGTGCACAAGCCATTTCACAAGTGCGTTTATTTAACTTACATCCTACAGGTGCAATGACAAAAGATGAACGTTTAGATGCTTTAATGGACCAAGGTGGTTTACAAGCTTGTGGTAACTCTCAAAACTGTGTTCAAGCTTGTCCAAAAGGCATTCCATTGACAACTTCTATTGCAGCAATGAACCGTGAGTCATCATTCCATATGTTCAAATCATTCTTTGGTTCTGATCACAAAGTAAACTAAAGTAATAGTGCTTGATGAACAACCTCTAAAAGCTTTACAGAGGTATAAATAATATAAAACAGTTGTAGGCTAGGACACGTTTAGGTCCTAGCCATTTTTTGATACGTTAATTTTAAGGAAACGCAACATTTTAATAAATGCCGGCACACACATACGATGTGACTTATCAGTATTCACGGTGTATGGTAAAATGGAAAACAAGTAAACAAAGAATAGGATGAAGAACATGGAGAGACCTATTGGTGTTATTGATTCCGGAGTAGGGGGTCTCACAGTTGCAAAAGAGATTATGCGACAATTGCCAAATGAAACAATCTATTATCTTGGTGATGTGAGCCGTTGTCCCTATGGACCAAGATCTCAAGAAGAAGTGCGTCAGTTTACGATTGAAATGGCGGACTATTTAACACAATATGATATAAAAATGCTAGTGATTGCTTGTAATACGGCAACAGCTGTCGCTTTAGAACCATTGCAAAAGCAATTAAAGATTCCAGTAATTGGTGTTATAGAACCTGGTGCGCGGACAGCAATTATGACTACTGAAAACCAAAGTGTATTGGTGTTAGGGACTGAAGGGACGATTAAATCTGAAGCGTATCGCCAACATATAAAACGTATTAATCCAAACGTGGAAGTGCATGGGGTGGCATGCCCTGGTTTTGTTCCACTTGTTGAAGAATTGAAGTATAAAGATCCTACAATTACAAACATCATTATACATCAAACTTTAAAAAGTTGGCGTCATATTAAAGCTGATACAGTGATATTAGGTTGTACCCATTACCCCTTACTCTATCAACCGATTAATGACTATTTTGACCGAACAAAGACAGTGATTTCATCGGGATTAGAAACAGCGCGTGAAGTCAGCGCATTACTTACTTTTAGTCATGAACATGCGCATTACAACCCTCATCCAGAGCATCGCTTCTTTGCCAATGGGGACGTAACGCATGTGGAATTTATCATTAAAGAGTGGTTGAAACACCCCGACGTTCATGTAGAACGTATCTATTTAGGGCAGGAGGAATAGCAAGTGTCAGATATCGTTATTGCATCATCTAATAAAGGAAAAATTAATGATTTTAAAGTGATCTTTTCAGAATACAATGTTATAGGAATTAATGAACTTATTGAAGATTTTGATGTAGAAGAAACGGGCGTAACATTTGAAGAAAATGCGCGTTTAAAATCTGAAGCAGCCGCAAAAGCATTAAATAAAACAGTCATTGCCGATGATAGTGGATTAGAAGTAGACGCACTAGAGGGGGCACCTGGAGTTTATTCAGCGCGTTATGCAGGCGAAGCTAAAGATGATCAAGCCAACATTGAAAAACTCTTACAAGAATTAGAAGATAAAACAGATCGTTCCGCCCGCTTTGTATGTGTCATAAGTATGACAACAGTGGATGGAAAAACAGAGACTTTTAGAGGCACTGTTAATGGAGAAATTACACTCGCACGTATTGGAGAAAATGGATTTGGATATGATCCCATTTTTTATGTTCCAGACAAAAATAAAACAATGGCTCAACTAACAGCAGAAGAAAAATCCGAAATTTCACATCGTCGTAAAGCAATCGATCAACTCCAAGCATTTATTAAAGGGGAGAAATCATAATGAAACTCATCTTAGTGAGTGATAACCATTCAGAAGCTGGAATATTGCACAATATTTACGAAAAACATGATGACGCAGATGCTTATTTTCATCTCGGCGACTCAGAGTTCACTTATAATGATACGGAGTTAAGTTTATTTTATCGCGTGAAAGGTAATATGGATTTTTATCCTGAATTTCCTGAAAATGACATATTGACGCTTCAAGATATACGTATTTTTTATACCCATGGCCATCGCATGAATGTCAATCAAGGGCGCGTACTTTTAGCACAACAGGCAAGAGAAAACGATGCGATATTTGCTTTTTATGGTCATACTCATGTGGCGCGTTATGAATATATTAACGGCGTACACGTGATAAATCCGGGAAGTATTTCACAGTCACGGAGTACTGAAGAAGAAACTTATGCAGAAATCAAATTAGAAGAAGGCGAAGGCACACTTAATTTTCGCAATCGTCAACATGATATTTTAAGCACTGTACCATTTAAATATTAATATAACCGGTAAATTGGATTTTTATTTTTAAAGGGAAGGGTTGAGCATTTAAACAATGCTTAGCCCTTTAACTATGGTTGAAAGTCTCGTTAACTTTAAAGAGAAGAAAAATGTGTGATGTCATTGGGCATCTATCATTCGGGTTCATTTTGATAGGACTTAAAAGTAAAATATTAAGATGGTTATACTTAGTTCATATTTAGAATAGAATATTAGTGCAATATACGTTATTTTAAATTATAGATTTTGCTTTACAGTTTGAACAAATACTTTACCTTCTTGTTTAGGAACAAAATCAAAAAGGTATTGAGAATCGCTATAAGTTTGAATAACGATTCTATAAGGCTTAAAAGAAAAACCAAATTTAATATGTTTGATATCGTCAAATAGGAATTGTGAACGTATTTCATTGTTTTCTAATTGCCCATTTCCTTTAAAATAAACACCATCGTTTTTTATAAAAAGTTTGCCGGGGACATAATTTGAATTGATTATGAGCATTGAAGCTAATATAGTGAAGGGTTGATTTTTTGTTTCATTCATTGTGCCACCTTCTATTATCTTTTGAAATAATATTATCATATTTCTCGACGAGTTATTAAAAAATTCTTTATTTCCTTTTTATATAAATATTATTGAACGCTCATAGTTAAGAACAGTTAAATACATTAACATAGTTCGGATTCCTAAATCATAGTCATAAAGATATCTATTTTATTTTCAAAGCGTAATTTAATTTTAGTACTCATAAATTTATCTACTTGTCACTTAAACTATATAAAAGCCAAACCTTGTAAAGATACACAAAGGTTTGGCTTTTATAGTTTCCGATATTCAGAAGTACGGTTTAGTAGTTATCAGGGTAGAGTGATCTATCTAGTTCATCATAAAGGCGTTCTAGTTCAGCTTTCGCTTGTGCCATTTTTGCATAGTTTTTTTTCTTTAATGCAATATTCGCTTTAGCTTTTGCTGCAGTAAGTTCTCTCTTGAAATATGGAGATTGGCTTACAGAAAGTAAAATTTTAGAATTCACATCTTTATATAATGACTGTAATTCTTGTTCCATTTTCTTATTTTCATACGTGTTATCTGTGAAGCTTTGATTTTGTGCTGTCGTACTTGCTTGTGCTTCTGTGGCGCCTGTAGTTGAAAAAGTTGTAGCTAACATTGTGGCTGCAAATCCTGTAATAATAAGTGATTTCATATTCATGGATGTATAGACTCCTTTTGTCTTGGTGATAAAATTTTCTTTACTTGTACATTATAAAAGGAGAATTTCTATAAAAACATTAATTCCACTTTAATTCATCTTTAATAAATGAATAGTATGATTTTCACTTGAATACATTTTAAAGATCGCTACGTATTGAAAAAAGAAATTTGTTGTTTTGAGGACAACACAGAGGCTTACCAAAGTTTACGTTTTAAAATAAACAAACCAAATATGACTTAACTTTAATATTAATTTTTGATAAATTATAAAAAAACAGGATAAAGGGGTCAAATTTTTGTTTATCGCAGACATCACACAATATATTAATTCAAATCGACCGAGGCAAATCTATCGTTTATTTTCAAAAGAATTGAAGCTGCACGTGAGTTATCGGCAATTTAAGCATATTTTTAAAACATACGCCCAGGCATCGGCACAATCAGAAATCTATTTAGATTATCGTAAAAAAGGCTCAGGAGAAGTGATTTGGTATAACTTAGAACGTACATTTGGCATTACGATGACAATACATCAATCAAAAGTGATAGGGATCTACATTTTACCGATTGACGCTATTAATCATAATGAGTTTAAAACAAAAAATAAGTACATCATGCCAGTAAAGTATAAATTTGAAGTCTATTGGGGTGGGGATAATACTTTATTAAATTATCATTTCCCCTATGAAAATCAGCGTTATGCCTATGATTTAACGATTTTTAAAAATGGAGAAACACATCGCTTACCTCCACAAACGCTTGAGGATTTTTATTGTTTTGGAAGTACAATCGTTGCCCCATTACAAGGGAAGGTGATTACAGTAGTAAACAATCTAGAAGATCAACCCGTAGGTGAGTTAGATGAGAAGCATTTCTTAGGAAATCACGCTATTATTCAACATAACCATTGTGAATTTAGTTTGTTGGCGCATCTTAAAAATGAGTCTATTTTAGTTCAACCAGGAGACTTCGTTCACAAAGGTCAAATGATTGCCCAATGTGGAAATACAGGAAATTCAACGGAACCTCACCTTCATTTTCAAGTTATGAACCACGAGGATATCCTACATGCAAAAGCATTAAAAATCGACTTTTTTGATGGTAAAAACTATGAAAAAGGTGATTGTATTTCAGGATTAGAACAGATGAAATGAAGAGCATCTTTACAACTACATATGCGACTGTTTAGATATAAATGATATAGTTTTGAAAAATGCATGACAATAGCCATCAAAATAGACCTAAAGATATATTTTGATGGCTATTAAATAAAGTGAATAGACGCCTTTTTTCACATTACTGAATATCTATTTTTTTATTGATTGTTTTAGTTGATATAAGCGATAAAGGAGTGGGCGTGTTGGGCATATAAAGTCGCCAACGAGTTCTTCTACGTAACCGCCAAATCCTTTTTTAAACTGGAGAACTCCGTAATCTTTAGCATCTGGAGTAAAATCTCCTGTAATCCCATAAAAGTTATATCTGTCAATTTGAGCACGTTTAGCATGTTGAATCATTTTCCATTGTAAGACGTAATTACCCATAAATTTATTGAACTTTGGATCAGAACCACTAAATAAATATACGAGTTCATCTTTTGTTTGAGCAAATATGGCTGAAGCTAAATTTAAGGTATCTCCATAATCAGAGCGCAGTTGATAAGCTTCTGAAATATTTTCTTGCAATTTATCATAAATAATTTGTTGTTCCTGAAGTTTGTTTTGTTTTTTTCGTGAAAGGGTAGCTCCTGCTTTAGGAAGCATTCCTTCAATTTTTTGTTGGACTTCTTGTGATTTCTGTTTTAATAAATGAATATGATCATCCAATTGAATATAGGCTAATTTCACTGAGGCAATTTTAGGATAATTCCGTAGAAATTGTTCGAAATAAGGTTTAGAAAACAATGAAAAGCCATGTTTAATTTCTGCTTTATGATAGAGTTGATAAAATGTATCAATTTCATTAATAGAAAGGTCGCGAACTTCTACTCCCATCTCAAGAGCTTTTTTTATACTGTGTGAGGTATTATATTCCATTTGCTTAAGTAACATATGTTCATCTTTATCTTTTAGGTTAAGAATGCTGAGCCAACGTGCTTGACTCATCTCAGAATAGCCCGAGGTAAAACCTTGATGTTGATAACCTAACTGATTAAGAACGTTCATCCATTTGGATTGATCGTAATGCTTTAAAAGTTCACCTTTGAAATTTCTATCATTCAAAGGAACATAAGGGTCAATTAACATAAAAATAGTACGTCTTTTTTTGTAAAATGCTTTAAGGTGTTTAAAATAGAATTGGACTAGTTCAAGATGTTTATAGTCCATCATAGGTCCCCGATGACTATAGACATAGTTAAAATATTTAAAAATGGGGGCTGCTGTAAACAAACCTGCAGCTATAACTGCACCCTCGTTATTTTTTACACCTAATAAGTGGACCTGACTTCCATGTTGTTTTCTTGCATAAAACTGTTCTAATGATTGAGTATATTGTTTAAAGTGAGATTCGATAAATTTTTGATATTCTTCGGGGGAAAGTTCTAAAAATTCCAAGTGAGCACTCCCTTTCAACAGGACGGATAATATAACTATATATCAATCTATTATAGAGAAGTTTAAAATTGCATATAATATAGTTTATACCATATCATAAATAGAATGATTATGATACTCTGAGGAGCCTTTTAGTCTTTTAATATCAAAGAGGGTGACATAAGCGGGGGCATAAAAGTCATGGACTAACTAATTAGACTAAATAAAAAACAACAAATTTTCAAAGTGGAAAGGTACAATCATATCCTGAAGTAACAAAATATGTAAAAATTTGTGAATTGTGTTAAAACACAATAAAATTTTTAATGCGCATATTGATTTATGGCGATGGATTAGATATAATTAATCTTGTGTTAAAAATGTCCTGGTAGCTCAGCTGGATAGAGCAATGGCCTTCTAAGCCATCGGTCGGGGGTTCGAATCCCTCCCAGGACGCTACTTAACCTCGGTGTAACGAGGTTTTGAAAGAGTAAGTGTCAAATACGTGTCAAGAAAATCATTCTCTGACACATTGGCCTTGCTCTTTTTATTTTAGTGATTTTTAAAACATTTGTTATGACGATTTTTATTTGAGCTTTATCTCAACTGATGAGCTTCATCAAAAACATACTAAGATTAGCGATGAAGAAGCTGGGATATAATTGATTTCATGTATTTGATTGTTCCAAAAAGCCTCGCTTTTCTAGGCGCCTCACCTCTGCATGAAAACGTTACGAATGAAATGAGTTACGTTTTCAGTACACCTATGAACATACGTGAATAGGTGATCCATAATTTAAGATTGAGACTATCTCAATCTTAAAATGGATTTTCGGTTTCGGCTAGATGCCTCAGAAGTCTCGGCTTAGGAATCAATCAAATTTACTTTAATTATTCACCGCTCTAAAGTTATAAAATTGCATTATCAATTCAATTTTTATGAACTAATTTGTATCAATATAGCCATCAAAATTTATTCTTAGATAAATTTTGATGGCTTTCTAATTATTGGTAATCTTTATGTTCCAGTCCCTTTTTGCTAATCTTCATCAAAAACATCAACTATGTTTATAGTGATTTCTTTGTTTTGACTATTCACGGTGACATCATTCGAAAAACCTACTTGTTTAATTTGTACTGAATTTTCATTTACTATTAATGCCACTTCAACATTTTCAAAATTCTGGATTAAAACAATTATATTATCGTTGGTCAGAACTACGCTTTAAAGCATTTAAATTTAGTAAATAGGTCTATACTGGAAGTATCTATATATAATTATTAAAAACATTTATATGAAGTTATTTTGTATTGTAATATAGCAAGGGGCTGAGGAGGGGTATATGAGATTAAATAAATGGCATTTTCAGTGCATATCTTATTAAAGTTAACGTATTAATCTCACAGTGAAATTATGAAAGTACAAATAAAAATTAGAAAAGCGACTAAAAAAGAATTCGTCATTGGTTGAAAAGATTAGGCCTCATTTTACTCGTGGGTTGGATGTTATATCAAAAAAGAGTTGGATACCTTTCGTCATCACCTAACATGAAATATTTATTACTTTATAAAAACATATAGGATACAACGATCATTGTTTAAAATGATAGAAAATAAAACCCTATTGGAAGCTTAGATAAAAGAGACAAATAGAAGAGAAATGATTTGATTTACACATTTTTATAAGACGATTTACTTACAAAATAGAGGTAGTACATTGTTAGAAATTTTCAATAGTGCTTTTCATAACAATTGCATGACTGAAATAAGAACAAAGACAGAACAACTGTTTATTAAATAAATTTGTTATATTAAAATAAAAAACACCGTAACCTTAGCGGTTACAGTATTTTTATTGACTCTAATAAAGTGATTATTTGAGCTAATCATCTATACCACAAAATAATGGTTCTAACCGTAATTTTGTCAAATATTGAGATTTTTTCATATATACAATTTAAACTGCGAGAAATGTGAGAATGCTTTTACTTACAATTTGGATTTGTCCTTTATGAACTGATATCGGATAAAATCTTCAATAAAAGGTAAATGGCAAAGACGAGTGACAGTATGCCGATAATGAAAAGGTAAATTACATATCTTTGAAGATTTTCAATGTGCTCAACGTCCCAAAAAAATTTAAAGCCACCTTGCTGATTGAGGGCAAGGGTGATGAATAATAAAATGCTAAGTGTACCGATGATTGTGAAAAGTAAAAATAAAAATATATACATAGCATCAAACCTTACTTGTTTTTTAACTGTTTATAGGTAACTCTTTTAAACTCACGATGGACTGTTTATCTACAACGTAGCCATCTGAATTTAATATATAGGCTAACGGTGTGTTTTTTACAAATAATTGGTCACGATCATAAAAAGAAACAACAGATGCGGAAGACATATGTGGATGTTGTTTCAAAAATTGAGTGACAGTTGAGGTATCGTCTACAAAAGCGAATGTTAATTTATCGCCGTGCGTTTTGTGATTATATTCTTTAAACAAACGTTGGCAAACGGTACAAGTGGTACTCACAACTACAATAGGGTTGCGTTTTTGAGATAATGGAAGACGCTGGTGTTGAGGAAAAGGGCTAGCAATAGGCAATCCGCCCATTTCTCGCCGGGTCTTATTGATTTTGTTCATCAAAAAGAGTTGATAAATGAAAAGCGCAATGATAATCACAATTAAAATAAAAACCATAATATGAAAGCCTCCGGATTAAAATACTTGTATAACTATTATACTTGTAGATGAGTGGAAGTGCCATTAAATAAGTATCGTTTTCAATTTAAACAACTCAGAAAATGGTTTTGGATTAAACGAATAAAGGTATAGTAATGAGAATATTGAATAACATTAAATTCATCTGAGTAAGGGGAGATTATTTTGACCGCTTTATATCCATATTTATCTTTTGAAAATACGAAAGAGGCTTTAGCTTATTATGAAGAAGTTTTTGGAGCTACTGATATTTTACGTTTGCCTGTAAGTGAAGAACAGGCGCAACAATTTGGCGTAGATCCAAGTCAAGCTGAGAATGCCACAATGCATTCTGAATTTTCAATTGCAAATGTACAATTATTTGCCTCTGATTCTTTTGGAGGTAGCGATAAATTTAATGGTGCGATTTCATTAATGTTAAATTACGATATCAATAACAAAGAAGATGAAAAGGAAATCCAAGCGTTATATGATCGTGTCAAAGAACATCCAAGCGTGACTGTTGAAATGCCTTTTGAAGACCAATTCTGGGGTGGAAAAATGGGTGTTCTTAAAGATCAATATGGCGTACGTTGGATGTTGCATGGTGAAGATGGAACGAAACGCCAATAATACAAAAAACCGTTTCCTCATGAAGTATGTGAGGGAACGGTTTTTCTTTTACAAATACAACTGACCTTTTGCATAATAAAAGGTTTCTCTTGTTGGTTTTTGTATCACACTTAGTAGGGTGAGTACACCTATTTTTCCAGCAATCATGGTAATGATAATTATTATCTTAGCGATTGGCCCATATTCAGTTGAAATGCCAGTCGATAAACCAACCGTTCCGAATGCAGAAACCACTTCAAAAGCTAAGTCTTCAAAGTTTAAATTAGGCTGTGCAATTGAAATTAACAATATCATCAAAACGACAAAAGCTCCTGTTGAAATGGCAATGGCCAATGCTTTTTCCATTTGTTTACGTACTATTGTTCGATTAAAAACTTGAGCGTGTTGATGCCCTTTTAATATTGTGATAACAAACACTATGACTAAAACGAACGTTGTCACTTTAATACCGCCAGCTGCACTCATTGGCCCTGCACCAATATACATAAAAATAATCATGAGTAGCATTGTACCAGGCGCGAGTTGACTCATATCCACCGTATTAAAGCCCGCTGTTCTCGTAGTTACTGATTGGAAGAAAGAGGCTTGTAGTTGTTGGGGGAGGGTCATTGATTTTAAAACGCCATGGTATTCGAGTAGCCAAAAACAAGCCGTACCTACGACAATTAATATAAGTGTAACCATGAGTGTCATTTTTGAATGATATTGCAAGCGTCGACCTTTCTTTAACGTCACTAAATCTAAAAGGACGATATAACCGAGACCTCCAAATATAATTAATAAAGCAACAGTAATATTAACAATTGGGTTCGTAGCGTATGAAATTAAATTGTCAGAGAACAATGCGAAACCCGCATTATTGAGTGAAGAAATTGATGTGAAGAGACTGATGAATATGCCACGATCCCACCCATATTGGGGCACAAAAACAAATGATAGTATAAATGTGCCAATACTTTCAAAAATAATGTTAAACAATAGGATAGATTTCATAAAAAAAGTATAATTGCGAGCATCCTCAGTATTGAGTTCTAATTGGAAGAGGATATTTTCTCGCACGGATAAAGATTTCTGAGTTAGTTTTAATGCAAGCATTGAAACTGCGACGATACCCATACCTCCAATTTGAATAAGAAGCATAATAATAATATCCCCATAAATGTTAAATTGTTTTGTGATGTCAACGGTGGAGAGTCCTGTAACAGTAAAAGCACTTGTAGCCACATACATAGCATCTAAAAAAGAAATCGGTTTTTGGCCTGTCCATGGAAGGTACAGCAAAATACTACCGATTAAAGTCGTCGACAAGAATAATGACAAATAAATCAATATAGGTTGTTGCTTACTATGCATCTTTAGCGCCTCAGTTCTTTTTGGGAATATCATACCACGATTACTATGATAAGCAAGTAAATTTTAATTAATGAAAGAAGAAAATACAAGAGGCTAAAGTGAAAGGTAGGAGTGTGTAAAAATGTTTTAAAAGAGAGCATTCATTAGCAAATAAAAAAACCAATGTACCCTTAGATACATTGGTTTATAGTCACGCTGTAAAATTATTTTTTAGCAAATGTGTCTACTAAGCCTTTGATTAATTTAATAATTCCAAGAATGATATCAGTCCAGATCATATTGATAACCTCCTCTTATTAATTTACACCTTTAGTATAATCAAAAGGAGATGAATATAGCGCATCAGTTCCTATTTTTGTGATTTTTGTGCGTAACTGTTCAAAAAAGCATTCGAAAAAGACAGTTAGGCATAAAAATGAAGACGTAACTGTAATCTTTTTGATTATCACAGTAAAATTTGACGTTTAGTGTAAAGAAGAAGTATTAGAAAGCTTTGTGTTCCAAGGCGCTCTATGCGTTAGTATTTCTATTGTAAAGGCTTTGTAAATTCGCTTAGACAGTTAGGCATCCTAACCGTTTTGGAAAGTGCTTTTTTTGACAGATAAGTATAAAAAATAACGAGTTTCGAATTAGAACACAATTAAACAATGAAGTTGGTTATAGTGTAGATAACAAAACGAAACGCGATTTAATTAGATGTGATTTTGTTTTGGAAAATCTATAAACTAAGGAGTGTCATTTCATGTCAGATTTAATTAATGCAATTAAAGATACAGTTCAAGCAGGTATTGACCACGATTGGGTAACAATGGGTACAGGTATCGCTGATATTTTAGCAAAAGGTATCGATGTAATCTCTGGTTTCTTCGGTTAGTAATTAGCCATTAATGACAAGTGATGATTGATAAATTATTAAATATGAAATGGAGTGCATAACAATGTCAGATTTAATTAACGCTATTAAAGATACGGTTCAAGCAGGTATTGACCACGATTGGGTAACAATGGGTACAGGTATCGCTGATATCTTAGCAAAAGGTATCGACGTAATCTCTGGTTTCTTCGGTTAATAATTAGCCATTAATGATGAGTGATGATTGATAAATTATTAAATATGAAATGGAGTGCATAACAATGTCAGATTTAATTAACGCTATTAAAGATACAGTTCAAGCAGGAATCAACCATGACTGGGTAACAATGGGTACAGGTATCGCTGATATCTTAGCAAAAGGTATCGATGTTATCTCTGGTTTCTTTGGTTAATATAATATAAGAAGTGGTGAGCCTCTCTGAAAATAGAGGTTCACCACTTTTTTATATTTATTAAAGGAAAAAGAGGCAACGAGTCATTTTAACAGAAATAGCCATCGAAATTTACCTTTAGGGAGATTTCGATGGCTTTCATTTGTATAAGTATAGGTATTTACAGAAATTGTATGTTATTACTTATGCTTAACTGTATATATTTTTCTTGATATGAATACAATGCTAAATAATTTTAGTACTTTTAATTGTTTTGCTCTTGAGGATCCCAGATTAAAATATCATGGCCATCATCATTTTTGGCTTCGAGATCCTTGAAGCCATTATCAATAAAGAAAGATTTTGATTCAAATCGCGCAATGGCTTTTATGGGTTCATTGAAAGATTTTGCATAATTCAATAATGCTGTGCCATATCCTTTTCCTTGATAAGCTTTCAACACCTCCAATTTCCACACTACGAGATAATCGTCATAATTTGGGAAATAGGTTTCTTCGACTTCACCTTTTTGGTAGAGTGCCATACGTGCACCGATTTTTTCTCCGACATAAATCCCATAAAATGGTGAATCTGAACTGGCATCTATCATCTCGCCATGAAGTTCATCGACCATATATAGATCTTTATTTCCGAAGTTTCGGAATTCTTCGAAAAGTTCCTCTGTACGATAGTTAATATCTAGGTGGACAACCTTTGTCATCGTAATGACCCCCTTGTCTTTATTATTTCAATTATATCGTATTTATTTACGTCTTGAAAAGCAAAATCAACAGGCTCGCCGCTGAGCGTACGAGCCTGTTGATATCGTGAAAGAGAATGGATATTGATTTTTAAGGCTTATTTGTCGATGGGTTGTTTTCCACCAGAAGTAAAGATTGCGATGATTTGTTTAATAAGTTTAATAATTAAATCCATCTTGAATCACCTCCATTTATAATATAACTTCAAAATATACTTTTTAGATGATTATTGCGAAGATGACACTGAATCCTTCTTTTATGTATTGAGTTTAAATAAATATTACATTGAGGATGCCTATCTGTTTAACTTGTAAGCCATATCATTGTCATGTGGTTGTTTAAAGATTATACTGTTAAAGAATACGATTTAAGGGAGATAAAGCATGGATTGTAATAAAGTCAAAATCAATGAAAAGGATCAATTTATCTCAAAGTATATGAATCACGAGCAAAATCTGATTCAATTTTACCAATTTGATCCAAATAAAGATGAAAGTTTTAAGATGCGTATGACACAGCAAAATAATGGGAGAGAGCAACAACTGGCACAAATTATTCGTCAGTACATGTCTGATTTAACTTTGTCTGAGGCACAACGTCAATCTTTAGATCATCTTGCAAATGGTGAAAAAGTAGTGATAGGCGGTCAACAGGCAGGAGTTCTTACAGGGCCACTCTATACATTCCATAAAATCTTATCAATCATTGTCGCATCGACACAATTAACTCAGGAATATCAACAACCTGTCGTACCAATATTTTGGATTGCAGGTGAAGATCATGATTTTGATGAAGTGAACCATACGTATGCATATAATGAAGAAAAAGGAATTTTAGATAAAGTAAAATATCATACTTTAACCCCACCTGAAACATCGGTTTCAAATTATAAACCGGATAAAGCATCATTAAAGACATTGGTAAATCACTTTTTTTCTCAATTGCCAGAAACGCTTCACACCAAGACTTTAATTAATGATCTTGAGGACATGATAGAAAAAAGCAATCATTGGACAGACTTATTTAAACAAATTGTACATCGTTGTTTCCAAAAACATGGCGTCCTCCTTATAGATGCGAATTATCCAAAACTACGTCAGATGGAAAGACCGTTTTTAAAATCATTGTTTGAACAGCATTTAAAGGTGGATAAAGCCTTTAGACAAGGGCAAAGTAAGACACTTCAGAATGGGTTGCTCAAAATGATTGAGACGGATTCGAATGTGCATTTGTTTGTAGAAGTTGACGGACAACGACAATTACTCAAATATGAAGAAGGTGCATATTTTTTAAGTAAATCAAATGAAAGTATGACTTTTGATGAAGTTATGCAGTTTATTGAGCAAACCCCTGAAAAATGCTCTAATAATGTGGTCACTAGACCTTTGATGCAGGAATGGCTGTTTAATACAGTAGCGTTTGTAGGTGGTCCTAGCGAAATTAAATATTGGGCTGAATTGAATGAAGTCTTTCATCATTTAGAAATCGAGATGCCTATCGTCTTACCACGAATGAGAATAACTTATCTTACTCCGAAAGCAAATAAACTTTTACAACAATATCAGTTGAATATTTCAGAAGTGATTGCTCAAGGGGCAGAGGGGGCTAAAGAGCGCTTTGTTAGAGCAAAAGCCTCAGATCGTGCATTAGAAGAAATCGAAGAAATGATCCATCAACAAGAAGCATTCTATGAAAGAATGGAACAAGAAATGTCTAAAACTGAAGATAATCGCAAATTGTTATCGAAAAACCACAAAATTCAATTGCATCAATACCGTTATTTACAACAACGATATTTGACAAATATTGAAAAAGAAAATGAGATTAGTATGCGACATTTTAATCAACTTACATCAGTTCTCCATCCAATGGGCGGATTACAGGAACGCGTGCTCAATCCGTTCCAATTTTTGAATGTTTTTGGGTGGGATATGTATCAATCCTCCACATTCCCTCCACTGACTTACACTTATGAACAATTAGTTATAGAAATATAGTATTATCAAGAGATTGAAAGAGGTTCGTAAAAATGCGAGCCTCTTTTTTTGTGTCTATTTTGATAAAATTTGGACATTTTTACAGAATTAGTGGAGGATAGTGGGGAGATGTGGTAAATTATAAATAAGGTGAGGTGAAATAAGATGTTCATGGGTGAATTTGAAAATAAGCTCGATGCTAAAGGACGGATGATTGTACCGTCTAAATTTCGTTCTGTCCTTAATGAACGTTTTATTATCACTAGAGGCCTTGATAAATGTTTGTTTGGATATACTCTCGATGAATGGCAAACCATTGAAGAAAAAATGAAAGCCTTACCTATGACTAAAAAAGACGCACGAAAATTCATGCGTATGTTCTTCTCTGGAGCTATCGAAGTAGAGATTGATAAACAAGGTAGAATTAACATTCCTGCAAAATTAAGGGAATATGCACATCTCGAAAAGGACTGTACGGTGATTGGTGTTTCCAATCGCATAGAAATTTGGAATCGTCAAACTTGGAATGATTTTTATGATGAATCTGAAGACAGTTTTGAAGAGATTGCAGAAGATTTAATTGATTTTGATTTTTAAAGTAGCTAAAAGTGAAAATGGAGGGTTCGTTGTGTTTCATCACATTAGTGTGTTATTGAAAGAAACGGTAGACCAATTAAATATTAAAGAAAACGGTGTCTACGTTGACTGCACGCTAGGTGGCGCAGGACACTCGGCCTATTTGCTCAATCAATTATCTGATGAAGGGCAATTAATCGCTATCGATCAAGACATGACAGCAATTAACAATGCAAAGGAAAAACTAAAAGAAGAACTTCACAAAGTGACATTTGTACATAATAATTTTCGGAATTTAGCTGAAGTTTTAAATGAGCTAGGCATTCATAAAGTGGATGGCATTTTGTATGATCTCGGAGTTTCGAGTCCACAACTCGATGTTCCTGAGAGAGGGTTTAGTTATCATCATGATGCTAAGCTTGATATGAGAATGGACCAAACACAGTCGCTTTCAGCTTATGAAGTCGTTAACGAATGGCCTTATGAGGATTTGGTTAAAATATTTTTCCGCTATGGAGAGGAGAAGTTTTCTAAGCAAATCGCTCGCAAAATTGAGTCACGACGTGAGATACAACCCATTGAGACAACTTTAGAACTTGTGGAACTTATTAAAGAGGGCATTCCAGCTAAAGCAAGACGTAAAGGTGGTCATCCGGCAAAACGTATATTTCAAGCCATACGTATAGCTGTTAATGATGAGTTGTCAGCGTTCGAAGATTCTTTAGAACAAGCCATCGATCATGTGAAAGTGAATGGTCGTATTTCAGTTATCACATTCCACTCATTAGAAGATCGTTTATGTAAACAAATGTTTCAAGAGTATGAAAAAGGACCGGAACTTCCACGAGGACTTCCGGTAGTTCCAGAGGAATATACACCTAAGTTAAAGCGTGTGAATCGTAAACCTATCGTCGCAAGTGATACGGATTTGGAAATGAACAATCGCGCAAGAAGCGCAAAATTAAGAGTGGCTGAAATACTGAAATAAAGGGGCGAACTAGTAAAATGGCAGTAGAGAGAATATATGAACCATATCAACATGATATACCGCAACCACAGGTTAGACCTAATCCACAACCTAGACCTTCAACGCAACCTAAAACCCGCAAACAACAAGTAAAAAAGACTGTTGTTGTCGGCCTGACTCGATTTGAGAAGATGTTATACATATCGTTGATAACTATCATTGCCGTTATCAGCATCTATATACTATCTTTGAAAATGGATGCTTATGATACGAATGGCAAGATAGCAAATTTAGACCAAAAAATTGAAAGACAAACGAGCCAAAATAGCGCATTAGAAGCTGAAACAAAGCAAAACGCATCATATCAACGCATCTATGAAAAAGCTCATAAGCAAGGTATGAGTCTTAAGAATGACAATGTAAAGGTAGTGCGTAAAAATGCCGAAACGCAAAATTAAGATAAAAAAAAATAAACTAGGAGCAGTCCTCCTTATATGCTTTTTTGGACTGCTCTTTTTTCTATTGGTTTTAAGATACAGTTTTGTAATGCTCACTGGCCATTCTTCTGGTGAAGATTTGATTGTTAAAGCGAATCATAAATATTTAGCTAAATTAGAAGAACAAGCGGAGCGAGGAAAGATATATGATCGTAATGGTAAAATTCTAGCCGAAGACGTCGATCGCTTCAGATTGGCTGCGGTTGTTGACCCTAAAGCGAGTAAAGATTCTAAAAAGCCACGCCATGTAAAAGATAAAAAAGATACAGCCAAAAAATTAGCAAAAGTCATTGATATGCCCGAAAAAGAAATTGAGAAAAGATTAGAAGCAAAAAAAGCTTTTCAAGTTGAATTTGGAAAAGCGGGGCAAGGATTAACTTATCAAGATAAAGAAAAAATTGAGAAAATGAACTTGCCAGGGATTACCCTTTATCCCGAAGTTGAGCGTTTTTATCCGAATGGCAATTTTGCCTCTCATTTAATAGGTTTAGCACAAAAAAATCCAGACACTGGTGAACTTAAAGGTGCATTAGGTGTTGAAAAAATCTTTGACAGCTATTTATCTGGTAAAAAAGGTCATTCTTCATTTACTACTGATATTTGGGGATTTATTACGCCAAACTCAAAAAATGAAGTCTCACCTGAACGTGGAGACGATGTTCATTTAACGATTGACTCTAATATTCAAGTCTTTGTAGAAGAAGCCTTAGATGATATGGTGCAACGTTATGATCCTAAAGATGTTTTTGCGGTAGTTATGGATGCCAAAACGGGTGAAATCCTCGCCTTTAGTCAACGTCCAACATTCAACCCTGAAACTGGAGAAGGGTTTGGAAAAAAATGGGCTAACGATTTATTCCAAAATACGTATGAACCAGGTTCTACCTTTAAAAGTTTCGGACTTGCAGCAGCTATTCAAGAAGGAAAATTTGATCCTAAGAAAAAATATGAATCTGGATACCGCGATATTCAAGGGTCTAGAATTTATGACTGGAACAAAAAAGGTTGGGGAGAAATTAATATGGGACTAGGTTTCACATATTCTTCCAATACTTTGATGATGAAATTACAAGATTTAGTCGGTGCCGATAAAATGCAAGCTTGGTACGAAAAATTTGGCTTCGGTAAAACGACAGGCAGTTTATTTGATGGTGAAGCGACAGGTCATATTGCTTGGGATAACGAATTAATGCAAAAAACATCAGCTTTTGGTCAATCTACCACTGTCACACCGGCACAAATGTTGCAAGCACAATCTGCATTTTTTAATAAAGGAAATATGATTCGTCCATATTTCATTCAATCCATTATGAATCCAAATGACGATAAAACATTTTATAAAGGTAGTCGAAAAGAAGTTGGCAAACCGATTACGAATGACACCGCAGAAAAAGTGAAAAAGCAACTCGATGAAGTTGTAAACAGCGAAGACAGCCACGCAAAAAATTATCGTGTCGACGGATATCGTATTGGCGGTAAAACTGGGACTGCACAAGTCGCAGATGAAAAAAATGGCGGTTATGTACAAGGACCTAATCCATATTTTGTAAGTTTCATGGGGCATGCACCAAGTAAAGATCCGCGTATTGTTGTTTATGCCGGAATGAGTTTGGCACAAAAAAGAGACCAAGAAGCGTATGAAATGGGCGTGAGCCGTGCGTTTATTCCAATTATGCAAAACTCACTTCAATATTTAAATGTAGGGAATGAAGAAGTGCAAAATAGTGGTAAAATTAATGAAGTTCCTGATGTGACGAATCAATCAGTTCAAAAAGCTGAAGATGCGTTGAAAGGAAAATCGTTTAATCCTGTAGTCATTGGCAAAGGTGAAAAAGTTGTTAATCAGAGCCCAGACAGTAAAGCAAAACTTCTGCCAAACAGTAACGTGCTCATTATGACAGATGGAGATTTAACGATGCCGGATATGACAGGATGGACACGTGACGATGTCATTGCCTTCCAATCACTGACAGGCATTAAAGTGAAGGTGAAAGGCAGTGGTTTTGTGAAGTCGCAATCCATTTCACCACAAGCAGCTATTGATAAAAAGCAAACGGTTGAAGTAGAGTTGAAAGCACAATAACATCTATGAATGAAGACAAAAATGTGCAAAAGAATGAATAAGCGATGATAGGATTGACGCTTGGGGGTGAAACATTGAGTTCAAATGAAAGTTTGATTTCAGTTTCACTCCTAATTATATATATATTAAAAATGACTAATAATCTAATGAATAAAAAGGAGAACTAAGATGAGCTTTATTATTGCGATAATTGCATTTGTTATCACTGCGGTGTTAGTACCAGTACTAATACCTACATTAAAAAGAATGAAATTTGGCCAGAGTATTCGCGAAGAAGGTCCTGAAAGTCACATGAAAAAAACAGGGACGCCGACAATGGGGGGACTTACATTTTTAATTAGTGCGATTGTAACGACGCTAATTGCAAGTGTTTTTGTAGACCAAGCAAGTCCCTTATTATTATTGGTATTTGTGACTTTAGGTTTTGGATTGATTGGATTTATTGATGATTACATTATCGTCGTGAAGAAGAACAATCAAGGGTTAACGAGTAAGCAAAAGTTTCTTGCGCAAATTGTAATTGCGGTCATCTTTTTTATGGTCGCAAAAGGTATGAATGCGTTTGATTTTTCTACAAATATTAATTTGCCGTTTACAGATGTGAGTATTCCACTCTCTATCGCCTATGTTGTCTTTATCGTTTTCTGGCAGGTCGGCTTTTCAAATGCAGTCAACTTAACGGACGGTCTTGATGGTTTAGCCACAGGGTTATCTATCATTGGATTTACAATGTATGCCATCATGAGCTTTATTTTGGACCAGCCTTCTATCGGATTATTTTGTATTATTATGATCGCAGCGCTTGCCGGTTTTCTTCCATACAATATTAATCCTGCAAAAGTATTTATGGGCGATACAGGAAGCTTGGCATTAGGTGGTATATTTGCGACAATCTCGATTATGTTAAATCAAGAAATTTCATTATTGTTCATTGGACTTGTATTTGTGTTAGAAACTTTATCAGTGATGATTCAAGTGACTTCATTTAAATTAACTGGAAAACGTATATTCAAAATGAGTCCACTCCATCACCACTTTGAACTAGAAGGTTGGAGTGAATGGAAAGTGGTAGGTGTATTTTGGACAGTGGGATTAATTTCTGGACTCATTGGTTTATGGATAGGAGTGAGCTAATTGTTAAATTATACAGGGTTAAAAGGAAAAAAAGTATTAGTCATTGGTTTAGCCAAAAGTGGATATGAGTGCGCGAAATTACTTCATCAATTAGGGGCTGATGTGACAGTCAATGACGGTAAAGATTTATCACAAGATGCACATGCTCATGACTTAGAAGCGATGGGGATTCAAGTCGTGAGTGGTGCGCACCCTATTGCATTATTGGATGAATCACCCATCATCTTCAAAAATCCAGGTATTCCTTACACGATTTCGATTTTAGAAGAAGCACAAAAAAGAGGCTTAAAAATTTTGACCGAAGTGGAATTAAGTTATTTAATTTCCGAGGCACCAATTATAGGAATCACCGGAACTAACGGAAAAACGACAGTAACCTCACTGATTGGTGATATGTTCAATAAAAGTAGAGAATCAGGGCGATTATCTGGAAACATAGGATATGTCGCCTCTAAAGTTGCACAAGATGTACGTGCAGATGAGTACTTAATTACAGAACTTTCTTCATTTCAGCTTTTAGGAATAGAAAAATACCGACCACATATAGCGATTATCACAAATATTTACTCCGCACATTTAGATTACCACGAAACATTAGAAAATTATCAAAACGCTAAAAGACGGATTTTTGAAAATCAAACCGAAAGCGATTATTTAATTTTCAATTATCATCAAAGACATTTAATTGATACAACAAATGTAAAATCAAAAATTATCTATTTTTCAACACAACAACCTGTGGACGGAATTTACGTCGAAAATGATTATATTGTTTATAAAGGTATCCATTTAATTCACCTCGATGATATTGTGTTGCCGGGTGAACACAATTTAGAGAATATTTTGGCAGCAGTCATGGCTGCAATATTAGCAGGTGTTTCGATATCTGCCATTGTACAATCTCTAACGACTTTCTCAGGTATTGAACATCGTTTACAGTACATTGGAAATAATAAAACAAACAAGTACTATAACGATTCAAAAGCAACAAACACATTAGCAACACAGTTTGCATTAAATTCTTTTAAACAGCCTATCATTTGGTTATGTGGTGGTTTAGACCGCGGTAACCAATTTGACGAGCTTATTCCTTATATGAAAAATGTGCGAGTGATGGTCACGTTTGGTGAAACGCAGAAGAAATTTGTACAATTAGGAGAAAGTCAAGGAAAATATGTAATTAAAGCGAAAGATGTGTCTGAAGCTGTTGATTTATTACAAGATGTGATTGAACCGAATGATGTTGTATTACTTTCTCCAGCATGCGCAAGTTGGGATCAATATGAAACGTTTGAGCAACGTGGAGAAGCTTTCATCACTGCCTTCCGTAAGCATCTGCCATCACATTAAAGGATGTGACTTAAATGAGTGAACCGATTCAAAAAATAGATAATGCCTATATAAAAGAGAAGAGACGGCAACAGTTACAGAAACGGCGTCGTTTTCAACGCAATTTAGTTTTAGGTCTCATCGTCATTGTGATATGTATCGCTTTGTTTATGTTTACGCCAATAAGCAAGGTGAACGACGCGCAAATTAATGGCAACCATTTTGTTTCTACAGCTGAAATAAAAAAACAACTTCAGATTGACCAACGCCCAAGAGTTTACTCTTATGATGCCAATGGGGCTATTGAACGCATCGAAAAAAATTCTTTAATCAAATCTGTTGATATTCATAAAGCTTTTCCGAATCAACTTATTGTTGATGTAAAAGAGCATGATGTAGTTGGAATAACACAAGAAAAAGATGAAAATGTCCCTGTCATTGAAACAGGTAAAGTGTTAAAAGATTTTAAAGGATCAGTCCCTAATGAAGTCCCTTATTTAAATGGTTTCAAAGGTGAAGAAAAAAGAAAAATTGTTGAAGCCCTTGAAAAAATGGACGCTACCACTAGAGGACAAATTTCTGAAATTAATGCCGCACCTGAAAAAGATCAACCTCACCTTATTCGATTATATATGAGGGATGGTATTGAAGTTTTAGGTAAAACGACGACAATAGCTAAAAAACTATCTTATTATCCTAGTATGTCACAAGCACTTGAAAAGGATGACACAGGTAAGTTAAAAAAATCAGGATATATCGATTTGTCTGTTGGCGCGACGTTTATCCCCTATGAAAATGAGAAACAGGGGGACAACGGTTCGGCAAGTTCACAAGAGCTTCAATCAGGTACGGCAAATGAAGATAAAGCGAAAGATGACTTACAAAAAGCTTTAAATAAAATTAAAGAGAACGAAAAAGAATAAAAGTCAAAAAAGTTCCAAAATAAACGTGTTTATAGTTCACATTGAAAGTGTGTTATTGTAAACTGTTTATAGTGTGAATAAGAATTATGTCAGGAGGTGCCTATCTATGGAAGAGCATTATTATGTGAGCGTAGATATAGGCTCATCAAGCGTTAAAGTAATCGTTGGTGAAAAATTTCATAATGGTATAAATGTGATAGGTACAGGGCAAACCTACACAAGTGGCATTAAGAATGGATTAATTGATGATTTCGATATTGCAAAACAAGCAATTAAAGATACGATAAAAAAAGCATCTATTGCATCAGGTGTCGATATTAAAGAGGTCTTCCTTAAGTTACCTATCGTGGGAACAGAAGTGTTTGATGAATCAAATGCACTTGAATTCCATGAAGATACAGAAATTAAAGGAACGCATATTGAACGCGTATTAGAAGGTATCCGTGAAAAAAATGTAGAACCTAACACAGAAGTGATTAATACTTTTCCACTTAAATTTGTGGTTGATGGTAACAATGAAGTTACAGATCCTAAAGAACTTGTTGCCCGTCACTCTCTAGAAGTGGATGCAGGCGTTATTGCGGTACCACAAACATTACTCATTAATATGATTAAATGTGTCGAAGCTAGTGGCGTAGATGTTTTAGATGTCTATTCAGATGCATATAACTACCGTTCAATTTTAACACCGACTGAACGTGAGTTAGGTGCTTGCGTCATTGATATTGGTGAAGATTTAACGCAAATTGCTTTTTATGAAAGAGGAGAACTCGTAGACGCTGATGTTGTTACGATGGCGGGACGAGATATTACAGAAGACATACAGCAATTTTTAAATACTACATATGAAACTGCTGAAAAAATTAAACAACAATATGGACATGCATTTTATGATTCAGCATCAGATCAAGATGTATTTACTGTTGAACAACTTGATAGTGAAGAACCAGCCCAGTTCACTCAAAAAGAATTAAGTGATGCTATTGAAGCGCGAGTAGAAGACATTTTCTTTGAAGTATTTGATGTATTACAAGAATTACAACTGACAAAAGTGAATGGTGGTTTTGTTGTTACTGGCGGTTCAGCAAATCTTTTAGGGATTAAAGAATTATTGACAGACATGGTAAGCGAAAAAGTGCGTATCCATACTCCGTCACAAATGGGAATTCGTAAACCTGAATTTTCATCTGCAATTTCTACAATTTCTAGTAGTATTGCTTTTGATGAGTTATTGGATTATGTTACAATTAATAATCATGATGACGAGGAAATTGAAGAAGAAGTGATTATCGATGAGGCTCCACGTCATGAATCTCGAATGGGTGGATTTGACGGTTTCTTTAAAAAGAAAACTAAAAAACACCCAGACGAAAGAATGGATACTGAAATACCAAATCATGATGCAAGTTATCATGAAAATGAAACATACGAAAAATATGATGATTATGAAGTAGAGGCTGAACGAAATCAAAGACAAATAAACGGTGAACCGCATCACCAAGAAGAAAGTAAGTTCAAAAAAATTATGAAATCATTATTTGAGTAATTGGCTACGAAGATTAGGAGGAATTGTAAATGTTAGAATTTGAACAAGGATTTAATCATTTGGCGACGCTAAAAGTCATCGGTGTCGGTGGTGGCGGTAATAACGCTGTCAATCGAATGATTGATCATGGAATGAATAATGTTGAATTTATCGCAATTAACACAGATGGACAAGCTTTAAACTTATCTAAAGCAGAGTCTAAAATTCAAATTGGTGAAAAATTAACACGTGGTTTAGGTGCAGGTGCGAACCCTGAAATCGGTAAAAAAGCCGCGGAAGAATCACGCGAACAAATTGAAGATGCAATTCAAGGTGCAGACATGGTCTTTGTAACTGCTGGTATGGGCGGCGGTACAGGTACAGGTGCAGCACCAGTTGTAGCCAAAATTGCTAAAGAAATGGGTGCGCTTACTGTAGGTGTAGTTACACGTCCATTTAGTTTTGAAGGGCGCAAACGCCAAACTCAAGCTGCTGCGGGTGTTGAATCTATGAAAGCAGCTGTAGATACATTAATTGTTATTCCTAACGATCGTTTATTAGATATCGTTGATAAATCTACGCCAATGATGGAAGCTTTCAAAGAAGCAGATAACGTATTACGCCAAGGTGTTCAAGGTATCTCAGACCTTATCGCCGTTTCAGGTGAAGTAAACTTAGACTTTGCTGACGTAAAAACAATCATGTCTAACCAAGGTTCAGCATTAATGGGTATTGGTGTTTCTTCAGGTGAAAATAGAGCTGTAGAAGCAGCGAAAAAAGCAATTTCTTCTCCATTATTAGAAACATCGATTGTAGGGGCTCAAGGTGTCTTAATGAATATTACTGGTGGAGAGTCACTTTCTTTATTCGAAGCACAGGAAGCAGCCGACATCGTACAAGATGCAGCTGATGAAGATGTTAATATGATTTTCGGTACCGTTATCAATCCAGAATTACAAGATGAAATTGTTGTGACTGTTATTGCTACAGGCTTTGAAGATAAACCATCTTCTCAAGCACGTAAACAACAAAGTACATCAAGTTTTGGAAGCAGTGCACATAGCACACCTACGAGAGAACCTGGTTTTAACGGTGGACAACCTTCTTCATCTTTACAAGATGATAGAGATGTAGAACCACAACGTGCGCATAGTACAAATGATGACGATATTCCAAGTTTTATTCGTAACAGAGAAGAACGTCGTTCAAGAAGAACACGTCGCTAATACATGTGCAAACATATGCTCATGGATTTCAATTAGCAAATTAATGCGTGTACTCCAATAGTAGATAGGTATTGCTAGGACAAAGGTGAATATTTCATTGTCCTAGCTTTTTGTTTATAATTCGTTGTAAGTTGAAAGTTACAAATTAGGAGGCAATGAAATGCACGCTTTTTCACCCGTAGGACATTATTTGAGTTATGTACCGAGCCAAAATCATCAGGTATTGATTGGAATGTCAACACGTCAAGGCGGTTTAAGTCCATTTCCTAAACAGGCTTTTAATATGGCGCGATACATTGATGATGATCCCAATCATATTACCGAACATCAAAAAATATTAGCGCAGGAAATTGGTTTTCCAACAAAACATTGGGTCTTTCCAATTCAAACTCATGAAGCTAAAGTCGTGGAAGTTCATCAAAAGGATAGAGGAACAAATATTAACACATTATCCGAAACGGAATTGTTTGGCGTTGATGGTTTATATACGTTTGATCGGGATGTATTATTAACGATGTGTTATGCCGATTGTGTTCCCATTTATTTTTATAGCCCAAAACATCATTTCATTGGTTTAGTCCATGCGGGTTGGAGAGGGACTGTAAAGCGTATTGTAGAAGCTTTAATTAAACAATATCCGTTTGATTTAAACGATTTATACGTGGTTATCGGACCTTCAACATCAAATTCCTATGAAATTAATGATGATATTTTATCTCAATTTAAAATGCTACCGATTGATGAATCAAAGTATATTGAGACAAGAGGTTCTAATCGTCATGGTATTGATTTGAAACTTGCCAATCAATTGTTATGTGAATATTTAGGTGTTCCTCATGAAAATATTTACCGTACCACATATGCGACTTCCGAAAACTTGGAGTTGTTTTTCTCATATCGGGTAGAGAAAGGTAATACAGGTAGAATGTTGGCTTTTATTGGACAACATTAATCAGGATTAAGAAAGGACAATATGTATGTCAGTTCAAGATAACTATCAACACATTCAAAATGAAATAAAAACCCATGCCTCCAAGGCAGGTTTAGACATATTACCTCGCGTGATTGCGGTCACGAAATATGTTACAATAGAGCGAGCTAAAGAAGCATACGATGCGGGCATTCGGGATTTTGGTGAGAATCGCATTGAAGGGTTCTTAGCTAAAAAAGAGGCGCTACCGGATGATGTGACAATGCATTTTATCGGCTCACTTCAATCACGAAAAGTGAAAGAGGTTATCAACGAAATTGATTATTTACATGCATTGGATCGTAAAAGTTTGGCTAAAGAAATTAGTAAGCGAGCAACGCATACTGTAAAATGCTTTGTGCAAGTGAATGTGTCTGGAGAAACTTCGAAGCACGGTTTATCTTCGGATGAAGTTATTCCCTTCATTCAAGAACTTGCACAATACAACCATATCCAAGTGGTTGGACTGATGACTATGGCTCCTTATATTGATGATGAAGCGCGCTTAAAAAGTATATTTGAACAATTGAAAATCAAGCGTGTTGAGGTGCAATCATTAAATTTAGATTACGCCCCTTGTACAGAACTCTCTATGGGGATGAGTAATGACTACGCAATCGCAACAGAAATGGGTGCGACTTATGTGCGTATAGGAACAAGTTTAGTAGGAAATGAGGAGTGAGGGTATTGGCTATCAAAGATTTATTCAATGGCTTTTTCGCAATTGAAGATGAAGATGATGACTTCATTGAAGAAGAAGAACGTCGTGAAAGAGCGCGTGAAAGAGAAAGACAAAGAGAAATTGAACAAAATAAAGCAACTGCTGCCGAAGACTATCAACAAGCGCCAACAGCTACAGAACGTCAAAGAGCGCTTCAATCGGTCCCTAAAAAACAACCTTCAAGAATAAAAAATATGCAAAACGAACGAAAATACCAAATTGCTAAAGAACCAACTACACAGCAAGGGAACGTGGTGAGCATGACACAATCACAAGATGCATTTAACAATGGCAGTTCGAAAATGTGTTTATTTGAGCCTCGTGTGTTTTCTGACACACAAGATATTGCAGATGAACTTAAAAATCGTCGTGCGACATTGGTAAATTTACAGCAAATAGATGCAGTATCTGCAAAACGTATCATCGATTTTTTAAGTGGTACTGTTTATGCAATTGGCGGCGATATTCAACGTGTAGGTGCAGATATATTTTTATGCACACCTGATAATGTTGAAGTTGCAGGTAGTATTTCAGAGCACATTGATGCTATGGAAAACCAAAATCAATATGAATAAGGGAGACATCTATGTCAATTCAAATACTTGAAACGATATTCCAATTCATTATTTTTGTCGTTAGAATATATTCTTATGGAATGATTATTTATATATTTATGTCATGGCTTCCTGGTGCACGTGAGAGTGCGGTTGGTCAATTTATGGCGAAACTCTACGAACCCTTTTTAGAGCCATTTAGAAGAATTATTCCTCCACTAGGGATGATAGATATCTCGCCAATTGTGGCATTTATCGTGTTGAACCTATTTCAAAGAGGAATTTATGCAATTTTCCAATTCATCTATACACACTTTTATTTATAAAGCATTGGATTGGGATACAAAGTAATAATGTATCTTTATAAAAGTGTCACTTAACCAATAAAGTGTTGCCATATGTCGCAATACTTCCATATCTTAATCAAGGGGCGAAGACGTGCTAGAGTCTAAGCCCCTTATTTTGCCCATTTATGATTGTATGAAGGAGAGAATCCATGGAGCTTTATCAACATTTTAGGCCAGAAGAACGACCGACGATTGATCATCTCATAGACAAAGCGCGTCAATCCGAGCGTCAGTATAGCCCTGTATTAACTAGTTTTTTAGACCCGAGAGAACAATATATACTAAAAGTTGTTACCGGAAGTTTTCCTGATTTGAATTGTTCTTTTTTTGGAGGGCCACAAAGTGAGAGAAAAAGAGCGATTATAGCACCACATTATTTTGAACCCACGACCGACGATTTCGAAATAAGTCTCATTCAAGTTGAGTACCCTGAAAAGTTCGTGACCATTCAACATCAACATTTGTTAGGTACACTTATGTCATTTGGCATTGAACGCGATCAAATTGGAGACATTATTGTGGGAGAGCAACTCCAGTTCGTTTTGACAAATCAAATTAAATCTTATATTATGATGGAATTAACACATATCAAAAGAGCAACAGTCAAACTAAATGCGATACCTATAGAAAATATGGTAGAATCAAAAGAGCAATGGCAAACACATCATGCGACAGTAAGCGCATTGAGATTAGATGTGGTTCTAAAAGAAATGATAAGAAAATCACGCACAATTGCTCAAACTTTAATTCAACGCAAACGCGTGAAAGTTAATCATACGATAGTGGAAGCTGTAGATTTTCAACTTGATGAAGGAGATTTAATTTCGATTCAAGGATATGGAAGAGCGAAAATGATAGAAATTGGTGAACGAACGAAAAAAGATAAATTAAAATTAACCTATCAAACGTTATTTAAATAGTGTATGATGAAGGAGGAAGCGATATGGCTTTTACACCCAGTGAGATTAAAAATAAATCTTTTACACGTACAAAAAACGGTTTTGAACCTACGGAAGTTGAACAGTATTTAGAACAACTGAGTCAAGAAATCGAACGTTTAAAAGAGGATAAAAAACAACTTGAAAATGTATTGCAAGAAAGAGATGCTCATATCAAATCATTTAAAGATGTTGAAAAATCAGTAGGTGAAGCAATCGTAAGTGCGCAACGTGCTGCAGATGAAACAAAGGCAGCTGCTCAAAAAGAACACGATGCGATTATCCAAAAAGCACAAGCTGAGGCGAATCGAATTGTGAATGATGGCATTGAAAAATCAAGACGACTTTCATTCCAAACGGAAGATATGAAACGCCAGTCTAAAATTTTCCGTTCACGCTTTAAAATGTTAGTCGAAGCACAACTTGACTTATTAAAGAGTGATGACTGGGAATATCTGCTCAATTATGATTTAGATGCACAACAAGTGACTGAGGAAAACTTTCAACATTTAAATCAACAAGATGTGACGCCTGAAGAAAAACAACAAGCACAAAAAAATGATAAAGATGCGAATCAAAAAGACGCCTCTTCAGAAGAAGAATCAAATAAATCAAACGATGAAGACAAGCAAGAAAAGTAAGTGATGCTGACAGCGAGTTAGGGAGGGTGAGAGCCTAATGTAAACACTTTTCTTGTATCACTACATTGTAATTATCAATAATTTTACGAGAGAACTCTAAGCTGAGTTAATAAGGGTGGTACCGCGGCCTTGCCGTCCCTTTAATTGAGCTTAGAGTTCTTTTTGTATATAAAGGAGTGTAACAAATTTATGGATTATAAAGACACGTTATTAATGCCGAAAACAAAATTTCCAATGCGTGGCGGCTTGCCGAATAAAGAGCCACAAATTCAAGCACAATGGGAAGAACAAAAGTTATATGAAAAAATGTTGAAAAAAAATGAAGGTCAAACGCCATTCATTTTA
Organism: Staphylococcus chromogenes; assembly: GCF_029024625.1. Lineage (NCBI taxonomy): Bacteria > Bacillati > Bacillota > Bacilli > Caryophanales > Staphylococcaceae > Staphylococcus > Staphylococcus chromogenes. The sequence goes on along the minus strand of NZ_CP118953.1, from coordinate 1,561,871 downwards.
CATGACGGTCCACCATATGCCAATGGTAATTTACATATGGGGCATGCGTTGAATAAAATTTTAAAGGATTTTATTATTCGTCATAAAACGATGCAAGGTTACTATGCACCTTACGTACCTGGTTGGGATACACATGGTTTACCGATTGAACAAGCCTTAACAAAAAAAGGCGTTAAACGTAAAGAAATGTCTATCTCAGATTTTCGTAAAAAATGTGAAGCTTTTGCGTTAGAACAAATCGAATTACAGAAAAAAGACTTTAAACGTTTAGGTGTCAATGGTGATTTTGATCATCCTTATATTACATTGAAACCGGAATATGAAGCAGCGCAAATTCGTTTATTTGGTGAAATGGCAGATAAAGGCTTAATTTATAAAGGGAAAAAACCTGTATATTGGTCACCGTCTAGTGAATCATCATTAGCTGAGGCTGAGATTGAATATCATGATAAACGTTCAGCTTCAATTTATGTCGCTTTTGCTGTGAAAGACGCAAAAGGAACTGTCGATGAGGATGCTAAATTTATTATTTGGACAACAACACCTTGGACATTACCCGCAAATGTTGCCATTACAGTTCACCCAGACTTAACCTATGTTCAAATGAATGTAGAAGGTGAAAAATATGTGATTGCAGAAGCGTTAGTAGATGCAGTTGCAGAAGCTTTAGACTGGGATAAAGAAACTGTAGTTCGTGAAAAAGAATTTAAAGGTTCTGAATTAGAATATGTAGAAACACAACATCCATTCATTGACCGCATTTCTCTTGTTATCAATGGAAACCACGTTACAACAGACGCGGGGACAGGCTGTGTACATACAGCACCTGGACACGGTGAAGATGACTATATTGTCGGACAAAAATACGGCTTAGAAGTAATTAGTCCAGTTGACGATAAAGGTGTTTTCACAGAAGAAGCAGGCCAATTTGCAGGCATGTTTTATGATAAAGCCAATAAAGAGATTACAGAATTATTGACTGAAAAAGGAGCCTTGCTGAAACTAAACTTTATTACCCATAGTTATCCGCACGACTGGCGTACGAAAAAACCTGTTATTTTCCGTGCGACTCCACAATGGTTCGCTTCTATTTCAAAGGTACGTGAAGATATTCTTGAAGCCATTGACCAAACTAAATTTAAAGTCGACTGGGGTAAAACACGAATTTACAATATGATTCGTGATCGTGGTGAATGGGTAATCTCACGTCAACGTGTGTGGGGGGTCCCACTACCGGTTTTCTATGCAGAAAATGGCGACATCATTATGACAAAAGAAACTGTCAACCATGTGGCTGATTTATTTGAACAACACGGCTCTAATGTATGGTTTGAACGTGAAGCGAAAGACCTTTTACCAGAAGGATTTACGCATGAAGGTAGCCCGAATGGTCTCTTTACAAAAGAAGAAGATATTATGGATGTTTGGTTCGATTCAGGATCTTCACATCGCGGTGTACTTGAAGGGCGTAAAGAGCTTAGCTTCCCAGCAGATATGTATCTTGAAGGCAGTGACCAATATCGAGGATGGTTCAACTCTTCTATTACAACGGCTGTTGCAACGCGTGGTGTTTCTCCGTATAAGATGCTTTTATCTCACGGTTTTGTCATGGATGGCGAAGGTAAAAAAATGAGTAAATCTTTAGGCAACGTCATTGTCCCAGATACAATCGTGAAACAAAAAGGCGCAGACATTGCACGATTATGGGTGAGTTCAGTAGATTACTTGGCAGATGTACGTATTTCTGAAGAGATTTTAAAACAAGTCGCAGATGTCTACCGTAAAATCCGTAATACACTTCGATTCTTACTCGGTAACGTTAACGATTACAATCCAAATACAGACCGCATCTCTGAAACTGACCTATTTGAAGTGGATCGATACATTTTAAATCGCTTTAGAGAGTTTAAAAATAGTACACTCGATCACTATGATCAATTTGACTATTTGGATATCTATCAAGAAGTTCAAAACTTTATCAATGTAGAACTAAGTAACTTCTATTTAGATTACGGTAAAGATATTTTATATATTGAAGCAAAAGATGCGCATCAACGTCGCAGTATGCAAACGGTGCTTTATGAAATTTTAATCGATTTAACAAAATTACTGGCACCAATCATTCCACATACTGCCGATGAAGTATGGTCATATATTGAGCATCAAGAAGAAGAAAGTGTACATTTGTCTGATTTACCAGAGCGTCACGAAGTCGATCATACGCTTATTGAAAAATGGACAACATTTATGACTTTACGTGACGATGTCAACCGTGCGTTAGAAAAAGCACGTAATGAAAAAGTAATTGGAAAATCTTTACAAGCTAAAGTGAAAATTGGTAATAGTTCCTCTTTTGATACGGTCGACTTCTTAAAACAATTTGATCATCTTCATCAATTGTTTATCGTTTCACAAGTTGAAGTTGTGGATAACCCAGAAGGAGAAGATTATCAACACGCAAACATTGCCATCGTTCACGCTGATGGGGAACAATGTGCGCGTTGTTGGAATTACTCTACAGAATTAGGTTCAGTGGGTGAATATACTGATTTATGTCCACGTTGCCAACAAGTCGTAAAAACATTAATATAAACTATCATTAGCATTTTTTCCTCCACATGAGAGAAGTTTATGATGCATGATGCCAAGCTGTCGACAAGGCAATTCCTTTGTCGACAGTTTTTTGATGTAAACCTTAGACGCAAAGTAAAAATATCATTGTTTCATCAAGCAATAGGGTTAAAAGGACATTTAAGGTAATATTAATGTAAGATAATCTAGGATTTAGTAATTTTTTCATCAATATATGTTACGCTTTTATCGTTAATCTTCGTCAACTAACAACACATCGTAGGTATAGATTTTAGATAAAGGAGTGACATAGTGAAACAACATTTTGTATCGGGATTTATCTCCGCATTTGTCGTATTTCTAGCTGAAACAGTTAAACATTTAACGTTTAACCAAATTTATTATGGTAATATGCTTGGTTTTTCAAATTTTTTAGATGTCTTAGTTACTACAGTATTGGGGTATTTTATTGGTATTATCGTATCAATGGTATTTAAAATAACACATTCAAAAGATTAAGAGAGTTATGAAATAAATGGAATGGCTTTTAAGATTATCACTGTCAGGCTTAAATCACATAAAAACCTTGAACATTTCATGTTATAATAAAGAAATGTAATAGAAAGGATTTAATCAAGATGAACAAAAAGTACTTTTTGGGAATATCTATTTTCATAATCATCGTCATCTTACTCGCTGACCAACTGACGAAATGGCTCATTGTCGCTCAGATGACGCTTGGAGAATCTTTTACGGTGATCCCCAATTTTTTAGCCATTACTTCTCATCGTAATGATGGCGCCGCTTGGGGAATACTGAGCGGACATATGCCATTCTTTTACATCATTACAATTGTGATACTCATTGCGCTCATCTATTTTTACATTAAAGAAGCGAAAGGCCAATTTTTAATGCAATTCGCCATTAGTTTACTGATTGCTGGCGCTTTAGGGAATTTCATTGACCGTGTGCTCAATGGTGAAGTTGTTGATTTTATTGATACGACAATTTTCGGTTATGATTTCCCCATATTCAATATTGCAGATTCAAGTTTGACCATTGGGGTCATTATGTTAATTATTGTGTTGATTTTTACGCCTCAACACAAAAAAGGATAGGTGAAAATCATGGTCACACATGAATTCAAAATAGAAGATACTGCACTAGATATGCAGCGAATTGATAAAGTTTTACCTCTATTGAATCAAGACTGGTCTCGTAGTCAAATCCAAGATTGGATTAAAGGAGGTCAAGTTGAAGTCAATGGGAAACGTGTAAAATCAAATTATAAAGTAAAGCTTAGTGATGCTATTGTAGTTACGGAAGCTGAAGCGGTTGAAGCAGACATTCAACCAGAAAATCTTAATTTAGATATCTATTATGAAGATGAAGATGTTGCGATTGTTTATAAACCTAAAGGTATGGTGGTACACCCCTCTGCAGGTCATTATTCAGGGACACTCGTTAACGGATTAATGTACCAAATTAAAGATTTATCAGGCATTAACGGCGAAATTCGTCCTGGGATTGTCCATCGTATCGATAAAGACACATCAGGCCTTTTAATGGTGGCTAAAAATGATGTTGCACATCGAAATCTTGTCGAACAACTCATGGCTAAAACAGTGACACGTAAATATACGGCCTTAGTTCATGGCCATATTCCACATGAATTTGGAACGATTGATGCCCCAATAGGGCGAAATCCAAAAGATCGTCAGGCGATGGATGTTGTCGATAATGGTAAAGAAGCGATTACACATTTTAATGTCATTGAAAACTTCAATAAATATACATTAGTGGAATGTCAACTTGAAACAGGACGTACCCACCAGATTCGTGTCCATATGAAGTATATTGGCTATCCACTTGTCGGAGATCCTAAATATGGTCCGAAAAAAACGATGGATATTGGAGGCCAAGCCCTACATGCAGGGCTGATTGGGTTTACACATCCACGTACGGGAGAATATATTGAACGTACAGCGCCGTTACCTGAAGAATTTGAAAAACTTATTGAAGATATACGAAGAGCAGAAAACTAAAGTATTCTAAAAGTTACAAATCATACTTTGACTTTTTAATAGAAAAGCGTTATCATTAAAAACAGTAAATCAAACGAACTCGTCTTTAATAGAAGTCCTGTGAGGCTTGGAAGACATGATAATGTATATGAATGATAACTTGTATGTGCGCTACGACGTTCAGTGAAACGGGTGTAGTGAAATACATGCAATTTCACATAGCTACTCATGTCTCATAAAGACATGAGTTTTTTTGTATCAACAAAAGGCTTTGGTGTCCCAACGCTTAAAGTTATGGTGAAAGGAATGGCTAAAATGGCAGAACGCATGGTTTTAGATGAGTCCGCGATTAACCGTACGTTAACTCGAATTGCACATGAAATTCTGGAATATAATAAGGGTTCTGAAAATTTAGCATTACTAGGTGTCAAAACGCGAGGAGAATTCCTTGCAAAGCGCATTCAAGCCAAAATTCAACAAATCGAAAATGTGGAGGTCCCTACTGGAACAATAGATATTACACAATTTCGAGATGATGTTGAAATGCGAGATGCACAATTATCTCAATCGTTCGATATTGATATTGATTTGAACGACCGAATTGTAATCATTGTCGATGATGTGTTATATACAGGACGAACTGTTCGTGCCTCATTAGACGCTATATTATTACATCGTCGTCCTAAAAAAATTGGACTAGCGACATTAGTGGATCGTGGTCACCGAGAGTTACCGATTCGCGCTGATTTTGTCGGAAAAAATATTCCAACGTCACATGAAGAATCAGTGGAAGTTTATCTTTCTGAAACTGATCATCGCAATGCCGTTGTAATTGAATAAACACCTTTTAATTCAGTACGAGAGACTGACAAAGGTACTTGTTACGAAAAAGTGTTTAGCATTGAAACGATTGGATTTCAATCTATCACTTTATCGATGATACCCTTGTGTCTCTTAACTGAATTCAGTTAAGAGATTTTTTTATTAAAGGAGAAAAAAAGATGCAAAATGAAGAAATGTTTAAACGTACAGTGCAACCTGTATTAGACGTACATGAAAAACCAAAAGCGGGTCAATGGGCATTTTTAAGTATCCAACATTTATTCGCAATGTTTGGAGCCACTGTGTTAGTCCCGTTTTTAACAGGTTTGCCTGTATCCTCAGCGCTACTTGCCTCAGGAATTGGTACATTATTATACATATTCATTACAAAAGGGAAAATTCCAGCCTATCTGGGCTCGAGTTTTGCTTTTATCACACCTATTATTACTGGACTAAGTACCAATAGTTTAGGAGACATGCTTGTTGCTTTATTCATGAGTGGTGTGATGTACGTCATTATTGGTATTGCCATTAAACTCAGCGGGACAAACTGGTTGATGCAAATCCTCCCACCTGTCGTAGTAGGCCCGGTCATTATGGTCATAGGATTAAGTCTTGCACCTACTGCAGTCAATATGGCGATGTTTGAAAACTCTGGCGACATGAAAGGATATAACCTCACATATGTCGCTGTGGCATGTATTACCTTAATTGTCACATTGCTCGTACAAGGTTTCGCCAAAGGATTTTTCTCACTTATTCCCGTATTAATCGGTATTATTGTTGGTTATATCACAGCAATTATATTTGGCATCGTTGATTTTAGCAAAGTGAAAGAAGCGGCTTGGTTACAATTTCCAGATATCTACATCCCATTTGCGGATTATCATCCATCTATTCACCTAGGTTTAATTGCAGTGATGTTACCTATCGTGTTTGTTACAGTGAGTGAACATATCGGCCATCAAATGGTCATTAACAAAATTGTAGGGCGAAACTTTTTTGAGGATCCAGGTTTACACCGCTCAATAATTGGTGATGGGGTGTCTACCATGTTTTCAAGTATTATTGGAGGGCCTCCTAGTACAACATATGGAGAAAATATTGGGGTGCTCGCCATCACAAAAATTTATAGCATCTATGTGATTTCAGGTGCTGCAGTCATCGCGATTATTCTTGGATTTGTCGGTAAATTTACGGCACTGATTTCATCCATTCCAACACCAGTCATGGGTGGGGTTTCCATCCTTTTATTTGGGACGATTGCTGCAAGTGGTCTACGCATGATTGTTGAAAGTCAAGTTGATTTTGCTCAAAATAGAAATCTTGTGATTGCATCAGTTATTTTAGTCATTGGGATCGGGAATATGATGTTAAATTTATCAGATTTAGGTGTGAAATTGACAATTGAAGGTATGGCTTTATCCGCAACAGCGGGCATTATTTTAAATCTCTTACTACCTAAACGCTAATTTATAAGGAGGCAATACTATGCAACATTTAGTGTCTATGGAAAAATTATCGCCAAAAGAAATCAAGCATCTCATCGAAATTGCTTCTCAATATAAACATGGAGAAGTACGACCTAGTTTAAAAGGAAAATATATTGCAAACTTATTTTTTGAAAATTCAACGCGTACAAAATGTAGTTTTGAAATGGCAGAGCATCGTTTAGAAATGAAACAAATTAATTTTGAGATTGCAACTTCCTCTGTTCAAAAAGGGGAATCATTATATGACACGTGTCGTACATTACAAAGTATTGGATGTGATGCATTAGTCATTCGCCACCCAGAAAATAATTATTATGATGAACTGTTAGAGATGGGCATTTCAATCATTAATGCCGGAGATGGAAGTGGCCAACATCCGACACAAAGTTTATTAGATTTGATGACCATTTATGAAGAATTTGGACGTTTTGAAGGATTAAACGTGGTGATCTGTGGAGATATAAAAAATTCACGTGTTGCAAGAAGTAATTATCACAGTTTAACAGCTTTAGGGGCAAATGTTGTATTTTCAAGTCCAGATATTTGGAAAGACGAAACGATGCCAGGGGAGTACATAGATTTAGACGAAGTGATTGAAAACGTAGATATTGTGATGTTGCTTCGCGTTCAACATGAGCGACATGATGAAGGGACGGCGGGATTTGATGCGCAGGATTACCATGAAAAATTTGGTTTAAATCAAGCGCGTTACCAAAAATTGAAAGATCATGCGATTGTTATGCATCCTGCACCTGTGAATCGCAATGTAGAAATTGCGGATGCTTTAGTTGAAGCTCCTAAATCAAGAATTTTTAAACAAATGGAAAATGGCGTTTATTTAAGAATGGCTGTATTAACTGAAACAATACAATAAGGGAGAGATTATGATGGTTTTAATTCAAAATGCAAAAATGTTAGAAGCAGGGACGTTAAAGCAAGTTGATGTTTTAATTCAAGAAGGGAAAATAAAATCAATTGCCACACAAATTGAACCTCAATCTGAAATGCAAATCATAGATGCTAAAGGACATTTCTTATCTCCTGGTTTTATTGATGTCCACGTACACTTAAGAGAACCCGGTGGCGAACATAAAGAAACAATTGAAACAGGGACAAAGGCAGCAGCACGTGGTGGTTTTACAACAGTGTGCCCAATGCCAAATACAAAACCTGTGCCAGATTCAGTTGAGAATATGCGTCATTTACAACAATTGATTGATGAAAATGCCCAAGTTCGAGTATTACCTTATGCTGCCATTACAGAACGTCAAGCAGGAAAGAAACATGTTGATTTTGAAGCATTAGCAAGTGAAGGCGCATTTGCTTTCACAGATGACGGTGTGGGTGTACAAGAAGCAGCCAAAATGTATGAAGCGATGCAACAAGCCAAAGCAGTCAACAAAGCTGTTGTTGCTCATTGTGAAGACAATAGTTTAATCTACGGAGGTGCCATGCACGAAGGTAAAAGAAGTGAGGAACTTGGGATTCCGGGCATTCCGAACATTTGTGAATCGGTTCAAATTGCACGTGATGTGTTATTAAGTGAAGCGACAGGTTGTCATTATCATGTATGTCATGTGTCTACAAAAGAAAGTGTTCGTGTAATTCGTGACGCGAAAAAAGCAGGCATTCCAGTGACCGCAGAAGTGACACCCCATCACTTATTATTAACAGAAGAAGATATTCCTGGTGACAATGCGATTTACAAAATGAATCCACCTTTAAGAAGCGTTGAAGATCGACAAGCATTAATTGAAGGATTATTAGATGGAACGATTGATATCATCGCAACTGACCATGCACCTCATGCTGAAGATGAAAAAAATCAACCTATGACACGTGCACCGTTTGGAATCGTCGGAAGTGAAACAGCATTTCCGTTACTCTATACACATTTTGTAAAAACAGGCGAATGGACATTACAACAATTAGTGGACTATATCACAATCAAGCCGGCACAAGTATTTGATTTGCCTTATGGCACTTTGAAAGAAGGGGCTGTGGCTGATTTAACGTTAATCAATTTAGATGAGGCATACGAGATAAAAGCACAAGACTTTTTATCTAAATCTTCTAACACACCATTTTTAGGAGAAAAGGTTTACGGTAAAACGCTATTTACGATTGTAGATGGCGAGATACGCTATGAGGAGGGGAAATAATGTTTGAAAAACGATATCTCGTACTTGAGGATGGAACGTACTATACAGGTTTTAAATTGGGAGCTGACACACTAACGCAAGGTGAAATTGTTTTTAACACGGCTATGACAGGTTATCAAGAGACACTTTCTGATTCTTCATATACAGGCCAAATAATTACATTCACTTACCCTTTAATTGGAAACTACGGAATTAATCGTGACGATTTTGAATCATTAATCCCCACATTAAAAGGGGTTGTGGTGAAAGAAGCATGTCAAGCGCCGAGTAATTTTCGAGCACAAAAAACTTTGAATGACGTGTTAAAAGAATTTGATATTCCAGGTATTAGTGGTGTAGATACACGAAGTATTACTAAAAAAATTCGTGAACACGGTGTCTTAAAAGCCGCATTCGTTGATAATGAAACTGAGATTGAGACGACTATTCAAAACTTGAAAACAATCGAATTTCCACGAAATGAAGTTCCGACAGTGTCTACGAAAACCCCATATGTCTCTACAGGATTTGATTTGCGTGTTGTGTTAGTTGACTTTGGGAAAAAGCAAAATATTGTACGCGAATTGAATGCAAGAGGTTGTGAGGTCACAGTTGTTCCTTACGACACAACAGCTGAAGAAATTATTAAAATGTCTCCAGATGGTGTGATGTTGTCTAACGGCCCTGGAGATCCAGCAGATGTTCAAGTTGCTGTGGATATGATTAAAGGTATCATCGGCAAAATTCCATTTTTCGGCATTTGTCTCGGACATCAATTGTTTGCACTCTCACAAGGAGCCACTTCTTTTAAAATGAAATTTGGTCATCGCGGTGCCAACCACCCTGTGAAAGACTTAAGCACAGGTAAAATTGCATTAACAAGCCAAAATCACGGGTATGCGATTGATGCAGACTCATTAAAAGAAACCGATTTAGAAGTCACACATATCGCACTGAACGATGGCACAATAGAAGGCTTACGACATAAGTTTGAACCTGCCTTTTCTGTGCAATACCATCCTGAAGCTTGTCCTGGACCGACAGATTCAAATTACTTATTTGATCAATTTATCGAATTAATGCTAGAACAAAAAAAGAAGGAGCGCGTTCATCATGCCTAAAAGAAACGATATTCAATCTATTCTCGTCATTGGATCAGGACCGATTATTATCGGTCAAGCTGCAGAGTTTGACTATGCAGGAACTCAAGCATGTTTAGCTTTAAGAGAAGAAGGCTACCGTGTCATTTTGGTCAATTCTAACCCTGCGACAATTATGACAGATAAAGAAATTGCGGATAAAGTCTATATTGAACCGTTGACGCACGATTTTATAGCGCGCATTATTCGAAAAGAACAACCCGATGCTTTACTACCAACTTTAGGGGGACAAACAGGTTTGAACATGGCGATTGAACTTCATAACAGTGGAGTTTTAGCTTCTAACAACGTGAAATTACTCGGCACTGAGTTAGATTCAATCGAACGCGCGGAAGACCGTGAACGTTTCCGTACACTCATGAATGAACTCAATGTCCCTGTTCCTGAAAGTGATATCGTTAACACGCTTGAACAAGCATTTCAATTTAAAGAAGAGGTGGGTTATCCTCTTATTGTCCGCCCAGCATTTACGATGGGTGGCACAGGTGGCGGTATTTGTTATAACGATGATGAATTAAAAGAAGTCGTATCAAATGGTTTGAAATATAGTCCGGCGACACAATGTTTAATCGAAAAATCCATCGCAGGATATAAAGAAATTGAATATGAAGTGATGCGCGATAAAAACGATAATGCCATCGTTGTATGTAATATGGAAAATATCGACCCCGTAGGTATTCATACAGGAGACTCCGTCGTCGTAGCTCCGAGTCAAACATTATCAGATGTGGAATACCAAATGTTACGTGATGTTTCGCTCAAAGTCATCCGTGCTCTAGGTATTGAGGGTGGATGTAACGTTCAATTAGCATTGGATCCACATTCAATGAACTACTATATCATCGAAGTCAATCCACGTGTATCACGTTCATCTGCACTCGCATCAAAAGCGACAGGGTATCCGATTGCCAAGTTAGCCGCAAAAATTGCGGTCGGTTTGACATTAGATGAAATGAAAAACCCTGTGACAGGCACGTCTTATGCGGCATTCGAACCGAGCTTAGATTATATCGTTTCTAAAATTCCACGCTTTCCATTTGATAAGTTTGAAAAAGGTGAGCGTGAATTAGGAACACAGATGAAAGCAACAGGCGAGGTCATGTCTATAGGCCGTACTTACGAAGAATCGTTGTTAAAAGCCATCCGCTCTTTGGAGTATGGTGTGCACCATTTAGGGTTACCAAATGGAGAATCGTTTGATTTATCTTATATTAAAGAACGTATCAAAGCACAAGATGATGAACGCCTCTTCTTTATCGGTGAAGCAATTAGACGTGGAACGACGTTGGAAGAAATACATGAAATGACAAAAATTGATTACTTTTTCTTAAATAAATTCAAAAATATCATCGATATGGAACACGCTTTAAAAGCAAATAAAGGGGATATTGACTACCTTAAATTTGCGAAACGTTTCGGATTTAGTGACCGTACAATCGCACATCGTTTCGAGATGACGGAAGAGGAAGTTTTTAAACTGAGACAACAACATCAGATTCAACCTGTTTATAAAATGGTCGATACATGTGCGGCTGAATTTGAATCGACGACACCTTATTTTTATGGAACGTATGAAGAGGAAAACGAATCCATCGTTACAGATAAAGAAAAAATTATCGTGCTTGGTTCTGGTCCTATTCGTATCGGTCAAGGTGTGGAGTTTGACTATGCAACAGTCCATGCAGTGTGGGCGATTCAAAATGCAGGATATGAAGCGATTATTGTGAATAACAACCCTGAAACGGTATCGACAGACTTTTCAATTTCAGACAAACTTTACTTTGAACCTCTTACAGAAGAAGATGTGATGAATATTATTCAACTTGAACAACCAAAAGGCGTCGTTGTTCAGTTTGGAGGACAAACTGCGATTAATTTAGCAGACAAGTTGGCTAAACATGGGGTCCAAATTTTAGGAACAACGTTAGAAGATTTAAACCGTGCAGAAGACCGAAAAGAGTTTGAAGCCTTATTAAATCGTATTCAAGTGCCACAGCCTAAAGGGAAAACGGCCACATCTGCAAAAGAAGCACTGGACAATGCGCGTGAAATTGGTTACCCAGTTGTTGTAAGACCTTCATATGTCTTAGGTGGTCGTGCGATGGAAATCGTGTATAGTGATGTGGAACTTGAAAACTATATGAATGAAGCGGTTAAAGCAAGTCCTGAACATCCCGTTTTAGTCGATCGTTATTTAACAGGAAAAGAAATAGAAGTTGATGCAATTTGTGATGGAGAAACAGTGATGATTCCAGGAATTATGGAACATATCGAACGTGCGGGAGTTCATTCTGGGGACTCTATCGCTGTTTACCCACCTCAAACGTTATCTCAAGAAGATATTGAGACTTTAGAAGCCTATACCATTAAACTGGCAAAAGGTTTGAATGTGATTGGATTAATCAATATCCAATTTGTACTCGCACATGATGGGGTTTATGTGCTAGAAGTTAATCCGCGCTCAAGCCGAACAGTACCATTTTTAAGTAAAATTACAGAAATTCAAATGGCACAACTAGCGATGCGTGCGATTATGGGAGAAAAACTTCAAGATCTAGGTTATACGCAAGGGGTTCAACCGTATAAAGAAGGTGTGTTTGTCAAAGCGCCTGTATTTAGTTTTAATAAATTGAAAAATGTAGATATTACACTTGGACCTGAAATGAAATCTACAGGGGAAGTCATGGGACGAGATCTTACATTAGAAAAGGCGCTATACAAAGGATTAACAGCTTCAGGGATGGAAGTTAAAGATTATGGAACAGCGCTCATTACTGTGAGTGATAAAGATAAACAAGAAATGGTAAAAATCGCACAACGTTTAAACCAAATTGGCTATAAAATTATTGCTACAGCAGGGACTGCAAAAGTTTTAGCAGAGCATGATATTAAAGTTGAGACAGTAGGTAAAATTGGTGGAGAAGACGATTTACTGCATAAAATTCAAGAAGGTGACGTTCAAATCGTGATTAACACGATGACGAAAGGTAAAACGATTGAACGTGATGGTTTCCAAATACGACGCACTTCAGTAGAAAATGGTATCCCTTGTCTTACGTCACTTGATACAGCAAATGCATTAACGAATGTCATTGAAAGTATGTCATTTTCAATGCGAAATATGTAGGAGGTATTAGCGGTGGAAAAATTAACAGTGCTTTCAAATCAAATGATTGCAGATCGGATATACGAATTAAAAGTAAGTGGTCCGACAGTTTCAAAATTAAAACAACCTGGCCAATTTGTGCATATTAAAACAGGAGAAGGGTCATTGCACATGTTAAGACGTCCGATATCTATTTGTGAAATTGATAGAGACCATCAAAGTTTTACGATGCTATTTCGAGCTGAAGGTGAAGGGACTCGAAAGATTGCAGCGCTAAAATCCGGAGATGAACTAGATATCATTGCCCCTTTAGGAAATGGTTTTCCTGTAGATAAAGCTAAAAAGAAGGCTTTACTTGTTGGGGGTGGCATTGGTGTTCCACCGCTCTATGAACTTTCAAAACAGTTAAATGCCCGTGGTATTGAAACAGTACATGTTTTAGGTTTTCGTTCAAAACAAGATGTATTCTATAAAAATCAATTTGAAGCGTTAGGTGAGACCTATATTGTCACGGAAGATGGCTCTTTAGGGGAAAAAGGTTTTGTGACAACTGTGATAGATCAATTACCTGTAGACTATGATATTTACTATACGTGTGGACCCAAACCAATGCTTAAAGCTTTAACGGAACTCTACACTTTAAAAGATGTGCCAGGTTATATTTCACTAGAAGAACGTATGGGTTGTGGCGTTGGCGCTTGTTTTGCATGTGTCTGTCATGTGCCCCACAGTAATACTGATTATGTCAAAGTATGTACGGACGGTCCCGTATTTGAAAAAGGAGCAGTCGTATTATGAGTCGATTAAACATTGAACTTCCAGGATTATCACTCAAAAATCCAGTCATGCCTGCGAGTGGATGTTTTGCTTTTGGTGCGGAGTATAGCCAGTTTTATAACCTTTCTGAACTTGGCGCTATCATGATTAAGGCGGCCACAAAAGAAGCGCGTTTCGGTAATGAAACGCCACGTGTGGCTGAAACAGATAGTGGCATGATTAATGCGATAGGACTTCAAAATCCAGGGGTTCATCACATTTTAGACCATGAGTTAAAAGCGCTTGAAGCCTATGATGTGCCCATCATTGCGAATGTTGCAGGGTCTACAGAAGAAGACTATGTCTATGTCGCAGAACACATCTCTAAGGCGTCTAATGTTAAAGCCCTTGAACTTAATATCTCTTGTCCAAATGTGAAAGAAGGGGGCATGCAGTTTGGTGTAGATCCACAAGTTGCTGCGGAACTCACCAGAAAAGTGAAGGAAGTATCTGCAGTCCCGGTTTATGTCAAATTGTCACCGAATGTCACTAATATTGTAGAAATGGCACAAGCGATTGCGGAATATGCAGACGGTTTAACGATGATTAATACGCTTGTGGGACTTCGTATTGATGCAAAAACAGGACGACCAATCATTAGTAATGTCATTGGTGGATTAAGTGGCCCAGCCATTAAGCCAGTCGCATTGCGTATGGTTTATGAGGTACGAAAGGCACTCCCAACGATTCCGATTATCGCTATGGGGGGCGTTCAAAATGCTCAAGACGTCATTGATTACATTTCGGTAGGTGCTGACGCTGTAGCAGTTGGAACGGCTAATTTTCAAAATCCACTTGTTTGTAAAGAAATTATTGATACATTGCCTACACTGTTAGATGAGTTAGGTGTGTCGCATATTCATGAATTAAAAGAACGTACTCAGAAAGGACTGTAATGTATGAAAAACACGCCCATCATTGCGCTAGACTTTGCTTCCAAAGAAGACGTTATGACGTTTTTAAAACCTTTTGATGAGCCTCTTTTTGTCAAAGTCGGTATGGAATTGTTTTATCAAACAGGGCCAACCTTAATAAAAGATATTAAAGCTTTGGGACATGATATCTTTCTAGATTTAAAACTTCATGATATTCCAAACACAGTAGGTAAAGCAATGGAAGGATTGGCTAAACTAGAGGTGGATTTAGTCAATGTGCATGCTGCAGGTGGCTCTGAAATGATGCGCCGTGCAGTAGAAGGTTTTAGAACACAAAATGAAAAAACCAAAATCATTGCAGTAACACAATTAACGTCTACCACTGAAACAATGTTGCATGAAGAGCAAAATATTCAAACTTCTATCGAAGAAGCTGTGCTGAATTATGCTAAACTCGCACAACAGTCTGGATTAGATGGCGTTGTTTGTTCACCACTAGAAACACAGTTAATTACTGAACATTGTGGGTCTTCCTTTTTAAAAGTAACACCGGGTATTCGACCAGCGAATAGTGCGCGTAACGATCAAAAACGTGTGACTACTCCTGAAGACGCAAAACAATTAGGTTCGACACATATTGTTGTGGGTCGTCCTATTACTCAAAGCGCACAACCGGTGGAAAGTTATCATCAAATTAAAGAAAGTTGGTTAAAATAATGGTTAAAGCAATTGCGCAATCTTTATTAGATATTGAGGCAGTTTCGTTGTCTCCAAACGATAGATTTACGTGGAGTTCTGGCATTCAATCGCCGATCTATTGTGATAACCGTGTGACTCTTGGCTATCCTGAAGTACGAGAAGCCATTCGTGATGGATTGATTGAATTAATCGAAACACATTTTGAAAATGTTGAAGTGATTTCGGGCACAGCGACGGCTGGTATTCCTCATGCCGCTTTTATTTCAGAAAAAATGAAATTACCGATGAATTATGTACGCTCTAAAAGTAAAAGTCATGGCAAACAAAATCAAATTGAAGGTGCAGCAAGTCTTGGGAAAAAAGTGGTTGTCATTGAAGATTTAATTTCAACTGGAGGATCATCTATCACTGCAGTAGACGCCTTACGTGAAGCAGGGGCGGAAGTGTTAGGTGTCGTTGCCATTTTTACTTATGGTTTATCAAAAGCAGATGACATGTTCAAGGAAGCGGATGTGCCGTTTTATACTTTAAGCTCTTTTGATGAGCTTGTTGAAGTGGCTGCAGAACAAGGTCAAATTGCTAAAGAAGATATAGACTCACTCGTTCAATGGAGAGATACACTTTAATAGAGGTTAGGTTGTTCATCGTTCAAAAGAAGAGAGGCAACAAATTTTACTCTGAGGTAAATTTTGTTGCCTCTCTTCTATTAGGCTAGCGCTATGCCTAGTCGCCTTGTTGTAAATTTGGATAACATTTTATCTTAAAAACCAGCGTGCGAATGCATAGCCGATGAGCATTATAAGTAAAAGGACAAGAATAGGTATAATTAAATTCATGCTTATCATTGTGATTTTGCCTCCAATTTATGATTTATTTCTATTGTAACGGGTTATATTAATAAGTGAAAGTTAAAAAGATAATCATGTTAAAGGCAGCACGCGACCTTTAACATTGAGGAGGAGAACTTAAATGAAAATACCTAAAATTACAACATTTTTAATGTTCAATGGGGATGCGGAAGAAGCCGTTCAGTTATATACATCTCTCTTTGAAGATAGTGAAATTATTACGATGGTAAAATACGACAATACGACACCACAATATGAAGGTAAAGTTCAACATACGATTTTCAAATTAAACGGTCAAGTGTTCATGGCAATTGATAATATGAATGGGACAGAGATTGAAATGAATCCTGCGATGTCCTTATTTGTCACTGCGAAAGACCAATATGAAATGGATATTTTATACAATGGCTTAAAAGACGGTGGTGCTATTTTAATGCCGAAAACGGAAATGCAACCACAATATCGAGAATTTGCATGGGTACAAGATAAATTTGGAGTTAACTTCCAACTCGCACTTCCTGAAACTAAAAAATGATTAGGTCACACGGACCTAATCATTTTTTTGTAAGGCTTTGATTTTATCATAGTCAGGGGTAGCATATAGTGTTTTTTGATTATCATACGTGACAAATCCAGGCTTCGCACCGCTTGGTTTGTGCACATGTTTAATTTCTGTATAGTCAACAGGTATTTGTCCAGATTGTCCAGCCTTTGAGAAGTAAGCGGCTATCATTGCCGCTTCCTCAATGGTGTTTTGACTTGGAGATTCAGCCATAATTACGACGTGGCTCCCAGGGATGTCTTTAGTATGAAACCAAAGTTGTGATTTTTTAGCGAGTTTATTAGTTAAATAGTCATTTTGCTTATTGTTTTTACCGATGTGGATAGTATCTCCATCAGTAGAAATATAAGTTTGAAGTTGCATTTGTGCATTTTTCTTTTTCTTGACGTTTTTACGTTGTTTAATAAATCCTTGTTCTGCGAGTTCATCACGAATGTCGTCAATTTCATGCACGGTAATATGTGACAATTGTTGTTCAATATTTTCGAAATAATCAATATTGGCTTGCGTCAGGGCAATTTGATGTTTTAATTCACGCTCACGTGTTTTTAAACGGTTATATTGTTTGTAGTAATATTGTGCGTTATCTGCAGGTGACTTGGTCGGGTCAAGCGAAATCGTCACTTCTTCACCTGTATAATAATTTAATGTAGTTAATGAGGCATCTCCAGTTTTAAGTTGATAAATATTTGCGGTAATCAATTCTCCAAACAATTGTTGTTGTTCTTTGTTTTGAGTGCCCTCTTGTTCATCTATTAATTTTGACAATTTATTTTGATTTTTTTGAAGTAATTGGTGAACAAGTTTGACTAAATCATTCGCGCGTTGTTTGACACGTTCTCGTTCTCCTCGTGCTTCATAAAATCGATCTAGCAATTGATGAAGCGACGCATATTCAATTTTGTCATCGTAAAATTGTTCTAAATCCATAAAATAAAAATCTTCTTTACCGGTGTCGTGGTTCTTATGGAAAACAGGTTTTGCAGGTTCATCGATTTCTGCTAAAACTTCATCGTAAGCCTCAGGCAAAGTCGTTGTTGTCATGAATTGACGGCGTGCGGTGATTTCTTTTGTAATCAATGGCGAAAAGCCTTCGAAGGTTTGTAAGAGTTGACGATCAATGCGCCCAGCATTAAAATCGATGAATTTTAAAACATCTGTCCCTTCATAGTCAAACGGGTTGTGCTTATCTTGTGTGGGCGGCGCTTCGTACTCGAATCCCGGCATCACAGTACGATACTGATTGGTATTGGGAGTGAGATGTTTGAAACCTTCAATGATTTTGCGGTTATCGTTAACGAGTATAAGGTTACTATGCTTACCCATAATTTCTAAAATAATAGTGCGATGAATCGTATCACCAATTTCATCTTTACTGATTACATCAATTTCAACACGTCGGTCATTACCAATTTGCCGTATTGCTTGAATAATCCCGCCTTCTAAATGTTTGCGGAAAACACGTGCGAACATTGGAGGTTCAAAAGGATTGTCGTATTTCTTCTCTGTGAGATGTATTCGGGCGAAATTTGGATGAATGGACAACAACAATTGATGATTTTTACGATTTTGTCGCACAACCATTAAAATGGTGTCGTTTTCCGGTTGATTTATTTTGTGAATACGTCCAGAGACGAGGGGTTGAAGGGATTCAACCATTTTTCGAGTGAAAAGTCCATCAAATGCCATGTTTTCGGGCCACCTTTATTAAAATTCATTGTTTCATTATAACACGCAAAATTCTAATGTGCAGATTGAAACTTTTCTATATATCAACTCTATACAATAGAATTGAAATTATGGTAAGATATGTTAATAACTAGAGAATAGCGAAGGAAAGGTCGTAAGGAATGGATACTGAAAAAGGCTTACTTATAGTACTCTCAGGCCCTTCTGGTGTAGGAAAGGGCACAGTTCGAAAGCGGATTTTTGATGATCCGACGACATCTTATAAATATTCAATCTCAATGACGACACGTTCGATGCGTGTTGGAGAAACAGATGGCGTGGATTATTTTTTCAAAACAAGGGATGAATTTGAAAAGCTCATTGAAGAAGATGCGTTTATTGAATACGCTGAATATGTGGGCAATTATTATGGCACACCTGTTCAGTATGTAAGAGAGACAATGAATGCTGGACATGATGTCTTCTTAGAAATCGAAGTTGAAGGGGCAAAACAAGTTCGCAAAAAATTTCCTGATGCACTATTTATCTTTTTAGCGCCTCCAAGTCTAGATCATTTGAGAGAACGATTAATCGGACGTGGGACGGAATCTGAAGAAAAAATTCAAAGCCGTGTTAATGAAGCGCGTAAAGAGGTTGAGATGATGAATCTTTACGATTATGTCGTAGTTAATGATGAGGTTGACCTTGCGAAAGACCGAATTCAAGCTATTGTAGAAGCAGAACACTTAAAGCGTGAACGTATTGAAGCAAAATATCGAAAAATGTTATTGGAGGCTAAAAAATAATGTTATATCCACCTATTCATCAATTACAAGATAAAATCAGTTCTAAATATTTAATTGCGACTACCGCTGCAAAGCGCGCACGTGAAATTCAGGCGGACCCTGAACATTTATTATTGAATGACTATCAAAGTAAAAAAACAGTAGGACGTGCTTTAGAAGAAATCGCTGCGAACAAAGTACATCCTTACGTTGACCCTAAAAATTTCTAATAACACATACCGATATTGGTAAACATAAAGGCTAGGACAGCTACACAAATAGATGTCTTGGCCTTTTGCTATATGAAATCTATTAACACCATGAAGCATTTATTTAAATACCTATCATGTGAAAACAAGACAAGGCTATACTATAATCGAATCAAGAGTGCTAACAGGAGTGGAATAAATGAAAAATATATTACTCGCAGTGACTGGTGGTATTGCAGCATACAAAGCCATCGATTTAACTAGTAAATTAACACAAGCAGGTTATCATGTTCGGGTGATGATGACCGCACATGCGCAAGAATTTTTAACCCCTTTGTCTTTTCAAGCTATCAGTCGGCAAGCGGTCTATACGAATACGTTCGTAGAGGAAAATCCAGAAGAAATTCAACACATTGCCTTAGGAGATTGGGCAGATATTGTCGTTGTGGCACCTGCCACTGCAAATACTATTTCAAAACTCGCCAATGGTATTGCAGATGATATGGTGACGTCCACATTATTAGCTACAGCTAAACCTAAATTTTTAGCGCCAGCAATGAATGTTCATATGTATGAGAATCCTAGAATTCAGCATAATATGCGTGTGTTAGAAGAAGATGGCTATCATATGATTGAACCGGGTGAGGGATTTCTTGCTTGTGGATATGTCGCAAAAGGACGTATGGCAGAACCCATGGATATTATTTTAGCGATAGAGCAAGGTCAAAATACACCATCTAGTCCAACTTCTGCTAAAGTGTCTCACGCGTTGTCTTATTTTAAAAATAAAAAAGTTTTAATTACGGCAGGGCCAACCGTCGAGGTGATCGATCCCGTCCGTTTCGTCTCCAATAGAGCTTCTGGCAAAATGGGGTATGCGATTGCAGAAGCGCTTGTAGCAGAAGGGGCTCAAGTAACTTTAGTTTCAGGCCCTACGTTTATCACACCACCTGAAGGCGTAGAAATGATTCACGTTCAAAGTGCAGAAGAAATGTTTGAAGCAGTTAAAACACACTATCTAACACAAGATATTATTTTTAAAACTGCTGCTGTTTCAGACTATACACCGGTGGCACCATTAACGCATAAAATGAAAAAGAAAGACGGCAATGTCACCGTAGAATTTAAACGAACACAAGATATTTTAAAGTACTTAGGGGAACATAAAACACATCAAAAATTAGTAGGTTTTGCGGCTGAGACACAACATGTGGCGACTTATGCACAAGACAAACTTCAACGTAAAAATGCGGATGTCATTATTGCCAATAATGTAGGCGATAGATCCATTGGTTTTAGCTCAGATGAAAACGAAGTCACAATGTACTTTAAAGAGGGACAAGAAGTAGCCATTCCAAAAGGCGCGAAAATTGAGGTCGCACGCCATATTTTGGATGCATTAGCAGGTGCATGGACATGACTATCGCTCAAGTGATTGTCGATATCGATTCAAAAAGCGTCGACAGAACATTTGATTATCGCATACCGAAAGATTTACAGTCAGTGGTGCAACCCGGTGTTCGCGTTATTGTTCCTTTTGGTCCTCGAAAAATTCAAGGTTATGTCATGCAAGTGATATCTGAAGAAGAGGCGGAATATGACTTATCCAAAATTAAATCCTTGCTTGAAGTGAAAGATATTCAACCTGAATTGACAGAAGAATTGGTCCAATTAAGTGCGTGGTTTAGTCAATATTTTGTTTCTAAGCGTATTTCGATTTTAGAAGCGATGTTACCGAGTGCCATTAAAGCTAAATATACGAAAGTTTTTGAAATAACGCCTGAAGCCGAATTGCCACAATCCGTGATATCATATTTCGATGCAAATGGCCAGTATCGCTATCAACAAGCGCAAAAAGATGAAATGATTCAAACGTTACAACCTTATTTAGCGGATGGGCGTCTTCGTGAAGTGACATTATTGAATCAAACGACGACGAAAAAAACCCAGAAAGCCGTTCGATTGGCTCAACTTGAAGAAGGGGATGCGTTATTAGCGCATTTAGAAAAATATCCTAAACAGCATGAACTCGTCGCATTTTTACTAGATGAACAACGACGTGACGTTTTTTTGAAAGAACTTTTAGATATGGGTTTTTCAAATTCCTCTATTAAAACGTTAACGCAAAAAGGGATTTTAGAAAAATATGAAGCGATTGTTGAACGTGACCCTTATGCAGGGCGAATATTTGAGGCGGAAGCCAAACGAGCATTAACTGAGGAACAACAACACGCATTTGATCAACTCCAACAAGCACTGTATGAAGAGCAATCAGAAACATTTTTACTTCATGGTGTGACAGGTTCTGGAAAAACAGAAGTCTATTTACAGATTATTGATCAAGTTCTGACGCAACAGAAAACGGCCATGATGTTAGTCCCTGAAATCGCGTTAACACCTCAAATGGTGAACCGTTTTAAACGACGATTTGGCGATGAAGTCGCAGTGTTACATTCTGCGCTATCAAAAGGGGAACGCTATGACGAATGGCAAAAAATTAGAGATGGCCGTGCAAGCGTGAGTGTTGGTGCGCGTTCCAGTGTTTTTGCGCCTTTTAAAAATTTAGGAATTATCATTATTGACGAGGAGCATGAGGCGACTTATAAACAAGAAGACTATCCACGATACCATGCACGAGATATCGCCCTTTGGCGTGCACGTTATCATCAATGCCCTTTAGTACTTGGAAGTGCGACACCGAGTTTAGAAAGTTATGCGCGTGCTGAAAAAGGGGTGTATCATTTATTATCTATGCCTTCTCGCGTCAATCAACAGCCTTTACCTCAAATAGAGATTTGTGATATGCGAGAGGAATTGGCGCAAGGGAATCGTTCTATGTTTTCAGAACAACTGAGAACGGCGATTCAAGCACGATTGGACCGACAAGAGCAAACAGTGCTTTTTCTGAACCGTCGAGGTTATGCTTCATTTATGCTTTGTCGTGATTGTGGACACGTCCCACAGTGTCCTAATTGTGACATTTCATTAACGTATCATAAATCCACGGATCAATTAAAATGCCACTATTGTGGTTATCAAGAAGCGGCGCCATTTCAATGTCCTAATTGCGAAAGTGAGCATATTCGACAAATGGGGACAGGGACGCAAAAAGTAGAAGAAGTACTAAATGAGATGTTTCCAGAGGCGCGTGTGATTCGAATGGATGTCGATACGACGACGCAAAAGGGCAGTCATGAAAAAATGTTACGTCAATTTGGCGAGGGAGAAGGAGATATTTTATTAGGCACGCAAATGATTGCGAAAGGCCTAGATTTCCCAAACATTACATTAGTGGGTGTGTTAAACGCGGATACTTTATTAAATTTGCCAGATTTTCGTGCAAGCGAGCGTACGTTCCAATTACTGACACAAGTGGCTGGACGCGCGGGACGTCATGAAAAGACCGGAGAGGTCATAATTCAAACGTATAATCCAGACCATTATGCCATTCAAGATGTGAAGTCCAATGACTATTTAAATTTCTATCAAAAGGAAATGCGTTTTAGACAAATCGGACAATATCCCCCTTATTATTATTTGATTAATTTTACAATCACGCATGAAAATATGAAAAAAGTTTTACAAGCAGCCACACATGTTCATCAAATTTTAATTCAGCATTTATCAGATAAGGCATTCATTTTAGGTCCTTCAGCTGCGGCGATTCCTAAAATCAACCACGAACATCGTTTTCAAGTGCTTGTAAAATACAAAAGTGAACCCTCATTGGTTCATGCATTAACCTATTTAGATGATTACTATCATGAGCAATATGTCAAAGATAAGTTAGCGTTAAAAATAGACATTCATCCTTACAATATGATGTAAGACATGAAATGTTAAAATGAGACCATCGTGACGACATGAATAAGAGAGCGCGAGTGTCAAGAGCGCCCGCAAAAACTGAGAGAGCCATCAAAATTTACCCACAGAAAAATTTTGATGGCTCTTCTATTACAAATTTAAAGGCCATAATTAAATTTTTGAATGAGGTGTATCCATAAACGAAGGCGTTTAATTCCACTTTCTTTAAGTAATGATAGTAGCGTCCTATCGCTAAAAGAATGCGTGGCCTGACTTGAAGGAAGCGTAAAATTTCAAATGACAACAAATGCGGAAACAAGTGTGAACCTACATCGCATTTTTTGGCAATTTAAGCTATAATATAATGATGAATTTTAATAGGAGAAAGACTGATGGCAATTAAGAAAATTTTAACAGATGACAATCCACTCATTCATAAAAAAGCAAACCGTGTAGAAACTTTTGATTCGACTTTGACGGAAATTTTTCAAGATCTCGAAGATACGATGTATGAGTCGGGTGGCCAAGCACTGAGTGCCCCTCAAATTGGAATCTCTCAACAAATCGCGCTTGTAGACATGGAACAAGATGGACTTTTACAGTTGATTAATCCAACGCTTATCAAGGCGTCAGAAAAACAAGTTACGGAGATAGAAGGTTGTTTGAGTGTACCTCATCGTTTTGGTGAAGTGACGCGAAGTCAAATGATTACCGTAAAAAGCCAAGATATATATGGGCGCGAAGTTGAGCTCACCGCTTATGATGATATCGCACGAATGATTTTACATGAAATTGACAATTTAAATGGCATATTATTTACAGATATAATGGATAGAGAGATTACAGAACAAGAATTGGAGGCGTATTATGACGAAGAATAAAATTGTTTTTATGGGGACACCAGATTTTTCGACTTCGATTTTAGAAATGTTAATAGAATCTTATGAGGTTGTTGCGGTCGTTACACAACCAGATCGCCCTGTTGGACGAAAACGGACGTTGACACCACCCCCGGTAAAAAAGGTTGCTATGGCGCATGATGTCCCTGTATATCAACCGGAAAAACTCAGTGACTCTGAGACACTAAACACATTATTAAATATGGAGTATGATTTGATTGTAACGGCAGCATTTGGACAATTATTACCAAAAGCGTTACTTGACCACCCTAAATATGGGGCAGTGAATGTACATGCCTCATTACTCCCAAAATATCGAGGAGGTGCACCTATTCACCAAGCCATCATAGATGGAGAAAGTGAAACAGGTGTAACGATTATGTATATGGTAGAACGACTTGATGCTGGTGATATGATTGCTCAACAAGCCTTACCGATTGAAGATCAAGATAACGTGGGTACGATGCATGATAAATTAAGTGCGTTAGGCACAAAGTTGTTAAGTGACACTTTACCCTCTATTTTAAACGGCACAAATCCACGTACCGCACAAGACGATACGAATGCTTCATTTGCTTCAAATATTCAACGTGAAGATGAGTGGATTGATTGGTCACAAGATGCACGTACGATTTTCAATCATATTCGTGGCCTTTCACCATGGCCGGTCGCTTCAACGCGCTTTGATGATAAAGTCATGAAAATCTATGCTGCTGATATTGTGAAGGATATAACAGGTGAAGCGGGGAAAATTATTCGAACGACAAAAAAACAAATCATTGTCGGAACAGGTTCAAGTGAAAGTATTGCGTTAAAAGAAATTCAATTGGCGGGTAAAAAACGCATGCCAACAGCCAATTTTTTAAGTGGATATCAAGAAGAGCTTGTTGGAAAGGACTTAGGATAAATGACTACAGTGCGCGCATTAAGTCTTGAAACGATAGAAGCGGTATTTAAAGAGGGCGCCTATAGTAACTTGAAGATTAATGAAGTGTTAACGCGCGAATCTTTAAGTGCTGCAGATCGAGGATTGTTGACCGCATTAGTTTACGGCACGATTCAGCACAAATTGACGCTAGATTATTATTTAAAGCCTTTTATCAAAACAAAAATTAAAGGATGGGTACGTCGGTTATTGTGGATGAGCCTCTACCAATTCATTTATATGGATAAAATACCAACGCATGCCATTATTAACGAAGCCGTAACACTTGCGAAAAAGCGTGGAGGTCAACAAACAGGGAATACCGTTAATGCTATTTTAAGACGTGTCACCACAGAAGATTTGCCTGATTTAACGGCTATCAAAGATGAGGTTAAACGCTTATCTATTCAATATAGTATGCCACAGTGGATTGTGAAGCATTGGAAAACGCATTACGGGATAGAAACAACTGAAGCTATCTTAAAAGCGATGCAACACCCGGTTCCACAAACCGTCCGCGTAAATAAAACGCAATTATCTGTGGATGCCGCAGTTGAACAACTTCAAAGTGAAGGTTATACCGTAGAAAAAGATACACATATAGATGTCTGTTTGCATATCTCTCATGGAACCGTGATGGACGCAACCTTGTTTAAAGAAGGCAAATTGAGTATTCAAGATAAAAGTTCGATGTTTGTCGCTGAAATATTAAATCCACAACATGAGGAAGAGATATTAGACTGCTGTAGTGCACCAGGTGGAAAAGCTTGCCAAACAGCGGAATTAATGAAAAATACCGGTCACGTTGATGCGACAGATATTCACGAACATAAAATTACGTTAATTGAAGAGAATATAAATAAATTAAAATTGAAGAACATTTCAGCATTCGTTCATGATGCTACGACGCCATACACAAAAAAATATGACAAAATTATTGTCGACGCCCCATGTAGTGGTTTAGGTGTCCTACGACATAAACCGGAAATTAAATATACGATGACTGAGGCGCAAGTTGCTTCTCTCGTCGAAGTACAGTTGAAAATATTAGAAAACGTTGTACATGCCTTAAAAGAAGGAGGAACGCTCGTTTATTCCACATGTACCATTGAGCAGATGGAGAATGAAAATGTGATTTATACATTTTTAAAAGCGCATCCTGAGTTTGAGTTTGAACCCTTTATCAATCCAGTAAATGGTCAAACAACGCGCACCTTACAACTGTTACCTCAAGATTTGAATACAGATGGCTTCTTCATTACGAAAATTAAAAGAAAGGAACGTGCGAAATGATCACTGCAGAAAAGAAGAAGAAAAATAAATTTTTACCTGATTTCGAGAAACAATCGATTTATTCTTTACGTTATGATGAGATGAAACAGTGGCTAAGTGAGCATGGTCAACAAAGTTTCCGAGCGAAACAAATTTATGAATGGCTTTATGACAAACGTGTGGATGCTTTTGAAGAGATGACGAATTTATCGAAAGATTTACGTCAACTTTTAGCTGACAATTTTGTCATTACTACATTAGAAACCGTGGTTAAGCAAGAAAGTCGAGATGGCACTATTAAATTTTTATTCCAATTACAAGACGGCTACACAATCGAAACTGTATTAATGCGTCATGACTATGGGAATTCAGTTTGCGTAACAACACAAGTGGGCTGTCGTATTGGTTGCACTTTTTGTGCTTCAACTTTGGGGGGACTGAAACGTAACCTTGAAGCTGGCGAAATCGTTTCTCAAGTATTAACGGTACAAAAAGCTTTAGATGAGACAGATGAACGGGTATCCTCTATTGTAATTATGGGGATTGGGGAACCTTTTGAAAACTATGATGAAATGATGGACTTTTTGAAAATTGTAAATCACGATGAAGGCTTAAATATTGGTGCACGTCACATTACGGTGTCCACATCAGGCATTATTCCGCGCATCTATGATTTTGCAGACGAATCATTACAAATTAACTTTGCTGTAAGTTTACATGCGGCAAATAATGAAATTCGTTCAAAATTAATGCCGATTAATAGAGCCTACGATGTGAATAAATTGATGGAAGCCATACAATATTATCAAGAAAAAACGAATCGTCGCATTACGTTTGAATATGGGTTGTTCGGTGGCGTCAATGATCAACTTGAGCATGCACGAGAGCTCGCTGCCTTAATTAAGCCATTGAATTGTCATGTGAATCTTATCCCAGTGAACCATGTACCAGAGCGTAATTATGTTAAAACACCTAAAGATGATATTTTTAAATTTGAAAAAGAATTAAAACGTTTAGGAATCAATGCTACAATTAGACGTGAACAAGGTTCAGATATAGATGCAGCGTGTGGACAACTACGTGCAAAAGAACGTGAAGCAGAAACGAGGTAGAAACGATGTTAAACGCAGAATTATTTACAGATGTTGGTTTTTATCGGGAACAAAATGAAGACGCTGGTGGTATATTTTTCAATCAAACAGAACAGCAATTAATCGTTGTCTGTGATGGGATGGGAGGGCACCAAGCTGGTGAAGTAGCTTCCCAATTTGTTGTAGAGGCCCTGCAATCACGATTTGAAGAAGAAAACTATATTGAACAAGAGCGTGCTGAGACTTGGCTGAAACATACACTTCAAACCATTAACCGTGAATTATTTCAGCTTTCTGAAAGTCAGTCTTCATATAAAGGGATGGGGACAACATGTGTGTGTGCTTTAGTTTATGATCACCACATTGTGGTTGCGAATATTGGTGATTCAAGAGCGTATCTCGTCAATGGGCGCCATTTTAATCAGGTGACGATTGATCATACGTTTGTGAATCAACTTGTGATGCTAGGTCAAATTACTGAAGAAGAAGCACTACACCATCCACGCCGTAATATCATTACAAAAGTGATGGGGACAGATCGACGTGTGTCGCCTGATGTGTTTACAAAGCGTATCCACTTTTACCAATACTTGCTACTTAATTCTGATGGTTTAACTGATTACGTACCTTTAAAAGAGATTCATAATGTATTGAAATCGAATGCGACGTTGGCTGAAGTTGGAGAGGCGATTTTAGAGCTCGCAAAATCTTACGAGGCAAAAGATAATACTTCATTTATACTTGCAGAAATTGCAGGTGAGCCTGTATGATTGGCCGTATTATAGACGAGCGTTATGAACTTAAGCATATATTAGGTGGCGGAGGCATGAGTAATGTTTATGTGGCTTGGGACCAAATACTGAATCGCCAAGTCGCAGTAAAAATGATACATGTCTCACCAAATGAAAAGCATGAAACCATTGCCCGTTTTGAACGAGAAGTTCAGAATACGACCATTTTATCTCATGAAAATATTGTCAGTGTGCTAGATGTAGGGGAAGAAGATGACTGTTTCTTTCTTGTGATGGAGTACATTGAAGGACCAACACTTTCAGATTACATTAAATCGCATGGACAATTGTCGCCGCAAAAAGCGATTCAATTTGCAGAACAAATTTTTAATGGGATACAACATGCGCATGAAAAAGGCATTGTACATCGAGATATAAAGCCTCAAAATATTATCATCGATCGCAATCAAACCCTTAAAATTGTTGACTTTGGTATTGCGAAAGCACTAAGTGAAACGGCAATGACACAAACGAATCATGTCGTAGGAACAGTACAATACTTATCACCAGAGCAAGCAAAAGGTGAAAAAACCGGTGAACAATCAGATATATATTCGCTAGGTATTGTGCTCTATGAAATGCTGATTGGCCACCCACCATTTACTGGTGAAACGCCAGTAAGTATTGCGATTAAACAAATTCAAGATGCGGTCCCCAACGTTACAGAGCAACGACATGACGTCCCTCAATCATTGAGTAACGTCATCCTAAAAGCGACTGAAAAAGATCAATCGTATCGCTATCGCTCTGTTGCAGAGATGCATTACGATCTCAAATCATCACTTTCAGAAGCAAGAAAAGATGAAGCGCGCTATCAAACTGACGAAAGTGCAACGAAAACGATTGCGATCAACAAAGATACATTAAAAAATGAGCCAAAATCAGCGAAAACTGTTCAACAAACAACTCAAATTCCAGTTGTCACTTCGTCCTCCCAACAATCACCGTCAGTGACGCCTGCGCATCCGAAGCGGTCGAGAGGGAAAAAGATAGCCTTTGTGTTTATATTTATATTGCTATTCATCAGCCTATTTATTTTTGCGGCCGCTGCAATGATGGGTAATAAATATAGTCAAGTGCCTAATGTACTAGGTAAAACTGAAAATCAGGCAGAAAAAATGTTAAAAGACAATAAACTGAAAGTTGGCCGTATTACGCAAGATTATAGTGATGAATATGCTAAAAATCGCGTTATGAAAATTCAACCTGAAGCTGGCGAAAAAGTGGAACAAGGATCGAAAGTAGATATTGTTATTTCTAAAGGTGAACACATTGAAGAAATGCCAAATTTAATTGGTCAAACGAAAGCAACAGCGGAGAAAATGCTACAAGATTTGGGCTTTAAAAATGTTCACTTCACCACTGCCTACACGCAACACGATATCGCGAAAGGTAATATTGAAGGTCAAAGTATTAGTCCAGGTCAAAAAGTGGCAGTGTCAAAAGACCGTGTAGATATAACTGAATCACTAGGGAAAAGACAAGTTTATGTAGACGACTATACAGGCAAAAATTTTGAGACAGTCAAAAAAGAACTTGAACAAAAAGGATTAACCGTGCAAGTTGATGGTGAGCGTGCTGACGATAAGATAAAAGAAGGCGATATTATCAAGCACTCACCTCAGAAAGCAGAAGTCGATGAAGGAAGTACAGTGCGTTTCATCGTTTCTAAAGGTGAAAAGTCAGATGAGTCTACAGCTGATGATGATAGTCAAGAGGATAATACAGCTAAAGACAAAACGTATCAAGAAAGTTTTACGATACCGTATACAGGTAAAGCAGGAAAACCTCAAAAAGTTGAGATTTTCAAAAAAGATAAAAATAGCAATGGTGAGGCACCTATAGAATCATTCACAATAACTCGCTCGATTACGCAAAATTTAAGCTTTGTGATAGAAAAAGACAGTGAAGCGAGTTACACCGTGAAGGTAGATGGAAAAACGGTTAATGATAAAACAATAGCCTATGATGATGTATAAAAACTAAGGTAGGAGCTTTGTGATAAAAGGCATTTTTGTCACTGAGTCCTACCTTTTTTATGCCATCGGAAGCGACATAGAAAAGGTGAATGAATGGCTTTTTTTATTAGATTATTGGGATTAAAACACGTTATAATAGGGTAAAATGAAAGAAAATGAATTTCGGGGGGAACGTAAAAGTGGCGAAAAAACTACCTAAAGATTCTGGCTTAGATAACACGTTTAAAATTTTGAATGAGGCATATACATATGTGCCGTGTCGTTTAGAAAAATTTGGTACTAAAGCCTTTGAAACAGCTGCAATTGGTATGAAACCCATGACAGTGATAAGCGGAAAAGAAGCAGCTGAATTATTTTACGATAATGAGCTTATGCAACGCGAAAAAACTTTACCAAAACGTGTTGTGAACACCCTTTTTGGTAAAGGTGCGATACACACGACTAAAGGTAAAGTTCATGTGGATCGTAAGGCGCTCTTCATGTCACTCATGACGGAAGAAAATCTTAAATATTTGCGTGACCTTACACGTAACTACTGGTTTATGCACACAGAAGAGATGCAACGTCAAGACGAAGTAAATATATATAAAACGTCAATTTATATTTTGACAAAAATAGGATTTAGATGGGCAGGTCTCCAACAAACATCTGAAGAAGCTAAGCGCAATGCACGTGATATGGACATCATGATTGATTCATTCCAAGGCTTGGGTCAAACATTTGGTGGCGGTTATCGTAAAGCGAAAAAAGCGCGTGCTCGCGTTGAAAAGTTTTTAGAAAATCAAATTGTCGCGGTACGTGAAGGCAAAATGAAAGCCCAACCAGGAACAGCACTCTATGAGTTTGCGCATTGGAAAGATTATAAAGGACATCAAATGGATCCACATTTATGCGCAGTTGAATTAATGAATGTGGTACGTCCTCTTGCAGCAATCAATCGATTTGTGAGCTATGCAGTAAAAGCAATGCTTGAATTTGATCAAGAGCGTATTAAATTGCAAGTCGCGGATGACCCAAATTATGCCTACAAATTTGCGCAAGAAGTCCGTCGTATTTTCCCATTTGTTCCATTTTTACCAGGTAAACTCAAAAAAGATGTGGAATTTGATGGCTTTAAAATTAAAAAAGGAACGTTTACATTACTAGATATTTTTGGTACAACACATGATCCTGAATTGTTTGAAAATCCATATCAATTCAATCCTGATCGATTTGAAAACTGGGATGGCAGTCCATTTGATTTAATCCCTCAAGGTGGCGGTGACTTCTATACAAATCATCGTTGTGCTGGAGAATGGATGACCATCATTATTATGGAAGAAACGATTAAGTATTTTGCAACTAAAATTGATTTTGATGCACCCGTACAAGATTTAAGTGTAAAATTAGATCAATTCCCTGGTAAAGTGACAAGCGGTCCAGTGATTCATCGTGTTCGCCCACGTGTGCAACGTTAAATTTTAAATAAAAGACACATCGTACATTTGTTTTTATACACATCCTACTCGCAAATGAAATGTTTTGTGAGTAGGATTTTTAGTGTGCGTGTATAAGTAAGTGTAGAAAACGGTTTGATTCCTAAATTTATGATGTTAAGCCAAGGATAGTGGTGATTTTACAAACTTCCGGTCATGCCACACGCCTATATTGTGAATGTGATTTCAACGTCACCTTTGCTATAATATAATAGAAAACTATCTTATAAACGAGGTGCAATTGTGAAAACAGGTCGAATCATTAGATCACTCAGTGGTGTCTATCGCGTTGATGTTGATGGAACGTTATATGACGCTAAGCCGAGAGGGCTATTTAGGAAAAAGCAAATCTCTCCCATAGTGGGGGATATTGTGGATATTGATGATGAAACACATGCCTCAGGTTATATTCATCATATTCATCCACGTAAAAATGAATTGAAGCGTCCCCCTGTCAGTAATATAGATTTATTAGTGATTGTGATGAGTGCGGTATCTCCTAACTTTTCAACACAATTACTTGACCGCTTCCTCGTTATCGGTCATTCATATGGATTAAAGCCACGCATCGTCATTACGAAAAAAGATTTAGCAACAAAAGAAGAAATAAACGAAATTGAAAACATATTGAGCATTTATGAAGATATCGGTTATGCGACCCAATTTGTGGGCAAAGATGATGCAGCATCCGAAATTTTTACAGAATGGGAACCGGGTTTGGCTGTGTTGAGTGGTCAATCTGGAGTTGGTAAGTCTAGCTTATTAAATAGATTTCAACCTACGTTTAACATTGAGACGAATGAAATTTCTACTTCGCTCAATCGAGGAAAACATACGACGCGACATGTCGAATTATATCCTAGAGCGCAGGGGTTTATTGCAGATACCCCGGGGTTTAGTGCGCTAGATTTTGACCACATCGATAAAGAAACTTTGCGAGACAACTTCATAGAAATCAGTCGCTATGGAGAACAATGTAAATTTCGGGACTGCTATCATGTCAATGAACCTAAATGTTACGTGAAAGCGTCGGTAGAGGCCGGAGAAATTTCAGAATTCCGATATCAACATTATGTTCAATTACTTAATGAAATTTCAAATCGAAAGGTGAAATATTAATGACAAAGATTTTTCCTTCTTTATTATCAGCAGACTTTATGAACTTAGAACAAGAAGTACAACATCTCACAAATGCTGGCGTAGATGGCTTACACTTTGACGTCATGGATGGGCAATTTGTCCCGAATATATCGATTGGATTTCCAGTGTTAGAAGCATTACGTCAAAAAACAAAGTTGCCCATTGATGTGCATCTGATGATTGAAAACCCTGAGCAATATATCGACGCATTTTGTGAAAAAGGCGCAGATAAAGTGTCCGTTCACATTGAGGCAACACCGCATATTCATCGAGCGATTCAAAAGATTAAAACACATGGCAAAGAAGCAGGTGTCGTACTTAATCCAGGTACTTCGTGGCATCAGATTGAAGCGATATTATCAGAAGTGGATTTCGTGCTTGTGATGTCTGTAAACCCTGGTTTCGGAGGACAAACTTTTATCCCTCAATCTATAGAAAAAATCCAGGCTTTGCATACTTATCGACAGAAGCACCAACTTAACTATAAAATAGAAGTTGATGGTGGCATCAATCATCAAACGGCAGCAAAGGTGATTGAAGCGGGTGCAGATTGGCTTGTCGCCGGTTCATATTTCTTTAAATTTGATTCATATCAAGAAGCACTACGACACTTAAAAAGTGAGGGATAATTCATGAAAAAAAGAGTTCATTTGTTGTGTAGTACTCGGGAGATACCGAATCGATTACTTGAAAAAAAGGGTGGCGAAGATTGGATAGGTGTAGACAGAGGCACTTATGACCTTTTACAGGCAAAGATTCAGCCTGTTTTTGCAGTAGGGGATTTTGATTCAGTTTCTGATGATGAACGACGATGGATTCAAGCACAAATGGATGTAGAAGTGATGCCGAGGGAAAAAGATGTCACTGACCTTGCCTATGCTGTAAAGAAGGCGCTTGATTTAGGGTATAAAAAAATTAAAATTTACGGTGCTACTGGAGGACGCTTGGATCATTTTATGGGTGCAATGCAAATGTTAAAGCATGAAACGTTTAAAGCGCATAAAATTCAACTTATTGATCAACATAATATTATAGAGTTATTAACAACAGGCACCTATTCAAAACGTCATAAAAAACAATACAACTACATCTCTTTTATTCCTGCAACAGATCAGGCGTCGTTATCATTGAAAGGTTTTAAATATGAATTAAATGAAGCTCTCCTTGAACAAGGATCGACACTTACCATCTCAAATGAATTTAAAGATAAAAATGCAATTGTAACCGTACATGAAGGTTTAATTTATCAAATTAGAAGTCGAGATTAAAATTATGATTAGGAGGAGTGTGTATGCTAAGAGGTATCACTCAAGTCTATGATTATATACAAAAAACCCCGCGTCTTCCACATAAAGACGCGGGGTTCGTTTTAAATTGTACTTAATCTCTTAATGGCAAGCGTGGTGCCTCTGATAATTACACGCGAGTAACTTTACCAGATTTTAAAGCACGAGCTGAAACCCAAACTTTTTTAGGTTTACCATCAACTAAAATTCTAACTTTTTGTAAGTTAGCATTCCAACGACGTTTAGTTGAGTTTAATGCGTGTGAACGGTGGTTACCCGTAGACGCTTTACGGCCTGTTACGAAACATTGTTTACCCATCATCGTACCTCCTTTAAGAAATACAAATACACTTTGCTACTACATACTAAGGTAATATACCATATTCAAATTTGGAACGCAATAAAAACTTCTTGGAATAACTAGAAAATACTTTGTGCATTGCTTAGTTTCTGATATAATCTTAAATTGTGATTAAACCTTTACATATATTTACAAAAATTTTAAATTATGTAGTTCGTTATGGCAAGGTTGTTATAATTTTAGTAAGATAGATATAAATATTTATGAATCATTGTATTGGGAGTCACACCTAAGACGTAATTTTACAGGTGAATTCTGAGCTTATCGTTATGTCATAAAGGTGTTCGCCGAGATTTAAATGTAACGATAAGTGAGCATTTGAATGAAAGAAATCCATATATGTTGAATAAGGAGGCGATTTTATATGTCATTAGAAATAACAAATGATTACGGCAGCATAGATATTTCAAACGAGGTGATTGCATCGGTAGTCGGTGGCAAAGCAGTGGAGTGCTATGGTATCGTTGGAATGGCTTCACGTCAACAAGTTCGTGATGGATTGGCAGAAATATTAGGCCATGAAAACTACGCAAAAGGGATTGTAGTCAAAGAGGACAATGGCATTTTAGATGTAGATATGTATATCATCGTAAGTTATGGTGTGAAAATTTCTGAAGTTGCACAAAATGTCCAAGCTACAGTGAAATATACGCTTGAAAACACATTAAAGTTAAAAGTGAATTCTGTAAATATCTTTGTACAAGGTGTACGGTTTAATAATGACGGGAAAGACAAATAGGAGGACATTCGGATGGTAATGAAAATCAACGGTGATTTATTTGCCGAAATGATTATACAGGGAGCGCAAAATTTATCAAACAATGCAGATATGGTAGATGCATTGAATGTATATCCGGTTCCAGATGGGGATACAGGAACGAATATGAACCTTTCAATGACATCAGGTCGTGAAGAAGTTCAAAATAACCCAACACGCCATATTGGTGATTTAGGAAAAACTTTCTCAAAAGGATTATTGATGGGTGCGCGAGGAAACTCTGGCGTAATCTTATCTCAAATTTTCAGAGGATTTTCAAAAGCACTGGAAAATGAAAAAGAAATCGATGGAGAAGGGTTCGTAAAAAGTTTTGAAGCAGGTGTAAATACTGCATATAAAGCAGTGATGAAACCTGTGGAAGGGACGATTTTAACAGTTGCGAAAGATGCAGCTCATGCGGCCACTGAAAAGCTAATGGAAACGAAGAATTGTTTAGAGATCATGGAACATGTGTATGAAGCGGCTCAAGTTTCACTTGAAAACACGCCTAATTTATTGCCAGTTCTCAAGGAAGTCGGTGTTGTAGACAGTGGTGGCAAAGGTTTAACACTTGTTTATGAAGGCTTTTTAAAGGCGATGAAAGGCGAAAAAATCGAAAAGAAAGCTTCAAGTGTAGATACTGGGGATTTCTTCAATGACGATCACGACTTTCATGGTGTCATCAATACAGAAGATATTGTTTACGGATATTGTACAGAGATGATGGTGCGTTTTCTTCCAGGTAAAGCCAAGTTCAACGAAACACAATTTAGAAACGATATGAGTCAATTTGGGGACTCTTTACTTGTGATTAGTGATGATGAAATTGTAAAAGTTCATGTTCATACTGAAACACCAGGTGAAGTTTTTACTTTCGGTCAAAAATATGGTGAACTCATCAAAGTAAAAGCAGAAAATATGCGTGAACAACACCGCGAAGTTTTACGAAAAGAAGCGGCGAAATCAACAGAATCAGACAAAAGTTCAAATGAACCTGTAGAGACAGCTATTATTACCATTTCAATGGGAGAAGGCATTACTAAATTATTCAAATCTATGGGGGCAACACACGTGATTAGTGGAGGACAAACAATGAATCCTTCTACTGAAGATATCGTTAAAGTTATCGAACAAAGCGGTTGTAAACGTGCGATTATCCTACCGAATAATAAGAACATTCAAATGGCGAGTCAACAAGCGGCTAAAATAGTTGATGTTGATGCTGTCGTTATCCCAACGAAAACAATTCCTCAAGGTATCGCTGCAATGTTTAACTATGATAGTACAGCTGATTTAGAGCACAATCAAGAAGTCATGACGACATCATTAGAAGATGTTAAGTCAGGGTCTATTACTTATGCAGTACGTGATACAAAAATAGATGGTATTAACATTGAAAAAGATGCATTTATGGGACTAGTTGAAGATAAGATTGTTGTTTCCGATAAAGATGTTAAAATCACGCTTCAAAATACATTAGAAAAAATGTTAGATGATGACAGTGAAATTTTAACAATTATCGTTGGAGAAGAAGCCGATGATGCACAAACATCATGGATTGAGTCGTTTATGGAAACGAACTATGAAGATGTTGAAGTTGAAATCCAACAAGGTCAACAACCAATTTATCCTTATTTCTTTTCAGTTGAATAAAGGACAGTAAAATCACAGGAAATGGGTATAATCCATTAACCTGTGATTTTTCGTTATATCAAGGTTTGTAATCATTATCACAATATTTTAAAGTTTCTAAGAGCTTGTTATAATGTGATTGTCTTCAATAGAGATGTAATCAAGGGGGAATATTTTAATGAAATATAAAAGTGTTTTCGACATTATAGGACCGACAATGGTAGGTCCATCGTCTTCACATACAGCAGGGGCCGTACGTATTGGACTGGTCGCTAGAGACTTATTTGGCAAACAACCTGAACGTGCGGATATATACTTATACGGTTCATTTATGGAAACGTATCGTGGGCATGGAACAGATGTTGCGCTTGTTGGAGGTTTGCTCGGCTATGATACAGATGATAGTCGTATTGAGTCAAGTTTAGATACGGCTAAAGCTGAGGGGATGCGCGTGAATTTTATCGAGATGACCGAGGAGCGCTCGCACCCTAATACGGCGATTATTGATATGATTGATGATGATCATCATATTTCAGTAGAAGGGGTGTCGATTGGTGGAGGTAAAATTGAAATCGTAGCGATTAACGGTTTTAAATTGGCGATTAGTGGCAATTATCCTACACTGCTTGTTTTTCATCAAGATACGTTCGGAACGATAGGTAAAGTGGCAAATATTATTGGTGACCATAGCATCAATGTCGGAAGTATGCAAGTGGCGCGCAAAGAAAAAGGCGATCAAGCATTAATGACGTGTGAACTTGATGATGAAATCAATGCGCAAATTCTTGATGAAATTCGTCAAGTACCAGGTGTTGTGGCTGTTTCATTAATGGGTGATGCGTAAGATGACGGAGGGGATAATATGTTTAAAAATGTGAAAGAGCTAATCGCAAAATGCGAAGCAGAAAATAAAGCAATTTATGAAGTGATGATGGAACAAGAAATGTCAGTGACAGGTCTTTCAAAAGAAGAAGTATACGCACATATGAATCGCAATTTAGAAACGATGGAGAAAGCGGTAGAAGAAGGCATTCAAGGTGTCACTTCGAAAACGGGCTTAACGGGTGGAGACGCTGTCCTTATGAAACAGTATATAGAAAGCGGAAAGTCCATTGTAGGCTACACGCTATTAGATGCAGTCAGTAAAGCGGTCGCAACGAATGAAGTCAATGCGGCAATGGGGAAAATTTGTGCGACACCAACAGCGGGTTCCGCCGGTGTTGTACCTGGGGTATTATTCGCGCTTAAGGATAAATTACAACTTTCACGCACAGATATGTTAAACTTTTTATTGACATCTGGAGCGTTCGGCTTTGTGGTAGCCAACAATGCCTCTATTTCTGGTGCAGCAGGTGGATGTCAAGCGGAAGTAGGTTCGGCGGCGGCTATGGCTGCTGCGGCAGTCGTTGAAGCTGCAGGAGGTACACCTCAACAATCGGCTGAAGGTTTTGCGATTTGTATGAAAAATATGCTGGGTCTTGTGTGTGATCCTGTGGCTGGTCTTGTCGAAGTCCCTTGTGTAAAACGAAATGCAGCTGGGGCCTCCAATGCAATTGTGTCTGCAGATATGGCACTTGCCGGAATTGAATCACGCATTCCAACTGATGAAGTTATCAATGCAATGTATCGCATCGGACAAACTATGCCATCTGCCCTTCGTGAAACGGGTAGAGGAGGACTTGCAGGTACACCAACGGGTCAACGCTTAAAACAACAAATTTTTGGTGATTAACATGACAAAAGTAAACCTTATAGAAAATCCGTATGCATTAAAGGATATTAAAGGGTTGGGGCCGAAACGCCTTCAAATATTAAATGAAATGAATATTTGGAATGTGCAAGATTTGATTTTGCACTTACCAATAAGATATGAGGATAATACGCTTATTTCTCTCAGTGATGCAGAAAATGAGGCTATAGTGACAGTACAAGGTGAGATATATTCTACACCTACTGTCGCTTTTTTTGGACGCAACAAATCGAAATTGACTGTGCATGTAATGATTGACGGCATCGCAGTCAAAGTCGTCTATTTTAATCAACCTTATCTCAAAAAAAATATGCAGTTACATCAAACGGTTATTATCAAAGGGAAATGGATTAAACATAAACAAGAAATTAACGGTACAAAAATGATTTTTGACCTTGCCCAACGTGAAGAATCACAATTCACTCCCGTTTATCGCGTTAAAGAAGGGTTAAAACAAAAACCCTTAAAAGAAATGATTCAAAATACATTAAACGATGTAACCATACATGAGTGGTTGCCCTTAGCGTTAAGACAAAAATATAAATTGGAGTCTTTAAGTGACACGCTTCATGCGCTCCATCATGCCCGTGATAAACAAGCACTAATAAAAGCAAGAAGGACGTTTGCTTTTACGGAGTTTTTCATGTTTGAGTTAAGAATGCAGTGGTTAAATCGATTAGAAAAAACATCAGATCAAGCCGTTGAAGTCAATTACGATTTAGAATTAGTGAAAGATTTTATTGAGTCACTTCCTTTTGAATTAACAGACGGACAAAAATTGAGTGTCAATGAAATATTTCGAGATTTAAAAGCACCTATTCGTATGCATCGATTACTCCAAGGGGATGTGGGATCGGGGAAAACGGTAGTGGCTGCAATTTGTATGTATGCCTTAAAAACGGCAGGGTATCAATCCGCGCTTATGGTGCCCACTGAAATATTAGCAGAACAACATGCCGAAAGTTTAGTCGGTTTATTTGGAGAACGGATGAATGTGGCATTGTTGACGGGGTCTGTAAAGGGGAAAAAACGTAAGTTGTTACTTGAACAACTTAAAACAGGAGAAATTGACTGTCTCATCGGAACACATGCATTAATTCAAGATGATGTCATGTTCCATAATGTCGGTTTAGTGATTACAGACGAACAACATCGCTTTGGTGTCGAGCAACGTCAAAAATTGCGTGAAAAAGGCGCACTTAGTAACGTATTATTTATGACCGCTACGCCTATCCCTAGAACTTTAGCTATTTCAGTTTTTGGTGAAATGGATGTCTCTTCTATTAAACATTTACCTAAAGGAAGAAAGCCCATTCAAACAGCTTGGGCAAAACATGAAGCCTATCATCAAGTGTTGCACCAAATGGCAAACGAACTTCAAAAGGGACGGCAAGCTTACGTTATTTCACCCCTTATCGAAAGTTCAGAGCATTTAGAAGATGTACAAAATGTATTGGCGCTTTATGAAGATCTAAAAACGCAGTTGCCAAAAGCACGTGTTGGAATTTTACATGGAAAATTGTCTTCTGAAGAAAAAGATTTCGTCATGCATCAATTTAGTGCACACGAAATTGATGTTCTTGTGTCAACGACGGTCGTTGAGGTAGGGGTAAATGTGCCGAATGCGACGTTTATGGTCATTTATGATGCGGATCGATTTGGCCTTTCGACATTACATCAATTGCGCGGACGTGTCGGGCGTAGTGAACATCAAAGTTATTGTGTTTTGATTGCATCTCCTAAAACAGAGACAGGTATCGAACGGATGCAAATTATGACGCAAACCACAGATGGATTTGAGTTAAGTGAACGTGATTTAGAAATGCGTGGTCCTGGAGATTTCTTTGGTGTTAAACAGAGCGGACTTCCTGATTTCTTAGTCGGCAATATTGTAGAGGATTATCGTATGCTTGAAGTAGCACGTGACGAAGCAGCAGAACTCATTCAATCAGGGGCTTTTTTTACTAAAGATTATGATCACTTGCGACATTTTATTGAAGAAAACATGCTTCATCAAAGTTTTGACTAATAAATCTATCTATTATATGTTGAATTTTAGTGAGTGAGGCTACCTATTTGCTTCACTCATTTTTTATTTATAAATCCGATGCTTTAACATTGCGTTAACATTTCATTGTTATAATTTTGGGTGATAAGACGAAAAAAGTGGGGGATTTTTATGGGACAACGAAATTTTTGGTATCGATTTATAGAATTATATCCAGAATTCAATCATGAAAGCTATACTGCGTGGTCTTTTGGGAGTAACCCTAATGGATTAGGACAACGCGTAATAGACGGTGAAAAAAGAGCGACGACGAGTGCGCGTGTTTTATATACCGTAGAACAAGAACCTCTCCCTTTCGTCGGACAATTGAATATGATTTTAGACGAAAATAGATATCCAATGTGTATGACGATTACTACAAATGTACAAGTGGTCTCGTTTAAAGACGTAGATATTAGACATATTCAAAACGAAGGTGAAGGTTATCGCACGGTTGAAGCATGGCGACAGGACCATATTTCTTTTTTTAATGAGGCATGTCAATATTATGGCTTAGAATTTTCTATGAATGACGACGTCGTTTTAGAAACTTTCAAATGTATCTATCCTATGAATGCGTAACATTAAATTATTTTGAACTTCCAGTAAAGCGTGTTAAAATAAGAACAAGTCCATTAAGACTTGGTACTAAATAAGGGTGGCTAAAACATGAAACGAACCAAAAATGAACGACGCGAAATGATTGAGAATACCATCCAACAAAATCCCTTTATTACAGATCAAGCATTAAGTGAAATGTATGATGTGAGTATTCAAACGATAAGACTTGATAGAAATCAACTGAGTATCCCTGAATTGAGAGAACGCGTAAAACGTGTTGCAAAAGACCAATATCAAAATATTAGCTCATTGGAAGATAAAGATATTATCGGTGATGTAGTTGATTTACAGTCTAATCATTATGCTAAATCTGTATATACAATTACGCGCCAGGATGTTTTTTCTCGCAATAACGTGGCTAGGGGGCATGTGGTGTTTGCGCAAGCCAATTCGTTGTGTGTAGCGCTTGTCCAACATGAATCAGTGCTCACAAAAGAAAGTCACATTCATTTCGTCAAACCGGTTTATTTAGGTGACGTCGTGATTGCTGAAGCACGCGTCGAACATCACGATAATAAATACTACGAAATGACCGTTCGTTCCTTTGTAAATAAGAACAAGGTTTTTGAAGGCATATTTAAAATGTATTACATAAGTGAGGATGAATCATATGGTTAAAATTGCTGTTGACATGATGGGTGGAGATCACGCACCAA
Source organism: Staphylococcus chromogenes (assembly GCF_029024625.1). NCBI lineage: Bacteria > Bacillati > Bacillota > Bacilli > Caryophanales > Staphylococcaceae > Staphylococcus > Staphylococcus chromogenes. Next base: position 1,519,606 of record NZ_CP118953.1, on the reverse strand, counting down.
ATATTGTCCTTGAAGCAGTAGAAAAAGCAGTTCATGATTTTGAAGATTTAGAAATTTTATTATTTGGTGATGAAACACAATGTCACATTAATCATCCACGTGTACATGTGCATCATACGACAGAACAAATTTCAATGGAAGATGAGCCGGTAAGAGCCATTAAACGTAAAAAAGATAGTTCAATGGTAAAAATGGCAGAAGCAGTCAAAAATGGAGAAGCACGCGCATGTGTATCTGCTGGGAATACTGGCGCTTTAATGTCAGCAGGTTTATTTATTGTTGGACGTTTACCTGGCGTTCAACGACCCGCTCTTGTCGTAACACTTCCTACTGTTCAAGGAAAAGGTGTTGTATTTTTAGATGTTGGGGCCAATGCAGATGCTAAAGCTGAACACTTGTATCAAAATGCGCTATTAGGCCATATTTATGCACAAAATGTGCGTGAAATCAGCCAACCTCGTGTGGCGTTACTTAACATCGGGACAGAGGCACAAAAAGGGAATGCACTGACAAAGCAAGCATACGCATTATTGCAAGCCTCCGACAGTCTTCATTTTGTAGGAAACATTGAAGCAAAAACAATTTTAGAAGATGAAGCTGATGTCATCGTAACAGATGGTTATACAGGTAATATGATATTGAAAAATTTAGAAGGTATGGCCAAGTCTGTAGGTAAAATTATCAAAGGGACATTAATGTCTAAATTAAAAAATAAATTAGCCTTACTGGTCATGAAAAATGATATTAAAGGACTTGCTAAGCAATTGGATTATTCTGAATATGGCGGTTCAGTGTTATTAGGACTTGACGGTGTTGTTGTGAAAGCACATGGAAGTTCGAATGCCAAAGCCTTCTATTCAGCGATCCGCCAAGCTAAGATCGCTTCTGAAACGAAAATTGTTGAAACTATGCGTGAAAAGGTAGGCGAAAATAATGGGTAAAGTCGCATTTATGTTTCCCGGTCAAGGGGCTCAAAAAGTCGGAATGGCTCAAGATTTATATCAAACGGATGAAGTAGCCACACGTGTATTAGATGAAGCACAAGCTACGGTTGATTTTAATTTGTTAGATACGATGTTTAAAGATGAACAAGGCATTTTAAATCAAACTGAAAATACACAACCTGCGTTACTGACTCATAGTATGGCGCTCTATGCAGCGATGGGACAACCTCAAGCTGATTTTACAATCGGTCATAGTCTCGGTGAGTATTCGAGTCTTGTAATGAGTGGGGTGTTAGCGTTTGACGATGCGGTCAAAATTGTGAGACGCCGTGGAGAACTCATGACACAAGCTTTTCCAGGTGGTGTTGGTGGAATGGCCGCCGTATTAGGATTGAGCTTTGATGAAGTGCGTTCAATTTGCGAACAACTTTCAACTGAGACTGAAATTGTAGAGCCGGCAAATATCAATTGTCCAGGTCAAATCGTGGTGTCAGGACATCAAACAAAAATAGATGAACTTGTAGCAAAAGGTAAGGAGCTGGGTGCAAAACGTGTAATGCCATTACAAGTATCGGGCCCATTTCATTCTTCTATGATGCAAGTGATTGAAAAAGATTTTGAGGCCTATACATCGCAATTTCAATGGTCAGACGCTAAAATCCCTGTCGTGCAAAACGTACACGCTAAAGGTGAAACTGACGCTCAAACAATTCATGAGCATATGATTCAGCAATTGTATTCACCTGTTCAATTTATTGATTCGATTCAATGGTTAATTGATCAAGGCGTGGATCACTTTGTTGAAATAGGGCCGGGAAAAGTATTGTCGGGTTTAGTTAAAAAAATAGATAGAGATGTAAAATTAACTTCGATTCAAACGCTCGAAGATGTAAAGGAATGGTTAAATCATGACTAAAGTAGCATTAGTAACAGGTGCTTCCCGAGGAATCGGACGCAGTATTGCCTTACAATTGGCTGAAGAAGGTTATAACGTAGCCATAAACTATGCAGGCAACAAAGAAAAAGCAGAAGAGGTCGTTAATCAAATTAAAGAAAAAGGCGTAGAAGCTTTTGCGATTCAAGCAAATGTTTCAAATCCTGATGAAGTCAAAGCCATGATTAAAGAAGTTGTAAACCAATTCGGTTCTGTTGATATATTAGTCAATAATGCAGGTATCACACGCGATAATTTGTTAATGCGTATGAAAGAACAAGAATGGGATGACGTCATTGATACAAACTTAAAAGGTGTCTTCAATTGTATTCAAAAAGTTACACCTCAAATGTTACGACAAAAAGGTGGCCGTATCATTAACTTAACGAGTATTGTGGGGGCTGTCGGTAACCCAGGTCAAATCAATTACGTCGCTTCTAAAGCGGGTGTTATAGGGATGACGAAAACAGCGGCTCGTGAATTAGCTTCACGCCAGATTACAGTGAATGCTGTGGCACCTGGATTCATCGTTTCAGATATGACGAATGCTTTAAATGAGGATTTAAAAAATGGCATGAAAGCGCAAATTCCATTAGGTCATTTTGGTGAAGATACAGATATTGCGCATACAGTAGCATTTTTAGCTTCTGATAAGGCAAAATATATTACGGGTCAAACGATTCATGTGAACGGCGGTATGCACATGGAATAAAATCATTTTGCAAAATAGTGAAATGATGACTAAACCTATCTTAAATATACGAAATTTTATTGGAGAATGGTTGTATTTGTTCTGATAAAATGGCAAAATAAAAAAGTCTAGTATTTCTATTCAATCGTGGTTGAAATTGAGAGATACACTGACTTTTTAAAGGAGGTGAAACACTGTGGAAAACTTCGATAAAGTAAAAGACATCATCGTTGACCGTTTAGGCGTTGATGCTGACAAGGTAACTGAAGATGCTTCATTCAAAGATGATTTAGGCGCAGATTCACTTGACATTGCGGAATTAGTTATGGAATTAGAAGACGAATTCGGTACAGAAATTCCTGATGAAGAAGCTGAAAAAATCAACACAGTTGGAGATGCTGTGAATTACATTAATACACTTGAAAAATAATTCTTTTCATCTGAGTCGTTTTTTCGACTCAGATTTTTTACTAATCAATTCATAATGTTAAGCCAAGACATTCACTGAGACTACAAAACTGATAATGGAGGAGACTCGATGGCAAAATTACGAAAGCAGACATTAATAAAATCATTTGAACATAATTTTAAACAAAAGATGAAGGCACTCGATTTACCTTTTCGTAATTTAGAAATTTATCAACAAGCCTTTTCCCATTCTAGTTTTATTAATGATTTCAATATGGAACGTTTAAGTCATAATGAACGTTTAGAATTTTTAGGAGACGCGGTATTAGAATTGACGGTATCACGCTTTTTATATGAGAAATACCCTAATGTTCCAGAGGGTGACCTGACAAAAATGCGTGCAACGATTGTGTGTGAACCATCACTTGTAATATTTGCGAATAAAATAGAACTGAACCAACTCATTTTATTAGGAAAAGGTGAAGAAAAAACGGGAGGACGTACGAGACCTTCTTTAGTTGCGGATGCGTTTGAAGCGTTTGTGGGTGCACTCTATTTAGATCAAGGTATAGAAGTCGTCGAACGGTTTGCAAACGCAATTATTTTTCCATATGTTGAGGATAATGCTTTAAGTGGAGTGGTAGATTTTAAAACACAATTACAAGAAATGGCACATCAAACGTTACGAAGCACAGTCTCCTATCGCCTTATTAAAGAAGATGGACCCGCACATCATCGTCAATTCACTTCAGAAGTGTTACTGGATAATGTCGCGGTGGCATCAGGCATGGGGCGCACGAAAAAGGAATCTGAACAAAAAGCAGCAGAAAAAGCATTATTGCAACTGTCGAACAAGGAGTAAGTCATGGTCTATTTAAAATCTATTGATGTTTTAGGATTTAAATCATTTGCTGAACCTACGCAAGTTCAATTTGATAAAGGTGTGACTGCGATTGTAGGACCGAACGGAAGCGGAAAAAGTAATATCACAGATGCGATTAAATGGGTACTGGGTGAACAATCAGCAAAATCATTGCGTGGGAGCAAAATGGAAGATGTTATATTTTCTGGAGCGAAACACCGTAACGCACAAAACTTTGCAGAAGTACGATTGCAACTTGATAATCAACTCGGGTTCCTCAATATTGATGCTGAAAATGTAACCGTCACTCGAAGACTTTACAGAAGTGGAGAAAGTGCATTTTATATTAATAATGAACGTACGCGGTTAAAAGATGTCGTTGAATTATTTTTAGACTCAGGATTAGGTAAAGAAGCTTTTAGCATTATCTCCCAAGGTCGCGTGGATGAAGTATTAAATGCAAAACCTCATGAACGTAGACAAATCATTGAAGAATCGGCAGGCGTTCTTAAATATAAAAAACGTAAAGCAGTTTCGGAAGATAAATTGAGTCAAACAGAAGAAAATTTAAATCGTGTTGAAGATATTTTATATGATTTAGAGGGGCGCGTTGAACCATTAAAAGAGGAAGCAGCGATTGCAAAAGAGTATTTACAATTATCAGAAACACTTAAAGAGAGCGACATTCGTGTAACGTTACATGATATCGAGGACTATCAAAATCAAATTACAACCCATGATCAAGCTTTAAATGATTTAAAAAGTGAACAAGAAAAAATCCAAACTAAAAAAGCTGATGTCACACGTACAATTCAAAAGGCAAAAGGTGAACGTTATCAAATAGATCAACAATTAGAAACGTTAAATAATGAATTGATTCAGTCCACTGAAGATGTTGAAAAGTTAACAGGACAGTATAAATTAATAGAAGAACGCCAAAAAAACCAATCACAATCTAATGCTCGTATAGAGGAAGAACAAGAGAGCTTAACTCACCAACAACGTGTTTTAGAGGAAGAAACGTCAGCTGTCCATAAAAAGATTGAGCAACTCAAGTATCAAAAACAAACACTTGCGACAGAAATTCACGAACTTGAAGTGCGCTTAGATGGAACTCAAAATACGAGTGAGACAGACTTAGAAACATTAAAAGATGACTATTATGCTTGTATGTCTCAACAATCGGAAGTCAATAATGAAATACGATTTTTGGAACGCACGATTAAAGAACATCAAACGAAACAATCGCGTCTTGATTCCCGCCTGACAGAAGCTTATCAACAACTTAAAGAAGCGCAACAACATATTTCTCAAATTGAAATTCAAAAAAAAGAAAAAGAAACTCATCTCGATGCGGTTGCCAAACAAAATCAACAAATTGAACAAAAGTTAACAGAAGCGAAAGCCACACAAAAAACATCAGAAGATAAATTATATCAAGCTTATCGTTATACGGATCAATTAAAATCTCGTCTTGAAGGTTTACGCATGCAAGAAAACGAAATGACGTACTTTTATCAAGGTGTCAAGAGTGTATTGAATGCGACACATTTATCAGGCATTCACGGTGCAGTGGCTCAAAGTATTCAAGTACCTACTGACCTTACAGCAGCCATTGAAGTCGCTTTAGGGGCTTCAATGCAACATATCATCGTTGACGATGAAGTCTCAGCTCGTCAAGCTATCCAATATTTAAAGCAACAAAAGCGAGGTCGTGCAACATTTCTACCTTTATCAGTCATTAAGCCTAAATACCTAGATCAGACTTTAATCGAAAAAGCAGCTTCATTTGATGGGTTTATTAATGTTGCGAATAAAGCGATAGAAACAAAACCTACATATCAAGGAATTATTGATAATTTGTTAGGCCGTACAATGATTGTGGATCATATTAAAAATGCGAATACGATTGCGCGTGCACTTCAATATAAAGTTCGAATTGTGACTTTAGAAGGAGATGTAGTGAATCCGGGTGGCTCAATGACAGGTGGGGGCACACAACAAAAACAATCAATATTAACTCAGAAAAAAGATATTCAACGACTTGAAGGTCAATTAGAAACTTATATAGCGCAGACAAAAGAGTTAGAAGCCCTCTGCCAATCACAAAAGCAAGCGTACAATGATTTAAGTGAAGAATATGTAAAAATCCAGCAACAACACAATCATCTCAAACATGCGATTCATGATTTATCATTGGAGCAAGATAGACATTATGAAATTGAACAACGTCTTAAAGCAGAACATGAAGAGTTCGAATTTGAAATGAACGATGGTTACGAAAGTGCTCAAAGTGAAGCGACCTTAAAGCAAAAAAAAGCAGAACAAACCCAGTTAGCCACACAATTAGACACTTTAAATCAACAAATCCAAGCGCTAACAGCACAATCTAAAGTCGCTCAAGAAGAAGAGACAACACTACAACAAAACCTCCATCAAAAGAAATCAGATTTAGCGGTGATTAAAGAAAGATTAAAAGCACAACAATCCGAATGTCATCGATTAGAAAATGAAGCGCAAACAGTACAATCACAAATGGCAAAATTGCAAGAACAATATGATCTCCTTAATTCAGAGGATGTCAATGATGAGAGGACATTAACGTCATTAAATGTTAAAATTAAAACACGACAAAATGAAAAAGACCAGCTCTTAGAAAGACAAAATGAGTTGCGTCAACAACGTTTAGATACTGAACAACTTATAGAATCTAATGAATCTGCATTAGAAGAGATACATCAGCACTTATTAAATATTGAAAACCAGTATCAAGAAATAAAATCTGCACAGTCAAGATTAGACGTCTTAATTGATCATGCGTTAAAACATTTAGATGAAAAATATCGTATGACTTTTGAGTATGCCAAAGCACATTACGAAGTCACTAAAGAAGAAGTGGATTCATTACGTCAAAAAGTGAAATTAACGCAAATGACTATAGATGAGCTCGGCCCAGTAAATTTAAATGCGATCGAACAATTTGAAGAGGTCAATGAGCGCTATACGTTTTTATCGACACAACGAAATGATTTGAGAGAAGCTAAAACAACTTTAGAACAAATTATTACTGAAATGGATGCGGAAGTAACAACACGCTTTAGTAAGACATTTCATGCGATACAACAACATTTCTCAGAAGTTTTCCGAGCTTTATTTGGAGGTGGAGAAGCGGCATTAAATTTAACAGATGACGATTATTTAACGGCAGGTATTGAAATTAAAGTGCAACCTCCGGGCAAAAAATTACAACATCTATCGCTGTTAAGTGGAGGAGAGCGTGCGCTAAGCGCGATAGCGTTATTATTTGCGATTTTAAAAGTAAGATCTGCGCCATTTGTAATCCTCGATGAAGTTGAAGCCGCACTGGATGAAGCCAATGTCGTGCGTTACGCTCAATTTTTACGTGACTTATCCCATGAAACCCAATTTATTGTGATTACACACCGAAAGGGCACAATGGAAATGTGTGATCGTCTTTACGGCGTGACGATGCAAGAGTTGGGCGTTTCTAGACTCGTTAGTGTGAATTTAAATACAATAGATGATGTTATGAAGGAGGAACAAAGCTAAATGAGCTTTTTTAAACGACTAAAAGATAAATTTAGTGGACAAGATATCGATAAAGACTTTGATAAAATTGATGACTTTGAATCTGAACGTCGAAAACAACAACATGAAGAAGTAGAGTGGCGTGAGGAAAAAGAAGAGGTCTCTCATCGAGAACAAGATAGCGTTCAATCAAAGTCCATGGATGATTACCACCAAGAGATGCCATCGACACCATTGGATTCAAAACCTAATCAAGAGGAAATTGAAACAGAGCCACGCAAGAAGAAAAAATTAAAAGCCAACGAAATTGACTGGACCGATCAAAGTTGGGATGATGATTTTGAAGAGGATGGCCTCATGTCGATTGAGGAATTTGAAGAAATCGAAGCACAAAAAATAGGTGCTAAATTCCGAGATGGTTTAGAAAAATCACGTGAGAACTTCCAAACACAATTGAATAATTTAATCGCGCATTATCGTACGGTTGATGAAGATTTCTTTGAAGCCTTAGAAGAAATGCTGATTCAAGCTGATGTTGGATTCAATACTGTTATGGAATTAGTAGATGAGCTACGCATGGAAGCCAAACGCCGAAATGTGACTGAAACAGAAGACCTACGTGAAACGATAGTCGAAAAAATGGTTGAAATTTATCATCAAGAAGATGACCAATCAGAAGTTATGAACTTAGAAGATGATCGTTTAAATGTGATATTAATGGTAGGCGTTAACGGTGTGGGTAAAACAACAACCATTGGTAAACTCGCACATCGTTATCAAGCACAAGGTAAGAAAGTCATGTTAGCTGCTGGCGATACTTTCCGTGCTGGAGCTATTGAGCAATTGCAAGTTTGGGGAGATCGCGTAGGTGTGGAAGTCGTGCGACAAAAAGAAGGATCTGATCCAGCTGCAGTAATGTACGATGCGATTAATGCTGCTAAAAATAAAGGTGTAGATATCCTGATTTGCGATACAGCGGGGCGCTTACAAAACAAACAAAACTTAATGAACGAATTACAAAAAGTTAAACGTGTCATTGGACGTTCTGTACCTGATGCACCACATGAAGTTTTATTATGTCTAGACGCAACTACAGGTCAAAATGCACTGGCGCAAGCGAAAGCATTTAAAGAAGTTACTGATGTGACAGGTATTGTCTTAACTAAACTTGATGGCACAGCAAAAGGTGGTATAGTGCTCGCCATCCGAAATGAGCTACATATTCCAGTGAAATATGTAGGTTTAGGAGAAAAACTAGACGATTTACAACCGTTTAATGCAGAAAGTTATGTATATGGTTTATTTGCAGATATGATTGAACAAAGCGTAGCGAAAGATGAAAGTGAAAATGGTGACGTGACGGATGAGCGAGAATGATTTAATTAAAACAATTCGCATGAATTATTTGTTTGATTTTTATCAATCACTATTGACTGAAAAACAAAGAAATTATCTACGACTGTTTTATTTAGAAGATTACGCATTAAGCGAAATTGCAGAAACGTTTGATGTGAGTCGTCAAGCCGTATATGATAATATAAGAAGAACTGGCGACTTAGTGGAAGATTATGAAAAGAAACTAGGATTATATCGACGATTTACACGTCGTCAAGAATTGTATCAGTTAATGCATCAATCTCTACATGAACCTGAAAAATTAGAACACTATATAAAAGAATTAGAAGACTTAGAATAAGGAGGGTCACTTTATGGCATTTGAAGGTCTATCCGATCGTCTGCAAGAAACGATGCAGAAAATTAAAGGTAAAGGTAAAGTGACTGAAGCTGACATTAAAATGATGATGCGAGAAGTACGTCTCGCTTTACTAGAAGCCGATGTTAACTTTAAAGTCGTAAAAAGCTTTGTCAATACTGTATCAGAACGTGCATTAGGTTCTGATGTAATGAAATCATTAACTCCAGGACAACAAGTGATAAAAATTGTTCAAGAAGAATTAACCGAACTCATGGGTGGAGATAATACACGTATTAATATGGCGAAAAAACCGCCGACTGTCATTATGATGGTCGGTTTACAGGGTGCCGGTAAAACAACAACTGCGGGTAAACTTGCCCTTTTAATGCGCAAAAAATATAATAAAAAACCATTACTCGTCGCAGGTGATATTTATCGTCCTGCAGCGATTAATCAACTCCAAACAGTGGGGAAACAAATTGATATTCCGGTTTATTCCGAAGGTGACCAAGTTCCGCCTCAACAAATAGTGGACAATGCGTTAAAATACGCCAAGGAAGAACATCTCGATTTTGTCATTATCGATACAGCCGGTCGACTGCATATTGATGAAGCATTAATGAACGAGCTTCAAGAAGTTAAAGAAATTTCAAAGCCTGATGAAATTATGTTAGTTGTCGATGCCATGACTGGTCAAGATGCGGTCAACGTGGCAGATTCATTTGACAAACAACTTGATGTTACAGGAGTGACTCTCACAAAACTTGATGGGGATACACGAGGTGGAGCTGCTTTATCTATTCGTGCAGTGACACAAAAACCGATTAAGTTTGTAGGGATGAGTGAGAAGATGGATGGTTTAGAATTATTCCATCCAGAGCGTATGGCTTCACGTATACTCGGTATGGGTGATGTCTTAAGTCTCATTGAAAAAGCGCAACAAGACGTAGATGAGTCTAAAGCTAAAGTTTTAGAAAAGAAAATGCGCGATTCATCCTTTACGTTAGAAGACTTTTTAGAACAACTGGATCAAGTGAAAAATTTAGGGCCTTTGGATGATATTATGAAGATGATCCCTGGAATGAACAAAGTTAAAGGGATCAATAACTTAAAAATGAGCGATAAACAAATCGATCATATTAAAGCAATTATTCAATCCATGACACCTGAAGAAAGAGAAAACCCAGCTAAATTGAATATATCTAGAAAACGTAGAATTGCTACAGGTTCTGGACGTTCATTACAAGAAGTGAATCGTTTACTTAAACAATTTAATGATATGAAGAAAATGATGAAGCAGTTTACAGGTGGCGGCAAAGGTAAAAAAGGTAAACAAAACCAAATGCAAAATATGCTTAAAGGAATGAACTTACCTTTTTAAACACTAAATCTAATTGAATATCATCGTCATCGGATACATGGAATCTGAAATTAATTTCAACCTTAAGCTAGAAAGCCATCAAAATTTATTTATTCGTAAATTTTGATGGCTATTTGAGTGCTTGAAAAAACATTCGATTTTTTAAATTGGTAAAGTATTTTCTCTTTACAAATTAGAAAAGACCTGTTATTATAATTTCTTGTAGATAACAAAACTATTGAAAATTTAAAGGAGTGTATTATAAATGGCAGTTAAAATTCGTTTAACACGTTTAGGTTCAAAAAGAAATCCATTCTACCGTATCGTAGTTGCAGATGCACGTGCACCACGTGATGGTCGCATCATCGAGCAAATCGGTACTTACAACCCAGCAGCAGTCAATGCACCTGAGGTTAAAATTAACGAAGAATTAGCACTTAAATGGTTAAAAGAGGGTGCTAAACCAACAGATACAGTTCACAACATTCTTTCTCGTGAAGGTATCTTAAAAACTTTTGACGAACAAAAGAAAGCAAAATAATTCTTGAGTTCATGAAAGTAGGTGAGACGACGAAATCAAATGGAACTATTTGATTTTACGTCTCACTTTTTTTATATTTTCAGTAAGTGAGGAGGCGCAAGCTATGATTGTAGAAGTAGGTAAAATTATTAACACCCATGGAATAAAAGGCGAAGTCAAAATACAGTCTCATTCAGATTTTACTGATATTCGCTTTCAACCCGGTGAGGTCCTTCAAGTCGAGGATAAAGGCCAAACGCTAACGTTAACAGTACGAACACATCGGATGCATAAAGGGTTACATATGCTCACATTTGAAGGTTATCAAAATATCAATGATATTGAACATTTGAAAGGGCAAAAAATATATCAAGAGCGTGATCACGCGGATATACAATTAGAAGAACATGAATTCTATTATTCTGATATTATCGGTTGCACTGTTGTTGATGGTGACCGTCCAATCGGTCGCGTCACTGAAATTTTCGAAACAGGCGCCAATGATGTTTGGGTCGTTAAAGGTGAAAAAGAGCACCTTATTCCTTATATTGAAGATGTTGTAAAAGAAGTCGATATCGATGCACGTCGAATTGTCATTACACCGATGGAAGGACTGTTAAACGAATGAGAATCGATTATTTAACACTTTTTCCAGAAATGTTTGAGGGTGTATTAAATACTTCCATTTTGAAGCGTGCACAAGATAAGGGCGTTCTAACGACAAAGACGATTAACTTTAGAGATTATGCAAATAATAAACATCATCAGGTGGATGATTATCCTTTTGGGGGTGGGCAAGGCATGGTACTAAAACCAGAACCCATCTTTAATGCCATGCGTGATCTTGAAACATCTGATGCGACGCGCGTGATTTTAATGACGCCTCAAGGAAAACCATTTAATCAAAAACACGCAGAGTCACTCGCAAAAGCAGATCATCTCGTCTTTGTTTGCGGTCATTATGAAGGTTATGATGAGCGGATTCGAGAAAATCTAGTGACGGATGAATTTTCCGTGGGCGATTTCGTTTTAACAGGGGGAGAATTACCGGCGATGGTCATGACTGATGCTATTGTGCGACTCATTCCTGATGTTTTAGGGAATCAAGTGTCACACGAAGATGACTCGTTTTCAAGCGGATTGCTAGAATATCCTCAGTATACGAGACCCCGAGAATTTGAAGGTCATGCGGTGCCGGACGTCCTTCTATCAGGAAATCATGCCCATATTGAAAAATGGCGTCGAGAACAATCATTGAAACGTACACTGGAAAAACGTCCAGACTTACTTGAACATTATCCATTAACAAAGGAAGAACAAAAAATTGTAGATTCACACAAAAATGCATTGAAAAAGAACTAAACTTTTGCTACAATATTCTGAGTGTGAAACGCACAAAAATCACTATGATCCGCTGCTATACATTGTCAAGGCAAGAACATAGGTTGAAGGAGAGTATAAAAATGACAAACCACAAATTAATCGAAGCAGTAACGAAATCACAACTACGTGACGATATTCCAACATTCCGTGCTGGTGATACTTTACGTGTACACGTACGTATCGTCGAAGGTTCACGTGAACGTATCCAAGTATTCGAAGGTGTTGTAATCAAACGTCGTGGTGGCGGTATTTCTGAAACATTTACAGTTCGTAAAATTTCATCTGGTGTAGGTGTTGAACGTACATTCCCATTACACACACCAAAAATCGAAAAAATCGAATTAAAACGTCGTGGTAAAGTACGCCGTGCGAAACTTTACTACTTACGTAGCTTACGTGGTAAAGCAGCACGTATTCAAGAAATTCGCTAATACATGTTTAAAGCTTAAAAGTGCACATTGTTTTTGATGTGGCTTTTAAGCTTTTTTTTATGTGAGGCTAAAGTATGAGGTAGATATACGCCTACTTTCCTATGATTTTTTCTCAGAGAACGCAGTATACTAAAGGAACTCAGAGGGGGGAAGGTATATCCTACACACGTTTTAAAATATAACAGTGATTGAAATCTCATCAAGAGATAATATTTTAAGTCGCATCAATTAGTTGATGTTATTGTACGGAACAGCCGTTTAATATGAAAAAAATATGTATATTGAGCAGTACGCTTTTTATAGTGGTCATGACAAGTGTAATTTTTAATTTAAGATTGACTCATGTCATAGATTATCAAACGTTTAACTTTTTTATGACACAATTTGGAGAGCCTACGATGAACTTTCATCAGTCGCTATTTAATAGTTATATGACCTTTGTGGCATCTTACGGAGATGTGCTCACTTGTGCGATTTTAACGATAATGACTTCAATCGTTCTTATCGTTAAGAAATATTATGTGTTTGCGCTTTGGATACTCGGGACAGTCGCAGGCGGGGGAATATTAGGGATTTTGCTCAAAAATGGGCTTCATCGACATCGACCTTATGATCATTTACTGAACGATTCAGGATTTTCGTTTCCTAGCGGTCATTCCTTATCAAGTACGATGATTGCTTTACTTTTATTAATGGTATTTATTCCTAAAATCCATCGTACATTTTTAAGAAGAAGTGCGATTATCATCGTTACCGTGTTATGGGTAAGTATTATGTTTTCAAGACTCTATTTTCATGCACATTTTATTTCAGATGTGTTTGGAGGAGCCTCGTTAGGTATACTTTGGGTGACACTTTCACTCACGTTATATAACCGGTTACATCTTTATTTCCATCATTTAAAATGGTTGGCTCATGGAAAAGTGTTTAAAGTTAACGTCAACATATGAATACAAGAGAAAAAACCCTTCAAAGTGATTGACTTTGAAGGGTTTTAGCATGGGTTAATGATGACGTCTTAAAAAATGGCGATAAAGCAACGTACCTACAAGACCTATGAGCGTTAAAGTGACTAAAAGTGGCCAATACGGCAGTGCATAATGAACGGAAAGGTGACGTTCTCCTTTATGGACTTTAATGACAGAAAAGATGCCATTTCCTTGTTGTACCGCTCTTTCCTCACCATTGACTTTAGCATACAACCCGTCTCTGTAAGGGATAGGGAGGACTAAATAGCTGTCTTGTTTAGGGTTCATCGTCACTGTAAGTTGTCGTTTTTGACGTGTCACGTGAACAGGTTCTACTTTTTGTTGCGCACGTTTTAAAGTTGCATAATCTTCCCCATAAATACCATTCATTTGGAAACGATAAGTTCCTTTTTTTAGTTTAATATGAAGCGCATCTTTAACGGGAACTCTGACAGTGACAGGTGTGACAAAACGACGATATTGATAATCTAATTTTGAACGTCGTTGATGAAAATCGTTAATATTAAGGTAATGTTCTTTACTTGGGTGAAGTAGCTCAATATCCATCTCTAAATAATAGTCTTTATATTTTTGGTTGAGCGCCTTGGGTAACTGAATTGTTATACCCCCATCCTCTTTTTTTACCTCTAATTGATGACCTAATATTTGCGCGTCACGCGGGGTTAACGTTGCTTTTGACAATAAGTTAGAATTTGATTTAAACGTTGTGTTCGGTTTTGCTTGATCCATGACGACACCTTGAAGCATGGCTTGTTCCCGGTCTAAAGGTGATTTTAAATCTTTCGAATCAAAAACTTGAGAAGTTAAATGTGCTGCTGGGTAATGCATCGTATTTTTAGAGTGTGTCCAAGTTATAGGCGAATCTTTAATTTCATCTTTAGGACGCATTCCATAGGCAATATTATTATCTGGGGATTGCTTAATACGATCTGTTACCCCCCATAAGGCATATTGATTGGCGCGATCGCCAAGCAAACGGTAAGTACTATTACTGTCATACTCCATATTAATTTGCATTTGTTTATCATAATAATCGAGAATATTGCCATCAAATATACTTGAATATAAAGAAATACCATTGAATCCATAAAGCATCCCTGCATTTATCGCGTAATTATCCATATAATCAATGCGATCTAATGCACGTTGATGGGCCGTGATTTGATGAATGGCATTTTGCAAGGGGCCACTATGGTATTTCGGAGCATGTATATCTTTCATAGTAGATTGATAAGGCGCGATATTATTGTCATGATAGTTGATTAATAAAATAAATTGCTGAACGACAAATAATGCGATGACCACATTCATGAGACGAACAGATGATTTTTTTTGACGTAGTGCGATAAGGCCTAAAATAAAAAGTATGACGATGCCAACAATCATCCACCACATAGCGCCTCTTGAAAAGAAAACGATAGCAATAGCTAGTATCCCTAAAGGAGACAAAGCTTTTAAATAATCTTTCATCGTTAACTCAGTAAAGTACTTTAACCAAATGGCCAGTAGACCACTTGTCGAGAATGCGAGCAAATATACCCATCGACGTTGTGGAGCTGAGAAACCATTGAAAAAACTATCAAAATAAAGCGATAAAGACCCAATTAAAATGAGCCATGTCATAATGGCGAACATTCTAAAATAATAATGTCGATAAAGTTTAAATGAAAATAAAGCAACGAGAACAATAAATGTAAGCGTGATATAAAAACCATTACTAAAGATATGATATTTTTGTGAAAAATCAATGATAGGGGCAATGAATATTTGACCTAATGAGCGATCATTATTTAGAAAAGAACGTACCCCTGTCACAAAACCGAGGGATGACAAACAAAAACTTAAAAGAACGGCAGGTACAATAAAATAGAACTTTTGAAAGCGTGAAAGTATGTCATCGGGATGTTTAAAAACCATACGATAAATCCAGTAGAAACCTATCGCAATCGACTCATAATAACTGAAGTAAAAGTTAGAAAATAGTGTTAAACCAATGGCTACTATAAATAAGCCGATTTTACGATATTTAAAAAATCGCTCAAGTCCCCATATTGATAGAGGGAGATAAATTAAAATATCTCCAAAAAATGACCAAGTAAAATTAAAATAATAAAGTACAGATGAGGCGCTAAATAAAAATGCGCCGATGAAGCGATATTTTCCTTTTAAATGAAATTCGCGAAACATGCCATAGGTAATCATAAATGTCAGCATGCATTTGAAAAAAGCAGTGAATATTTGATTTCCTGGCCAAAATGCAATATGTGAGGGGTCAATGTGAAATAAAGCTTCACCTATAGCGATAAAAACAAAATTTAAATACATCACTGGCGAAGTAGCGTAATAATAGGCTAAATCAGTAAAATAATCCCCACCTAATCCAAATGATAAGTCATAAAATGATGAAAAATGACTAAAGCGATCATACAAAAATCTTTGGAAGGGCATCATTTGTTTAAAACCGTCCCCATTTCCGCTATAAATAATCCCTTCCGTGATAAAACGATAAATGACAGGGATATAAACAATGGCCGCCACACCGAGGGCCATTAAGAAAACTTTTAATACGGATAAAATTTTATTTTTGGAAATTACTTTCAATATGCTTCACTCTTTCGTTTATTAATCTTAAGGTAAATATATTTTGAAAATAAATAGCTCAATAGGGCAAATATGATAGACAAAATTATCATCGTAAAGAACCACGGCGGTCGGTACGTGATTTCGATATGCTTTGCTTGTGCATCTACAGGGATTCCAATCATAAAGTAATTGACCCTTTGAGGCGTTACTGGATGTCCGTCGACTTGAGCTTTCATGCCTTTACGATAAGGCGCATTAAGCACCATCATCCCTTTTTTATGTTTTTTCAAAGTCACTTTAATCTTTGATTGTCCTTCTTGATAGGAAGCGTAAATTTTTTCTTTAGGTGCGTTTTCAAGCGTTTGATAATTTTCACCATATAAACCTAATATTTTAAACTCATAGTTTCCAGTAGGAGAAAGCCCGATGTGAATATTCCCTTCTTTATCTGGTTGGACGCAGTATAATTGCTCATATTGTCCGGTACGATATTTTGAAGCATTAAACAAACGATTGTTTTGATAACCATTCACATCAATCATGTGGTTACTGTCAGGTTGTCCGCGTTTAATATGGACAACTAAATAAAAATCTTTGAATTTCTTTTGTAAATTTTGCGGGAGTGATAACGTGTATCCTCCGCCAACTTTTTGTACTTTTATCTGATTTCGGCCTAAATGCTGTATCGCATCGTCTTGAACATCCACTTGTGAAAGTAGATTAGACGCATGAGGCTTATACTTTTCTCCTTTACGATTTAAAACGACACCATCGATCATCGCATGCTCACGGTCAATTGCGGTTTTAAGATAGCGTGCGTCATAATACTGATCCATGATTCGAACAGCCGGTAAGACTTGTTGATTTTCATACATTCGGTATTGTCCTGACGCTTTAACAGGCTTAAAAAATTCAGGCAAATTGGTTTGATAATCTTTGAGCATGACATAACGTACTGAAAATAAACTTGCAATATTGGCACGTCCCCCCGTAGATTGATAGCGACTCACGGATTCTTCCTTTATATTGATCATTAAATTTTTATAGTACAAGTCAATCAATTGTTGATCAAAAATACTAGAATATAAACTTAAGCCTTTAAAATGTTGATACATCGGCGTATTATCTTGTTCGTTGACACGCCAATCTATCCGTTCTTCAGGTAACTTTTTAGCATTCATTTGTTGCACTAAATCTTGTTGAACAGGGGTGTTATAAAGACTCGCATTCACATAAAATGTATTTGCCCGTTTTTCATGATCTTGATGAAAAATTTGATATTTTGTAAATACACTTGACACAAGGAGTGCTAATATAATGACGCTTATTGCATAACAGTAAATGCCTTTTTTATAGAAGAAAGAGCTAACGTGTGTTTTCGATAAAAGACCAATCAAAAACACAATAGGCACCCAAACGATCCATATCACAAACTTATGATACATGTAAGCACTGATAAGAACCAAAATAAACCCGAATAAGGAAGTCCAAATGTAAGTGCGGACTTTAATGGTGTGAAAATAATGGACGTACAGAGCAATAAGACCACTCGTTGCAAATGCTAATAAATAATGCCACCGTTTTTGAGGCGCTGAAAAACCATTGAATATACTATCAACATAAGGAATAAAAGCTGAAACAATCGTGAGTAAACTTAAAATTGCAAAAAGTTTATAATATGTATGTTTATAGAGTTTAAAAGTTAAGAGCGCTTGGATAGTAATGATTAATATGACGATAAGGTAATTATCAAAAATAATATTTGTATTTTCATTAAAAGGTTCGAAAAAAGGGATTTTAGTTTCAAAACGGACGCGTTCATTATTAAAGAAACTGCGTGCGCCATGGAAAAAGAACACTAGACTTGAACCAAAACCTAGTATTGTACTCACAATTATTATCCAAGTAGCTCGTCGACGTGATAAAACATCTGTTTTATGCGTGAAGACAAGACGGAACAGAAAATAAAGTAATCCCATTAGGCATTGATAGTAAGCAAAATAAAAATTATTCATTAAAGATAATGCGACGATAATGATAAAAAGCCCAACTTTGCCTGTTTTAAAAAAACGCTCTATACTTGCAAAAAGCAATGGAAGTAGTACAAAAACATCGCTGAAAAATGGCCAGTAGACGGTGAAGCGAAAATACAATGGTGAGAAGGCAAAAGCAGATGCAAACACCCATTTGGATGATGTGTTAAGTTTCAAATACGATGCATAATAGTATGTTGCTGCAAGTACAAGTGCGCATTTTAGAATGGAGACCACGATGGCATTATGGAACCAAAACATTAAAGTGTTAGGTTGCACTAAATGTAACAAGTGTAAGCATTTCACTACAATCACATTCAGAATAAATAAAAAGTTCGTTGTAAAATAATAGGATAAATCAGTAAAAAAATCTCCACCTAATCCAAAATCCGTGGCATAAAAAAAGGTCCCTTCCGACCATTTTTGATATAGATACATTTGGATAGGTACCATTTGTTCAATGCCATCGTTAGGACCTGTAAATAAAAGACCATCTTTAAAAAATCTAAATAAAATATAACTATGGGCAACCAACGCTAAACCTAAAAATGCAAGACCTAATAAAAAAGGACGTTTGAATTTGCGCATGTTTCAACCTCTCAAATATTAATCTTTTAGTATATATTTAGATAAAATAAATGTAATTGGAATAGTAATAATTAACCCAACAAATGGGGCGATAAACTCCTTAAAATGAAAATAATTTACAAAAACAAAAATCAACAATGTTTGCATGCCCATATTTACAACTTGTGTCAGTGGGAAAGCAAGGAATTTTTTTAATGTAGGTCGGACACGGTACACAAAATAACAATTTAAATAATATGAAATGATAAAAGATACTACAAAGCCAATAATATGACTCACTAAATAGTGAATATGTAACCCATATAACAATAATAAATAAACCACATAATAATTGACTGTGTTAATTCCACCGACAATCACAAATCGGATAAGTTCGTACATTCTTTCTGTTTTAAACACTTCGTTTTCCTACTTTCATGCTATATCTGTTTTAGGCGAATGAGGATAGCTATTGACGCCAAAAACCAGTATACTTATCTTTAAAGTCAAACATTTTAACACACGTAAACTGAGTTTTGTATTGTAGTTAAAACTATGTTAAATATAACACAAAAATAACCCTATGCGTGAAATATCAAATGGCAAAGATAGAAAGAAAGTGAGTGAAATAACGTGGTAATTCAATGGTATCCAGGCCATATGGCTAAAGCAAAACGCGAAGTCACTGAACAATTGAAAAAAGTAGACGTCGTTTTTGAACTCGTCGACGCGCGTATACCCTATAGTTCGAGAAACCCAATGATTGATGAAGTCATTCAACAAAAGCCTCGTGTTGTTATTTTAAATAAAAAAGATATGGCAAATTTAAATGAAATGACAAAATGGGAAGCCTTCTTTAAAGAAAAAGGTGCTATACCAGTGGCAGTCGATGCTAAACATGGAAAAGGATTAAAACAAGTCGAAAAAGCCGCTATTCAAGCAACGAAAGACAAAATGGAGAGAGAAAAGGCAAAAGGATTAAAACCTAGAGCTATTCGCGCCATGATTGTAGGTATCCCAAATGTAGGTAAATCTACATTAATTAACAAATTGGCCAATCGTGCTATTGCCCAAACAGGAAATAAGCCAGGGGTGACAAAGCAACAACAATGGATTAAAGTTGGAAAATCGCTTCAGTTACTGGATACACCTGGGATTTTATGGCCTAAATTTGAAGATCAAATTGTAGGCAAAAAATTAAGTTTAACAGGTGCTATCAAAGACAGCATTGTCCATTTAGATGATGTGGCCATTTACGGACTTGAGTTTTTAAAAAATCATGATTATGAAGGATTAAAAGCCCATTACAAAATAGAGGTGGAAAAAGAAGCAGAAAATCTTGAATGGTTTGATGCAATAGGTAGAAAACGAGGACTATTGCAACGCGGCAATGAAGTAGACTATGAAGCTGTCATAGAACTCATTGTGTACGATATTAGAAACGCTAAAATCGGAACATATTGTTTCGATTTGTATGATGCATTTTTAGAAAGCGATGTGTCTCATGAAGACGAAAACCATTAAAGAAATTGAAAAAGAATTAAGTCGTTTAACAAGTCTCGAGGCTTTACAACAACATACGCACTATCACGATCCGAGAAAAGGGGTTCAAAAAGCATTTGAACGTCGGCAAAAAATGATAAAGAAAAATGAGTCATTACGCCTCAATTACGAGAAAATGTGCATATATGAAAACGACATATTAACACTCGATGCAGATGCGTTAATTTGTGGTATCGATGAAGTAGGTCGCGGACCACTAGCAGGGCCTGTCGTCGCAAGTGCTGTTGTTTTAGAAGCGAATCATCAGCATTTAGGAATCAATGACTCTAAAAAACTTGGAAAACAAGTACGTGCGCAATTAAATGAATCATTGAAATCACAAGTGCGGGCTTGGGCTATTGGCGAAGCTTCCCCGAAAGAAATTGATGAGCTTAATATTTATGAAGCAACAAAATTAGCCATGTATCGTGCAATCGAAAATTTAAATATTGAACCTACACATTATTTAATAGATGCGATGCATTTGGAACATTTGCAAAAGCCTCAACAATCTATCGTCAAAGGAGATGCAACAAGTGTTTCTATCGCAGCAGCAAGTATCATTGCAAAAGAATATCGTGACACGCTCATGGTTGAATACGACTCACAATTTCCACAGTATGATTTTAAAAATAATGCCGGATATGGAACAAAAAAACATTTAGAAGGCTTGAAACAATATGGCATCACGCCTATTCATCGTCAATCTTTCGAACCGATTAAATCTCATTTTAGTTTATAACTGCATTAAAGTTTTTGAAATCGACATGAAACTAGTTTAATATGTAACTATGTCCAAGAAGAAAGGAACTAAAAACTTATGGATGAAACATTACAAAAACTTTATAAAGTTTTAGTGCATTTTGAAGAAACAAATACTGAAATTACTGAAGATGAAAGTAAGCTAAGAAACATTAAAGAAGAAATTGAATCAAACTTGAATGTATCTATAGAAAAAGAATCGCAAATGGATTTGATTCGCCTCTTAAAAGAGCATCAGTTCGTCGTGGAATCCACAGAAGATGAACAAAAAATTGTAAGTGTACCTATGGATGGCGATACACAAGTCACATTTCAAGCAGATAAATAAGGTTTAAAAAGTGTGTCTCAACATTTGTTCACTTGTCGACAAAGTCTTTGATTTTGTCGACATTTTTGTTATGCAGGTTATGAATGTATAAGGAAGTGTCATGGTAATCATGAATTACATATGACTGTAACGAATGGAAAAACAAGACGCTATCTGTTTACAATAGCGCTTACATTTCCTATAATTATAGGTGAACTTAACCTTAAGAAACAGGAGGATGGAGTATGAATATCCATGAGTATCAAGGAAAAGAAATTTTTCGCTCAATGGGCGTAGCAGTACCAGAGGGGCGCGTGGCTTTCTCAGCGAAAGAAGCTGTGGAAAAAGCGAAAGAGTTAGACAGTGATGTTTATGTTGTTAAAGCACAAATTCACGCAGGTGGTCGCGGTAAAGCTGGCGGTGTCAAAATTGCTAAGTCTTTATCAGAAGTTGAAACATACGCCAATGAATTATTAGGGAAAGTGTTAGTGACACATCAAACAGGGCCAGAAGGTAAAGAAGTTAAACGTCTCTATATTGAAGAAGGCGCAGATATTCAAAAAGAATATTACGTTGGTTTCGTGATCGACCGTGCAACTGATCGTGTAACTTTAATGGCATCTGAAGAAGGTGGAACTGAAATTGAAGAGGTTGCGGCAACAAACCCAGAAAAAATCTTCAAAGAAACGATTGATCCAGTGGTTGGTTTAGCACCTTATCAAGCACGCCGTATCGCTTTTAATATTAATATCCCTAAAGAATCTATCAACAAAGCTGTTAAATTCTTAATTTCTTTATACAATGTGTTCATTGAAAAGGATTGTTCTATCGTAGAAATCAATCCACTTGTTTTAACAGGTGAAGGGGATGTTTTAGCACTCGATTCTAAAATTAATTTTGATGACAATGCTTTATTCCGTCATAAAGACGTCTTAGAATTACGTGATTTAGATGAAGAGGATCCAAAAGAAATCGAAGCATCTAAGTATGATTTATCATATATTGCATTAGATGGTAACATTGGTTGTATGGTTAACGGAGCTGGACTAGCGATGGCGACGATGGATACGATTAACCATTTTAATGGTAACCCAGCAAACTTCCTTGACGTAGGGGGCGGCGCTACAAAAGAAAAAGTAACTGAAGCCTTTAAAATCATCTTAGGTGATAGCAACGTTAAAGGTATTTTTGTAAATATCTTTGGTGGTATTATGCGTTGTGACGTCATTGCTGAAGGTATTGTAGCAGCTGTCAAAGAAGTAGATTTAACATTGCCGTTAGTTGTACGTCTTGAAGGTACAAACGTTGAAATTGGTAAGAAAATCTTAAAAGATTCAGGTTTAGCAATTGTACCAGCGACAACAATGGCTGAAGGTGCACAAAAAATTGTTAAACTTGTGAATGAAGCGTAAGGAAAGGATGGGACAACAAAATGAGTGTATTTGTTGATAAAAATACAAAAGTAATCGTACAAGGTATTACAGGGTCAACTGCCCTTTTCCATACTAAACAAATGTTAGAATATGGGACACAAATCGTTGCGGGTGTGACACCAGGTAAAGGTGGACAAGTCGTAGAAGGTGTACCTGTATACAATACTGTTGAAGAAGCAAAACAAGAAACGGGTGCGAATGTCTCTGTTATTTATGTACCAGCACCATTTGCAGCTGATGCGATTTTAGAATGTGCAGATGCAGAATTAGATTTAGCAATCTGTATTACAGAACATATTCCTGTTATTGATATGGTTAAAGTGAAACGTTATTTAGAAGGCAAAAAGACACGATTAATTGGACCAAACTGTCCAGGTGTCATCACTTCTGATGAAACAAAAATTGGTATTATGCCAGGGTATATCCATAAAAAAGGTCATGTAGGTGTTGTATCTCGTTCAGGTACATTAACATACGAAGCAGTACATCAATTAACTGAAGAGGGCATTGGTCAATCTACAGCTGTAGGTATCGGCGGTGACCCAGTTAATGGTACAAACTTCATCGACGTATTAAAAGCGTTCAATGAAGATGAAGATACACACGCAGTTGTCATGATTGGTGAAATTGGTGGTACTGCTGAAGAAGAAGCAGCAGAGTGGATTAAAGCGAACATGAAAAAACCAGTTGTAGGGTTCATTGGAGGTCAAACAGCCCCTCCAGGAAAACGTATGGGCCATGCTGGAGCGATTATTTCAGGTGGTAAAGGTACTGCTGATGAAAAAATCAAAACACTCAATGCTTGTGGTGTTAAAACAGCAGACACACCATCAGAAATTGGTTCAACATTAATTCAAGCTGCTAAAGATGCAGGCATTTACGAACAATTATTAACTGTAAAAAAATAATTTGTGATGATAATTGGAGTGGGGCATGTCAATGTCCCACTCTCTTTTTAGTCTTTCATCATCTTTTAATTAAATGTATTTATGTCAGTGAGTAATCCCTAGAGATTCCTAATTATAATAGTTTTGTAGTGATTTCCAAATTAAGGCCAAGCCTTTTATAAAAACGATACCTCGGTCATCACATTGAAAAAATAAATATTTTTAATGTGCAAATATAATACTTATTTTAGACACAAACAAAACGAGAAGGATGCGGTAGACTAGGGTTGAGGTGACGTCATTGTATCTAAAAAATTCATTGAAAATGCATTATGCTGGTTTTACGACAAATCAAATCTATCAACTATTTACATCTCCTGTGAAATCTTTACAATTTGAAATCACACCTATTTTAAAAAATCATCCTCTAATCCATCAGAAGTCTCATTTTTACAAAAAATTTTTAGCTTTCCAATCCTTAGACATTGATATCATCCAGTCTCAATTAGAGGCGCATCGTATTGTACCCCTCCCAATCATTGATGCACGATTTCCTTCATTATTAAAAGAAATATATCATCCACCGTTATTACTCTATTGTAAGGGGAATTTAAATTTATTTAATGATGCGTGTTATTATCCCTTAGCAGTTGTAGGCGCAAGAGATTTTACAGCTTATGGTGAACGGGCAGTTGAGTATTTATTACATCAGATGAAGCATCAGCCTATCGTTATTGTGTCTGGTTTGGCAAAAGGAACTGATGCATTAGCCCATCATTATGCATTGTGTAACAACATCCCTACAATAGCTGTATTGGGCTTTGGTCATTTTCACCATTATCCTAAACATACTCAAACCCTAAGAACACATATTGATAAATATGCAGGGGGTTTAAGTATCAGCGAATATCCACCAACCACTGCTCCAGCAAAATTTAGATTTCCTGAACGCAATCGTATCATAAGTGGCTTAAGTAAAGGAGTGCTCGTCACAGAGGCGAAAGAAAGAAGCGGTGCATTAATAACATTAGATCAAGCGTTAGAACAAAATCGTAATGTTTATGTTTTACCTGGAGATATGTTTAACCCCAATACAAAAGGAAATTTATTGCGTGTAAAGGAAGGTGCCGAAATCGTACTTTCTGCGGAGGATATTTTAAAAGATATGAATACGTCAATTCAGTGAACCTTGTTATTAAATAAATGCAAAAGATTGACAAATATAAAAATTACCGTTTATCATTTATCTTTGTAAACAGAAAAAGCAAGGGGGGAACTGCTTTGGCAGATAATCTTGTCATTGTTGAATCGCCTGCAAAAGCTAAAACGATAGAAAAATATTTAGGAAAAAAATACAAAGTAATCGCATCCATGGGGCACGTACGAGACTTACCAAGAAGTCAAATGGGTGTTGATGTTGAACATGACTATGATCCTAAATATATTACAATACGCGGTAAAGGACCAGTCGTTAAAGACTTAAAAAGATATGCTAAAAAGGCGAAAAAAGTTTTTCTAGCTAGTGACCCCGACCGTGAAGGTGAAGCAATTGCATGGCATTTAGCACATATATTGGAATTAGAGGATAGTAAAGAAAATCGTGTCGTATTTAACGAAATCACTAAAGACGCAGTTAAAGAAAGTTTTAAACATCCAAGAGAAATCGAAATGAATCTTGTTGATGCCCAACAAGCACGACGTGTATTAGATCGTCTTGTAGGATATAATATTTCACCGGTATTATGGAAGAAAGTTAAAAAAGGCTTATCGGCAGGCCGTGTACAATCTGTGGCACTTAGATTAGTCATTGACCGTGAAAATGAAATTCGTAACTTTAAACCTGAGGAATATTGGTCTATTGAAGGAGAATTCCGACACAAAAAATCGAAATTCACAGCCAAGTTTCTTCATTATAAAGGGAAACCATTTAAGTTATCGACGAAAGATGATGTCGACATCATCACTAAAGCGTTGGATGGTAACGAATTTGAAGTATCCAACGTGACGAAAAAAGAAAAAACTCGTCGCCCGGCAAATCCGTTTACCACTTCTACATTACAACAAGAAGCCGCGCGCAAACTAAATTTTAAAGCCCGTAAAACGATGATGGTTGCGCAACAATTATATGAAGGTATCGATTTAAAACGTAAAGGAACTGTAGGATTAATCACCTATATGCGTACCGACTCTACTCGTATTTCTAAAGATGCGCAAGCTGAAGCTAAAAAATATATTCAATCTGAATATGGGGAAGCTTATTTAACGAAAGCTGTGTCGAAAGGAAAACAAGGTGACCAAGATGCGCACGAAGCGATTCGTCCAACTAGTACTTTACGTACGCCATCTGAGATGAAAGCATTTTTAACACGTGATCAGTATCGCTTGTACAAGCTAATTTGGGAACGCTTTGTTGCAAGCCAAATGGCACCCGCAATATTAGACACGGTTGCAGTTGATTTAACGCAAAATGATGTTAAATTTAGAGCTAATGGACAAACAATTAAATTTAAAGGCTTTATGACGCTTTACGTCGAAGCAAATGACGATAAAGATAAAGAAAAAGAAAATCGTTTACCTGAATTAAAAGTAGGCGATACAGCGCTCGCAACTAAAATTGATCCGGCGCAGCATTTTACCCAACCGCCACCTCGATACACTGAAGCTCGTCTTGTTAAAACACTTGAAGAATTAAAAATTGGTCGTCCATCAACTTATGCGCCAACGATTGATACAATTCAAAAGAGAAATTATGTTAAAAATGAAAGTAAGCGCTTTGTTCCGACTGAACTCGGTGAAATCGTTCATGAACAGGTAAAAGATTATTTCCCTGAAATCATTGATGTTGATTTTACTGTGAACATGGAAACACTGCTCGATAAAATAGCAGATGGAGACATTGCATGGAAAAAAGTAGTCAGTGACTTTTATAACAGTTTTAAACAAGATGTTGAGCGCGCTGAATCTGAAATGGAAAAAATCGAAATTAAAGATGAACCTGCAGGCGAAGATTGTGAAAAATGTGGTAGTCCAATGGTCATCAAAATGGGTCGATATGGAAAGTTTATGGCATGTTCGAACTTTCCGGACTGCCGAAATACTAAAGCTATCGTGAAACCTATAGGAGTAAAATGTCCTACATGTAAGGAAGGCGACG
Organism: Staphylococcus chromogenes; assembly: GCF_029024625.1. Taxonomy (NCBI): domain Bacteria; kingdom Bacillati; phylum Bacillota; class Bacilli; order Caryophanales; family Staphylococcaceae; genus Staphylococcus; species Staphylococcus chromogenes. The sequence goes on along the minus strand of NZ_CP118953.1, from coordinate 1,492,571 downwards.
TCGTCGAACGTAAATCAAAGAAAAATCGAATTTTCTATGGTTGTAGTCGCTATCCTGAATGTGAATTTGTGACGTGGGATAAACCCGTAGGACGAGATTGTCCAAAATGTAATCATTATTTAGTAGAGTCGAAAAAAGGACGCAGTTCGCAAGTCGTTTGCTCTAACTGTGATTATAAAGAAGAAGTACAAAAATAAGGAGGAAATCGTATGACGACAGTGAATGTCATCGGGGCAGGTTTAGCGGGTTCAGAAGCAGCTTTTCAATTAGCGGAAAGAGGTATTGCTGTTAATTTATACGAAATGCGACCTGTCAAACAAACACCAGCACATCATACAGATAAATTTGCTGAGCTTGTTTGTTCAAATTCATTAAGAGGGAATGCATTAACGAATGCAGTGGGTGTTTTAAAAGAAGAGATGCGCCGCCTTGATTCGTTAATTATTGCTGCTGCTGATAACGCACGTGTACCGGCAGGAGGGGCATTAGCCGTAGATCGTCATGATTTTTCGGATTATGTGACTGATACAATCAAAAATCATCCTAATATTACAGTGAAAAATGAAGAAATTACAGACATTCCTGATGGCCCTACGATTATTGCGACGGGTCCGTTAACAACAGAGCCATTAGCAGAAAAAATCGTTGCTTTAACAGGTGAAGATCAACTGTATTTTTATGATGCAGCAGCTCCTATCATTGAAAAAGATTCAATTGATATGGATAAAGTCTATTTAAAATCAAGATATAATAAAGGGGAAGCCGCTTACCTAAACTGTCCGATGACAGAAGAGGAATTTAATCGCTTTTATGAAGCGGCGATGGCAGCTGAAGTAGCACCCGGCAAAGACTTTGAAAAAGAGAAATATTTTGAAGGATGTATGCCTTTTGAAGTCATGGCAAGCCGTGGACCCAAAACTTTATTGTTTGGCCCGATGAAACCCGTCGGTCTTGAAGATCCTAAAACTGGAAAACGTCCTTATGCTGTCGTGCAACTTAGACAAGATGACGCAGCTGGAACGTTATATAATATTGTTGGCTTTCAAACGCGTCTCAAATGGGGAGCCCAAAAAGAAGTCATTCAATTAATTCCAGGACTTGAAAATGTAGAGATTGTGCGCTACGGTGTCATGCATAGAAACACTTTCATCAATTCTCCAGAAGTATTATCAGAAACGTATGAGTTTAAAAATAAACCAAATCTCTTTTTTGCAGGTCAAATGACGGGGGTAGAAGGTTACGTTGAAAGTGCAGCCAGTGGTATGATTGCAGGAATTAACCTCGCACACCGCTTACTGGATAAAGAGGATGCGATTTTCCCTCGTGAGACGATGCTAGGAAGTATGGCCTATTATATTTCTCATGCGAATAATAATAAGAATTTCCAACCGATGAATGCCAATTTTGGTTTAGTGCCCGCGCTTGACGAACGCATCAAAGATAAAAAAGAGCGTTACGAAAAATTAGCCAACCGTGCATTAACGTATTTAGATTATTTTAAAAAGACATTATAAAAGATAAAAAAATAAATTGGCAAAATAAGCAAAATTTAGATTACTACGAAAATTCACAGTATAATCTATGCAGTTCCCTTCATCATTATGCTACAATGCTAATGATGGAGGGGTTTTTACTTTGGAACATATCCAACGCCTGTTTTTACTTATGTTAAAGCGAGAACGTTTTTTTTCAGAACATACATTAAAAGCTTATGAAGATGATTTAATTCAGTTCAACCAATTTTTACAACAAGAACAATTATCATTACGAGAATTTGAATATAGAGATGCGAGAAACTATCTTGCAATGCTTTATAACCAAGGGTTACAAAGAACAACGGTTTCGCGGAAAATTTCAACGCTGCGTACGTTTTATCATTTTTGGATGACCCAAGATGATACGATTGTAAATCCTTTCGTTCAGCTCGTGCATCCGAAAAAAGAAACGTATTTACCTACATTTTTTTATTCTGAAGAAATGGAAGCATTATTTAAAACGGTACAGGAAGATCCGAAAAAAGGGAGACGCGATCGCGTGATACTTGAGATTTTATATGCGACAGGTATCCGTGTATCAGAATTAGTTGATTTAAATATTTCGGATGTAGATTTGAATATGTGTGTGTTAAAAGTGATGGGGAAAGGTAGTAAAGAACGTATCGTCCCTTTTGGAGAGTTTTGCAAGCAAAGTATCGAAGACTATCTTAACCACTTTCAACCTATACAGAACGCCACACATGGTAAATTAATAGTGAACTTAAAGGGTGAACCTGTGACAGCTCGTGGCGTCCGTTATATTTTGAATGAAATCGTTAAACGGACTGCGGGAGTTTCATCTATACATCCTCATAAATTGCGACATACGTTTGCAACACATATGCTAGATGCAGGCGCAGATTTGAGGACCGTTCAAAGTTTACTAGGGCATGTTAATTTATCAACAACAAGTCGTTATACACATGTGTCAAATCAACGTTTACGAAGTGTTTACTTAAATGCACATCCTCGTGCTAGAAAAGGAGAGTAGTTTTTATGAGTTCATCAATTCATGCGACAACAATTTATGCAGTGAGACATAATGGAAGTGCCGCGATGGCTGGCGATGGCCAAGTGACGCTCGGCGAACAAGTCATTATGAAGCAAACTGCTAAAAAAGTAAGACGGTTATATCAAGGTCGTGTCATTGCAGGTTTTGCTGGGAGTGTTGCTGATGCATTCACATTATTTGAAAAGTTCGAAGGGAAATTGCAACAATATAGTGGCAACCTAGAACGTGCAGCGGTTGAGCTCGCTAAAGAATGGCGCGGTGATAAACAATTACGTCAACTTGAAGCTATGTTAATTGTTATGGATAAAGATCATATTTTAGTGGTCAGTGGGACAGGTGAAGTTATCGCCCCAGATGATGACTTAATTGCAATTGGTTCAGGCGGCAATTACGCATTGAGCGCTGGACGTGCATTAAAACGACATGCCACGCATTTATCAGCTAAAGAAATGGCTTACGAAAGTTTAAAAGTCGCCGCTGATATTTGTGTGTTTACTAATGACCATATTACGGTCGAAGAATTATAACGGAGGTTCAAAATTTATGGATCAAAATGCCATTAAGTATACCCCAAAAGAAATTGTGACGAAATTAAACGAATTTATTATCGGGCAAGACGAAGCGAAGAAAAAAGTGGCGATCGCTTTAAGAAATCGCTATCGTCGAAGTCTTTTAGCGGACGAAGTTAAACAAGAAATTGCACCTAAAAATATTTTAATGATGGGCCCTACCGGAGTGGGTAAAACAGAAATCGCCCGTAGAATGGCAAAAATCGTGGGGGCACCTTTCATTAAAGTTGAAGCTACGAAATTTACTGAAGTGGGTTATGTGGGTCGCGATGTTGAAAGTATGGTTCGTGATTTAGTTGATGTTGCGGTGCGTCTTGTGAAAGAAGAAAAGAAAAGTGCAGTTAAAGAGGAAGCGACAAGAAAAGCGAACGAACGCTTAGTGAAATTGTTAGTTCCAAGCATTAAGAAAAAAGCAAATCAATCAAGTAGTAATCCTTTAGAATCTCTTTTTGGAGGGGCCATTCCTAATTTTGGCCAACAACAAGATGAAGAGGAAGAACCGCCAACAGAAGAAATTAAAACGAAACGTTCTGATATTAAAGAACAACTACAAAAAGGTCAGCTTGAAAATGAAAAAGTGCGCATCAAAGTTGAACAAGATCCAGGCGCTTTGGGCATGCTAGGGAATCAGCAAAATGAACAAATGCAAGAAATGATGAATCAATTAATGCCTAAGAAAAAAGTAGAAAAAGAAGTTCCAGTGAAAACAGCACGTAAAATTTTAATAGACGAATATGCTGAAGAAATGATTGATCACGAAACAGCGAATCAAGAAGCACTTGAACTTGCTGAACAAATGGGAATAATATTCATTGATGAAATCGATAAAGTAGCCACAAACAGTCAAAATAGTGGCGGTCAAGATGTTTCAAGACAAGGGGTTCAACGTGATATCTTGCCTATTCTTGAAGGTAGCATGATTCGCACGAAATATGGTACGGTTAGTACTGAACATATGTTATTTATCGGAGCAGGTGCTTTTCATGTTTCGAAACCGAGTGATTTAATTCCTGAACTTCAGGGTCGATTCCCAATTCGTGTCGAACTTGAAAGTCTTACAGTTGAAGATTTCATTAAAATTTTGAAAGAACCTAAACTTTCTTTAATCAAACAATATGAAATGTTGCTTGAAACAGAAGAAGTCACTGTGAATTTCACAGATGAAGCGATTGAACGTTTGGCAGAAATGGCTTTTCATGTTAATCAAGAAACAGATAACATTGGTGCAAGACGATTACACACTATTTTAGAAAAAATGTTAGAAGATTTATCATTTGAGGCACCGAATATGCCAAATGCACATGTGGATATCACACCACAATATGTTGATGAAAAACTAAAAACGATTTCAACGAATAAAGATTTAAGTGAATTCATTTTATAAAAAGGAGAAGTGACATGGGTTTATTATCTAAGACGAGAGAACTAAGTAGCTTATTACAAAAACATAAAGGTATTTCAGTTGATTTTAAAGATGTAGCGCAAACTATCAGTAAAGTAACAGTAACGAACGTTTTTATTGTTTCTAGAAGAGGTAAAATTTTAGGGTCGAATTTAAACGAACTACTAAAAAACGAACGTATTATTAAAATGCTTGAGGAACGCCATATTCCTGATGAATATACAAGCAAATTGATGAATGTGCATGAGACATCATCAAATATTAAAATTGATAATGAACTTTCAGTATTCCCTCCAGAAAATGAAGACTTGTTTAAAAATTCTAGAACGACAATCTTCCCAATTATTGGAGGAGGAGAACGATTGGGGACATTAGTACTTGGTCGTGTCGCTAATGATTTCGGTGAAAATGATTTAGTTTTAGGAGAGTATGCAGCGACAGTCATTGGTATGGAAATTTTACGTGAAAAGCATAATGAAATTGAATCACAAGCACGTGATAAAGCGGCGATTTCTATGGCGATTAATTCATTATCTTATTCAGAAAAAGAAGCGATTGATCACATCTTTGAAGAATTAGGTGGCAAAGAAGGATTGTTAATTGCTTCAAAAGTTGCAGATCGTGTTGGGATTACGCGTTCAGTGATTGTGAATGCTTTACGTAAACTCGAAAGTGCGGGTGTCATTGAATCTCGATCGCTAGGTATGAAGGGAACATTCATTAAAGTGAAAAAAGAAGCGTTTTTAGATGAACTCAAACGTGCTGAATAATAAATATAAGTTGCATAGAAAAATCTTTTGTGATATATTTATATGCGGCTATGAGAAAGTCAAAACACACACATGAAGCCAAAACACGAATGGGTGCGACATTTCGTCGTGTTTGTGTTAGCGCATGTGGAGGATATTAACCAATAGGAGGAATTTTAATCATGGCAGTAATTTCAATGAAACAATTACTTGAAGCTGGTGTTCACTTCGGTCATCAAACACGCCGTTGGAACCCAAAAATGAAAAAGTACATCTTCACTGAGAGAAATGGTATTTATATCATCGACTTACAAAAAACAGTGAAAAAGGTAGAAGAAGCTTATAACTTCATTAAACAAGTATCTGAAGAAGGCGGTAAAGTCTTATTCGTAGGTACAAAAAAACAAGCACAAGAGTCAGTGAAAGCTGAAGCTGAACGTGCAGGACATTTCTACGTTAACCAAAGATGGTTAGGTGGAATTTTAACAAACTACAAAACGATTTCTAAACGTGTAAAACGTATTTCTGAAATTGAAAAAATGGAAGAAGACGGTACATTCGACGTACTTCCTAAAAAAGAAGTTGTAGAACTTAAAAAAGAATATGACCGTTTAATTAAATTCTTAGGCGGTATTCGTGATATGAAATCAATGCCTCAAGCATTATTCGTTGTTGACCCTCGTAAAGAGCGTAACGCGATTGCTGAAGCACGTAAATTAAACATTCCAATCGTGGGTATTGTTGATACAAACTGTGATCCAGACGAAATCGACTACGTTATTCCAGCAAACGACGATGCGATTCGTGCCGTTAAATTATTAACTGGTAAAATGGCAGATGCTATTTTAGAAGGTCAACAAGGTGTATCAAACGATGAAGTTGCTGCAGAGCAAAACATCGATTTAAACGAAGAAGAAGCAACTGAAAAATCTTCAACTGAAGAAACAGAAGAAACTGTTGAGTCTAAATAAATAGAATCTTAAAATGAGGGACAGCTGAACATTTTCAATAATTTGATTTTCTTCGTCTGTCCTGTCATAGTGGTGATGAATATAGTGATTTAAATATCATTTAACACGTACCATTTTGAATTTTAAGAATGAAAGCATTTTAAGGGACTAGGACAAACAAGATGTCCCAGCCCCTTTTTTTAAAATACAATAATGAAATAATATTGGAGGAATAGTGATGGCAATTTCAGCTAAACTTGTTAAAGAATTACGTGAAAAAACTGGCGCGGGTATGATGGATTGTAAAAAAGCGCTACAAGAAACAGATGGTGACATCGATAAAGCAATTGACTACTTACGTGAAAAAGGTATTGCTAAAGCAGCGAAAAAAGCAGACCGTATTGCAGCAGAAGGTATTACACATGTTGAAGTTAAAGGTAACGAAGCGGTTATCGTTGAAATCAACTCTGAAACAGACTTCGTTGCACGTAACGAAGGTTTCCAACAGTTAGTTAAAGAAATTGCTAACCAAATCCTTGAAACGAAAGCTGAATCTGTTGAAGCGTTAAATGAATCAACATTACCAAATGGTAAAAAAGTTTCTGAACATATGAACGAAGCGATTTCAACAATTGGTGAAAAATTAAGCTTACGTCGTTTCGCACTTCGCACTAAAACTGACAACGATGCATTTGGTGCTTACTTACACATGGGTGGACGTATTGGTGTGCTTTCAGTTGTTGAAGGTACAACTGACGAAGAAGCAGCTAAAGACGTAGCAATGCACATTGCAGCGATTAACCCTAAATATGTTTCTTCTGACCAAGTAAGTGAAGAAGAAATCAATCACGAAAGAGAAGTATTAAAACAACAAGCATTAAATGAAGGTAAACCTGAAAACATCGTTGAAAAAATGGTTGAAGGTCGTTTGCGTAAATATTTACAAGAAATTTGTGCTGTTAACCAAGACTTCGTTAAAAACCCAGATCAAACTGTTGAAGAATTCCTTAAATCAAAAGGTGGTCAATTAGTGGACTTCGTACGTTATGAAGTAGGTGAAGGTTTAGAAAAACGTGAAGAAAACTTTGCTGACGAAGTTAAAGGACAAATGAAATAATAGACACGGTTTAGTATGAGAAAGAAGACACCATTTGTGTCCTCCTTTACATGACTTCAATTCATGGTTATTGAAGCCGTGTGTAAGGAAGATGCCTCGTGTGTCTTCTTTACTTGTATTGTTTTACATAAAACGAATAGAGAGGTTATTATAATGACTGAAACTTCAAAATATAAGCGTGTAGTTTTGAAACTAAGTGGTGAAGCATTAGCAGGGGACAAAGGCTTTGGAATAAATCCAATGATTATTAAAAGCATTGCTCAGCAAGTTGCTGAAGTGGCAAAAATGGATACAGAAGTTGCTGTAATTGTAGGTGGCGGCAATATTTGGCGTGGTAAAACGGGTAGCGATTTAGGAATGGATCGTGGTACTGCGGATTATATGGGTATGCTTGCAACAGTGATGAATGCTTTAGCGCTACAAGACAGCTTAGAACAACTTGATTGTGATACTCGAGTATTAACGTCAATTGAAATGAAACAAGTCGCAGAACCTTACATCCGTCGACGTGCCATTAGACATTTAGAGAAGAAACGTGTCGTTATTTTTGCAGCAGGAATCGGAAATCCATACTTCTCAACAGATACAACTGCCGCATTAAGAGCAGCTGAAGTCGAAGCAGATGTCATTTTAATGGGTAAAAACAATGTTGATGGTGTTTATTCTGCAGACCCTAAAGTTGATCCAAATGCTAAAAAATATGATCGTTTAACTTACTTACAGTTGTTACAAGAAGGCTTACAAGTCATGGATTCTACAGCCTCTTCATTCTGTATGGATAACAATATCCCGTTAAATGTCTTCTCAATTATGGAAGAAGGGAACATTAAACGTGCTGTTCTAGGAGAAGAAATCGGCACAATTATTACAAAATAATTTTAGAGGTGACTATCTTATGAGTGGAATTATTCAAGATACAAAATCACGCATGCAAAAATCTATCGAGAATTTATCTCGTGAACTAGCTCAAATCAATGCTGGACGTGCAAACTCCAATTTATTGTCAGGTGTAAACGTTGATTATTATGGCGCACCAACACCGGTACAACAATTGGCAAGTATTAGTGTGCCAGAAGCACGTTTATTGGTCATTTCTCCTTATGATAAAACATCATTAGGTGATATTGAAAAAGCCATTTATGCAGCAAACTTAGGTGTCACACCTACAAGTGATGGCGAAGTAATTCGTATTACTGTACCGGCGCTTACTGAGGAACGTCGTAAAGAGATTGTCAAAGAAGTTAAAAAGACAGGTGAAAATGCGAAAGTTTCTGTACGTAATATTCGTCGCGATGCAAATGATACATTGAAAAAACAAGAAAAAGACGGAGACATCACTGAAGATGAATTACGTTCTGGTTCTGACGATGTTCAAAAAGTAACAGACGAATCAATTAAACAAATTGATCAATTAGTTACTGAAAAAGAAAAGGACATTATGTCTGTATAATTCATTTGCAAAACTGTACCGAATCAGACTTTGGTACAGTTTTTTTCTTTGTGATTTAATGAGTGATTTGAGTGTGATAAAATGATAAATAATTGTACTTTTTAATGACTATAATAAAATGAGACGCAATTAGGCTCGGAGGAACTCGCATGTTTAAGAAATTTAAAAACAAAGAAGAACAATCATCTCAAATCGATACTATAGATTTACATAATATACCAGAACATATTGCCATTATTATGGATGGTAATGGACGTTGGGCGAAACAACGTAAAATGCCTAGAATTAAAGGACATTATCAAGGAATGCAAACTATTAAAACGATCACACGTGCAGCAAATGATTTAAACGTTAAATATTTAACGCTTTACGCATTTTCAACAGAGAATTGGTCACGTCCTGAAGAAGAAGTTAACTATATCATGGGGTTACCCGTTAATTTTTTAAATACATTTTTACCGGAACTTATTGAAAAAAATGTAAAAGTTGAGACCATCGGTTTTATCGACCAGTTGCCCCAAAAAACAATTCAAGCGATTGAAGAGGCCAAACAAAAAACTGCACAAAACACAGGATTAACACTGATCTTCGCCATCAATTATGGTGGACGCGCTGAAATTATTTCTGGAATGAAGGCATTATTTCAAGAGATGAGAACTGCTGACGAGGCTGCAATTGAAGCCATTGATGAAACACAATTTCAAAAATATTTAATGACAAGTCATTACCCTGATCCTGAATTACTTATTCGCACATCAGGTGAACAACGTATTAGTAATTTCTTAATTTGGCAATTATCATACAGTGAATTTATTTTTAATTCAAAAATGTGGCCAGATTTTGATGCGCAAGAATTGATAGAATGTATTAAAACATATCAATCTCGACAAAGACGTTTTGGGGGATTGTAGATAGGAGAAGATTATGAAGGTTAGAACGATTACAACGATTGTTGCGTTAATCGTATTTCTCCCTATTTTACTTATTGGGGGAACAACGTGGATGCTGTTTACATCCATTCTTGCTTTAATTGCACTAAAAGAATTGTTGAATATGAACCGTATACAGTTGCTTTCGATTCCGGGATTCATCAGTGCTCTTGCTTTAGTGCTGATTTTGTTGCCACAAGATATCACTTGGGTCCCCGTATTACAACAAAAATCGTTAATTGCTTTAAGTTTTATTTTATTAAGTTATACAGTGATGTCTAAAAATAGATTTAGTTTTATGGATTCCGCATTTTGCCTCATGTCTGTCGCCTATGTAGGGATTGGTTTTATGTATTTTTATGAAACACGAGAAGCTGGACTCCATTATATTTTATTTGGTTTGTTGATTGTTTGGTTAACGGATACAGGGGCTTACCTTTTTGGACGTTCATTTGGTAAACACAAATTATGGCCTGTCATTAGCCCTAATAAAACGGTGGAAGGTTTTATTGGTGGATTATTGTGTAGCTTACTAGTGCCATTAGCATTTATGTTTTTCGTGCCTTTTGACTATAGTATGATTTGGGTACTTGTAATGACGGTCGTCTTAAGTGCATTCGGTCAGCTCGGTGACCTCGTTGAATCAGGTTTTAAACGTCACTTTGGCGTAAAAGATTCTGGTCGCTTATTACCAGGACACGGCGGGATTTTAGACCGATTTGATAGTTTTATGTTCGTGTTACCATTAATGTATCTTTTCTTAATTCAAATGTAAGGTGAAGTGAAAATGATGAAAAATATTGCAATATTAGGCGCTTCTGGCTCGATTGGTACACAGGCGATTGATGTCATCGAACGTCATCCTAATGAATTTAAACTTGTTGCCTTTACAGTAGGTAAAAATATTGAGTACGCAAAAAAAGTATTAAAGACCCATCAACCAGACATCATTGCCGTACAAAATTCTGAAGATGTGACGTATTTTTCCGAGTATAATATTAAAGTTGTTTCCGGAAGGGAAGGGCTAATTGAAGTTGCTACTTATGAAAAAAATGATATTGTACTCAATTCATTATTAGGTAGTGTGGGATTAGAACCGACGATGCGTGCGATTGAGAAAGGCAAAGACATTGCCCTTGCGAATAAAGAGACACTTGTCGTCGCTGGAGAGCTTGTCATGACTCATGCGCGCAAATACAATGTGAATATTTTGCCGGTAGATTCAGAGCATGCGGCCATTTTCCAATGTTTAAATGGTGAAGATGAAAAGCAAATTAAAAAAGTGACAATAACTGCAAGTGGGGGTTCTTTCCGAGATTTATCACGTGATGCGTTAGAAAATGTGTCCGTTGAAGATGCGCTCAATCATCCGAACTGGTCTATGGGCCATAAAATTACCATTGATTCAGCAACAATGATGAATAAAGGTTTCGAAGTCATTGAGGCAAAATGGTTGTTTGATTTAGAAATTGAGCAAATTGAGACCATTTTACATAAAGAAAGTATTATTCATTCAATGGTTGAATTTGTTGATACAAGCGTAATGGCGCAGTTGGGTACACCGGACATGCGCATGCCGATTCAATATGCATTTACGTATCCTCATCGACTAAAACACGAGGCACCTTCGTTAAATTTAGCGGAAGTTGCACAGTTACATTTTAAAGCAATGGATTTTGATCGTTATCGTTGTCTTCAATATGCGTATGACGCTATCCGTATCGGTGGTACGATGCCGGTAGTATTGAATGCTGTGAATGAAGTCGCTGTTGCTAAATTTTTAAATCGTGAAATTGGATTTTTAGACATAGAACGATTAATTAAAAAAGAGATGGATCAACATGAAGTGATTCACAATCCGTCACTTGAGCAAATTTTAGCGCTAGATGCGCATTATAAATCTAAAGAATACGAGGTGTAGTCATCTGTGTTTATAACCATTATTGCATTTATTTGTGTTTTTGGGTTACTTGTATCAGTGCATGAATATGGTCATATGTTGTTTGCAAAACGTGCGGGGATCATGTGCCCAGAATTTGCAATCGGGATGGGGCCAAAAATTTTAAGTTTTCGTAAAAACGAAACACTCTATACGATTCGTCTTTTGCCAGTCGGAGGTTATGTCCGAATGGCTGGCGATGGCATGGATGAAGCTCCAGTTGAACCAGGGATGCATGTCAAAGTGAAATTAAATGATCAAGATGAAATTACGCATATTATTTTAGATGATCAACATAAATTTCAACGTATGGAAGCGATGGAAGTTAAAAAAGTTGATTTTAACAAGGAACTGTATTTGGAAGGTATTATGGCTTATGATCAAGTACGCCACCATTATCCTATCGCTAAAAAAGCATTTTTTGTACAAAATGGAAGTTTAATCCAAATTGCACCAAGAGAACGTCAATTTGCCTATAAAAAACCTTATCAGAAATTTTTAACATTATTTGCTGGACCACTATTCAACTTTATTTTAGCGGCTGTTTTACTCGTAGGTCTCGCTTATTGGCAAGGGGCACCGACCAACAAAGTCGACCAAGTGGCACCTAATACGCCTGCTGCCCAGTTAGGACTTAAAAAGGGAGATGTCATAACTGAAATCAATGGGCACTCCACAGATAATCTACGAGATATTAAAAAAGAAATGAAAGCGACGAGTGGCGAAAAGACAACACTAAAATATGAACGTGACGGTAAAGTGCATTCAGAAACGTTTTCGCCTAAAAAACTCACGCAAAATTTAACTAAAACGAAAAAAGTGACAGAATATCAGTTAGGATTTGTACCTACCAAAGAAATATCTCCAATTGAGCCCTTAATCTTTGGATTAACTCAAACAGTAGAATTTGGAAAATTGATTTTCACGGCTGTTGTCGCCATGATTGGCAGTATTTTTACCGGACATTTTAGCTTTGATATGTTGAATGGGCCGGTGGGTATTTACAAAAATGTAGATACGGTCGTTAAAACAGGATTAATTACGTTAATCAACTTTACAGCAGTACTCAGTGTCAACCTTGGAATTATGAACTTATTACCAATCCCTGCCCTTGATGGTGGACGTATTTTATTCGTTTTATACGAAGCCATTTTTAGAAAGCCAGCGAACAAAAAAGCAGAAACTGCAATTGTCGCAGTTGGGGCCATCTTCGTTGTCATTATTATGGTTCTCGTCACATGGAACGACATTCAACGTTATTTCTTATAACGATGTATTAAGGAGGAGCAATAAAGGATGAAGCAATCAAAAGTATTTATACCCACTTTAAGAGAAGTTCCTGCTGAAGCTGAGGCAGTCAGTCATCAGTTATTATTAAAAGCAGGCTTAATTAAACAAAACGCAGCAGGTATTTACAGTTATTTACCGCTTGCAACACGTGTGTTACAAAATATCTCTGAAATTATTAGAGAAGAAATGGAACGTATTGATGCAGTTGAAGTGGTTATGCCAGTTTTACAGCAATCAGAACTTTGGAAAGAGTCAGGACGTTGGGAAGCTTATGGTCCTGAACTCATGCGTTTACACGATCGTAATGAAAGAGAATTCGCACTAGGGCCCACCCATGAAGAAGTCATCACTTCACTAGTGAGGGATGAATTACGTTCATATAAGCAATTGCCTTTAACATTGTTCCAAATTCAAACAAAATTCCGTGATGAGAAACGCCCACGTTTTGGTTTATTACGTGGACGTGAATTCATTATGAAAGATGCTTATTCATTTCATACTGATGAAGAATCACTAATGCAAACGTATCAAGATATGTACGATGCATACGGACGTATTTTTAAACGTGTCGGCTTAAATGTACGTCCTGTTGTTGCAGATTCAGGAGCTATTGGTGGGAATCATACGCATGAATTCCATGCGTTAAGTGCCATCGGTGAAGATACAATTGTATACAGTGATGAAAGTGATTACGCTGCAAATATTGAAAAAGCAGAAGTCCCTTACACGCCATCAAATGTGGAAAAAGCACCCATGCAACCACTTGAAAAAATAGCAACACCTCAAATAAAAACGGCTAAAGACTTAGCGACATTTTTAGACCGTCCTCTAGATCAAATTACAAAATCCATGATTTTTAAAGTTGAGGGTGAATTTGTACTTATTCTTGTTCGTGGCCATCATGAAATTAATGATGTGAAGTTAAAAGACTTCTTTAAGACAGACCAAGTCGAATTAGCCAACGATAATGACATTCGCAATTTACTCGGTGCATCACCAGGCTCATTAGGTCCTATTACTGATAAAGAGATTAAAGTGTATGCAGATCACTATGTCCAAGATTTATCTAATCTCGTTGTAGGGGCCAATGAAGACGACCATCACTATATTAATGCTAATATTGGCCGTGATTTTGAAGTGGAAGCCTATGGGGACTTTAGATTTATTTTAGAGGGTGAGCCTTTAAGTGGAGGCGCAGGCATTGCGAAATTTGCTGAAGGTATTGAAGTCGGCCAAGTATTTGTGTTAGGAAATAAATATTCTGAAGCCATGAACGCTACGGTACTCAACAATCAAGGTCGCGAACAAACATTGACGATGGGTTGTTATGGTATTGGTGTCTCTCGTACATTGAGTGCGATTATTGAACAACATCATGATGAAAATGGGATTATTTGGCCTAAGGCTGTTACACCATATGATATTCATGTCATCTCGGTGAATCCTAAAAAAGAAGATCAACGTGAACTGGCAGATCAAATTTACAATCAATTTAACGATGATTACAAAGTGCTTTACGATGACCGTCAAGAACGCGCAGGTGTCAAATTCAATGATGCGGATTTAATTGGCTTACCTTTGCGCATTGTCGTGGGTAAAAATGCGAGCGACGGTATCGTCGAAGTCAAACGTCGTGATAATGGTGAAAAAGAAGATGTACACGTAGATGATTTAGCGAGTTACATCTCAAAATTATACGAACAAATTCAATAACAGTTTGATATAAAATTTGATATAATGTTAATGGATGATGTCAAATGGAGGCTATGACGTCCCATTTGAACGAACATTGTAAATAGCAAGGTGAGACGACGAAATCAGGATAATCCCTGATTTATCGTCTCACTTTTATTTATTCTAAAAGACGAAAACGTTCTTGCATTGAGCGTAAATAAGGTGGTTTATATATCGTGGCATTACAGAATCATGAAAAATTTAAGATTCTACTTCAACAATTGAATTTAACGACACATTTAGATGAAACCATTGTCGAAGAAGGTGAATTAACACGGGTCGATGTTTCTGAAAAAAAACGTTCATGGACCTTCCATATTGTATTACCTTATTTTTTGAAATATGAAGACTATTTAATTTTTATGAATGCAATGGCTGAAGCTTTTAAGGATATCGCAACAGTGGACGCCCAATTTCAAATTAAAGATACCTCAGGCCAAGATGAACGACTTTTAAAATATTTTTCTAGCTGTATCGATAAAACAAAGCTTTCACCAAAAGTTAAAGGACAACTGAAACAGAAGAAAATTATGATGTCAGGCTCTGTCGTAAAAGTGCTCGTTCAAAACGATGTTGAACGTAACCATTTTGATAAAGCGTGCAACGGCAGTTTATTGAAGGCATTAAAAAATTGCGGCTTTGATATTTCCAAAGTCATTTTTGAAACGGATGAACAAGGCCATGATGATGACTTAGCCTCCTTAGAAGCACATATTCAACAAGAAGATGAACAAAGTGCTCGAGAAGCCACTTCTAAAATCGAAAAAATAAAAGAAGCCCGTCAAAAACAAGAAGAATCAGGAACGACAGTCGATAAATGTAAAATTGGTAAACCAATTCAAGTTGAAAACGTACGTCCAATTGAATCTATTATCGAAGAGGAATTCAAGGTTGCGATCGAAGGTGTCATTTTTGATATCAATATTAAAGAATTGAAAAGTGGACGGCATATTGTTGAGTTAAAAGTGACAGACTATACAGATTCACTTGTACTAAAGATGTTCACTCGTAAAAACAAAGATGATTTAGATCATTTTAAAGCTTTATCTGAAGGCAAATGGATACGTGCACAAGGGCGAATCGAGGAGGATATGTTCATTCGTGATCTTGTTATGATGATGTCAGACATTGAAGAAATTAAGCGGAGTCCAAAACAAGATAAAGCTGAAGAAAAACGTGTAGAGTTTCATTTGCATACTTCAATGAGTCAAATGGATGGAGTCTCTCATATTGGGGAATATGTTGCACAAGCTGCAAAATGGGGGCATGAAGCTATTGCAGTCACAGATCATAACGGAGTACAAGCCTTTCCAGATGCCCATGCTGCAGCAGAAAAAAATGGCATTAAAATGATTTATGGGATGGAAGGTATGCTCGTCGATGATGGGGTGCCCATTGCTTATAAACCGAAAGATGTCGCTTTAAAAGATGCGACGTATGTTGTCTTTGACGTGGAAACAACGGGTTTATCCAACCAATATGATAAAATTATCGAACTGGCTGCGGTTAAAGTTCAAAATGGTGAAATTATTGATAAATTTGAGCGCTTTAGTAATCCGCATGAAAAGTTAACAGAAACAATTAAAAATTTAACGCATATCAATGACGATATGTTAAAAGATGCACCAGAAATAAAAGAAGTTTTAACTGAGTTTAAAGAATGGGTGGGCGATGCGATATTTGTTGCCCATAACGCTTCCTTTGATATGGGCTTTATCGATACTGGATATGAACGCTTAGGATTTGGCCCTTCGGAAAATGGAGTCATTGATACGCTAGAACTTTCAAGAACGATTAATACGAGCTACGGTAAGCATGGGTTGAACTTTCTAGCTAAAAAATATGGTGTGGAACTTACGCAACACCATAGAGCGATATATGATACAGAAGCGACAGCATATATTTTCATCAAAATGCTCGGACAACTGAAAGAAAAAAATGTCCATTTCCATAAAGATATCAATCAATTTTTATCGAACGAAGATGCATATAAACGTGCACGACCACAACACGTTACCTTAATTGTGCAAAATCAAACAGGACTCAAAAACTTATTTAAAATTGTAAGTGCGTCGCTCGTTAAATATTATTACCGGACGCCGCGTATACCACGGTCATTACTAGATGAGCATCGTGAAGGTTTGTTAGTCGGTACAGCGTGTGATGAAGGTGAAGTATTTACTGCTGTGATGCAACGTGATCAATCGGAAGTTGAACGTATCGCGAAATATTATGATTATATTGAGGTCCAACCTCCAGCACTCTATCAAGATTTACTCGATCGTGAGTTAATTCGTGATCACGACACGTTAGAAGAAATATATGAGCGGATTTTAAAAGTTGGAGAAACGAATCAAATTCCAGTTATTGCAACTGGAAATGTGCATTATTTACATGAGCACGATGGGATTGCACGTCAAATTTTAATCGCTTCACAACCAGGGAATCCATTAAATCGTTCGACTTTACCTGAAGCGCATTTTAGAACAACGGATGAAATGTTAGATGCGTTTCACTTCCTCGGGGAAGACCGGGCAAAAACAATTGTCGTAGAGAACACGCGTGCTTTAGCTGAGCGTATTGAAAAGGTTGTGCCTATTAAAGATAAACTATTTACGCCGAATATGGACGGGGCTAATGAAGAAATACGTGAACTCAGTTACAATAATGCTAAAGCTTTATACGGTGAAGATTTACCCCAAATTGTTATTGATCGTCTCGAAAAAGAATTAGAAAGTATTATTGGTAATGGATTTGCGGTTATTTATTTAATCTCTCAACGGCTCGTTAAAAAGTCACTAGACGATGGTTATCTTGTAGGGTCCCGGGGTTCAGTAGGATCAAGTTTTGTTGCAACAATGACTGAAATTACTGAAGTGAACCCTTTACCACCGCACTATATATGTCCGAAATGTAAAAAAAGTGAGTTTTTTGATGACGGTTCCGTCGGTTCAGGCTTTGATTTACCAGATAAAACGTGTGAATGCGGTACAGAGATGATTAAAGAAGGACAAGACATCCCATTTGAAACCTTCCTTGGATTTAAAGGAGACAAAGTACCAGATATTGACTTGAACTTTAGTGGGGAATATCAACCACACGCGCATAACTATACCAAAGTTCTATTTGGAGAAGATAAAGTATTCCGTGCCGGAACTATTGGTACCGTCGCTGAAAAGACAGCATTCGGATTTGTGAAAGGCTATTTAAATGATCAAGGCATTCATAAACGGGGTGCTGAAGTAGACCGTTTAGTCAAAGGCTGTACAGGTGTCAAACGGACGACAGGCCAACATCCAGGTGGGATTATCGTTGTACCGGATTATATGGATATTTATGATTTTACACCGATACAATATCCTGCTGATGACCAGAGTGCTTCGTGGATGACGACGCATTTTGATTTCCATTCCATACACGATAATGTTTTGAAACTTGATATTCTTGGACACGATGATCCAACGATGATTCGTATGTTACAAGATCTGTCTGGTATCGATCCTAAAACCATTCCTGTAGATGATAAAGAAACGATGGGCATCTTCAGTTCCCCTGAAACATTAGGTGTTACAGAAGAACAAATTCTAGCTAAAACAGGAACTTATGGCGTGCCAGAATTTGGGACTGGATTCGTACGTCAAATGTTAGAAGACACGAAGCCAACCACATTCTCAGAACTTGTTCAAATTTCAGGTTTATCCCATGGAACGGATGTGTGGTTAGGCAATGCGCAAGAATTAGTCCGAAGTGGGACATGTACGCTTTCAAGTTGTATCGGATGTCGTGACGATATTATGGTTTATCTCATGTATGCTGGCTTAGAACCTTCACTTGCTTTTAAAATTATGGAATCTGTCCGTAAAGGGAAAGGATTAAGCGAAGAATGGGAACAAGTCATGACCGATAACGGCGTACCTGACTGGTATTTGGACTCATGTAAAAAAATCAAATACATGTTCCCGAAAGCCCACGCCGCAGCCTATGTATTAATGGCGGTACGTATTGCTTATTTCAAAGTCCATTATCCGCTATATTATTATGCAAGTTATTTTACGATTCGTGCGTCTGATTTTGATTTACTAACAATGGTTAAAGATAAAGATAGTATACGTAACACTGTTAAAGACATGTATGCGAAATATATGGACCTTGGTAAAAAAGAAAAAGATGTTTTGACCGTTCTTGAAATTGCGAATGAAATGGCACAACGTGGTTTTCGAATGCAACCAGTATCACTTGAAAAAAGTAAAGCATACGAATTTATTATCGAAGGAGATACTTTAATACCTCCATTCGTGGCAGTCCCTGGTCTAGGTGAAAACGTTGCAAAACGGATTGTCGAGGCGCGTGAAGAAGGACCGTTCTTATCAAAAGAAGATTTAAATAAAAAGGCTGGAGTTTCACAAAAAGTTATCGAATATTTAGATGATCTCGGTTCTTTACCGAATATGCCTGACAAAGCGCAACTTTCAATTTTTGATATGTAATAGAAGTCATTTGTAGGAACAGTGCGATTATGCTATAATAAACATGCTTATAAATTTGGACTCAAGGAGAAAGAGTGGGTATCACCCGCTCTTTTCTCTTTGTGTACCGCTGATAAGGGGGCTCGTATGAGTAAAGTTACAGAGCAAGTTGAAACACTAATCCAACCTGTCCTTGAAGCATTAAATTATGACTTAGTTGATATTGAATTTGCAAAAGAAGGTCGTGACCATTATTTGCGCATTTCAATTGATAAGCCAGGCGGTGTCGATTTAAATGACTGCACAATTGCATCAGAAAAAATTAGCGAAGTAATGGATGAACATGATCCAATTTCAGAAGCCTATTACCTTGATGTTGCTTCTCCTGGTGCAGAACGACCAATAAAAAAAGAAAAAGACTTTCATAATGCGATAGAACAACCTATCTTTGTTTCGTTGTATGCGCCTGTTGAAGGTGAAAAAGAATGGTTAGGCATTTTAAAGACAGTGACGGATACAGAAATTACTATGGAAGTTAAAATCAAAGCAAAAACAAGTCAAGTCAACATTCCGCGTGAGAAAATCGCAAAAGCAAGACATGCGGTCATGCTATAAATGTTAGGAGGAAGTATTAGTGAAAAGTAATGAATTATTATTAGCGACTGAATACCTTGAAAAGGAAAAAAAGATTCCTAGAGAGGTACTTGTGGACGCAATTGAAGCCGCTTTAATTACGGCATATAAAAAAAATTACGACAGTGCACGCAATGTACGTGTTGAATTAAATTTAGACAGCGGGACATTCCGTGTCATTTCTCGTAAAGAAGTCGTTGAAGAGGTTTTTGATGACAGAGAAGAAGTTGACCTTTCTACAGCACTCGTTAAAAACCCTGCCTACGAAATTGGCGATATTTATGAAGAAGATGTGACACCTAAAGACTTTGGCCGCGTAGGTGCTCAAGCTGCAAAACAAGCTGTGATGCAACGCTTGCGTGATGCAGAACGTGAAATTCTTTACGAAGAGTTTATCGACAAAGAAGAAGATATCATGACAGGTGTCATTGACCGTGTCGACCACCGCTATGTTTACGTAAATTTAGGACGTACTGAAGCGGTACTTTCAGAAGCTGAACGTAGTCCAAATGAAACATACGTCCCTAATGAACGTATCAAAGTTTATGTGAACAAAGTCGAACAAACGACTAAAGGACCACAAATTTATGTTTCACGTAGTCATCCAGGCTTACTTAAACGTTTATTCGAACAAGAAGTCCCTGAAATTTACGAAGGCACAGTCGAAGTAAAATCTGTGGCGCGTGAAGCAGGAGATCGTTCAAAAATCAGTGTGCATTCAGATAATCCAGATATCGATGCGGTTGGAGCATGTGTAGGTGCAAAAGGCGCACGTGTTGAAGCGGTTGTTGAAGAATTAGGTGGCGAAAAAATTGATATCGTTCAATGGAGTGAGGACCCTAAAGTTTTCGTAAGTAATGCGTTAAGTCCTTCACAAGTAGTTGATGTGATCGTAGACGAAGAAAATCAATCAACAACAGTAATAGTTCCGGATTATCAACTTTCATTAGCGATTGGTAAACGTGGTCAAAATGCACGATTAGCAGCTAAACTTACAGGTTGGAAAATCGATATTAAATCTGAATCTGATGCTAAAGATTTACAACTTGAAGATAAATTTATGACTAAAGAAGAACCATCAACAGAATCATCCGAAGTTGACGCATTAGATGAAGAAGAGATTAAAAATGATTCATCATCAGAAGTAACATCTGACTCAGAACACGAAGACAAATAGGAGGGATTTTTAATGAAAAAAAGAAAAATTCCTATGCGCAAATGTATCTTATCTAATGAAATGAAGCCTAAGAAAGAAATGATTCGTGTCGTTCAAAATAAAGAAGGTGAAATTTCAGCAGATGCGACAGGTAAAAAGCCGGGTCGTGGTGCTTATGTTTCCAAAGATGTTGCCCTAGTTGAAAAAGCCCAATCTGCAGAAAAACTAGAACAATTTTTTAAAGCCTCAAAAGAAGATTTAGATCCCGTTTATAAAGAAATTATTCGATTAATTTATAGAGAAGAGATTCCAACAAAATGACCGATAGCGCATTTTTAAATTTTCTAGGGCTCGCAATGCGTGCAGGCAAAGTGAAAAGTGGAGAAAGTGTCATCCTTAATGAAATTAAAAAGAAACGCCTTTCTCTAGTGCTCATTGCTAATGACGCATCAGACAACACTAAAAAAACACTGACAAATAAGTGTAAGAGTTATCAAATCCCTTATCGTATTGTAAGCAATCGCTTCGAATTAGGAGACGCAGTAGGGAAAGAAGTCCGAGTAAATATCGGCATCACCGATCAAGGTTTCGCGAAGAAATTAATCTCTATGATCGATGAATAAAGTAAGGAGTGGTTCAATGAGTAAACAAAGAATCTATGAATATGCCAAATCATTAAATATTAAAAGTAAAGATGTCATTGATGAATTAAAGAAGTCAGGCGTCGAAGTATCTAACCACATGCAAACATTAGAAGACGATCAAATTAAAACATTAGATCAAGCGTTCAAAAAGTCAAACACATCATCTGAACAAAAAGACGCTAAGAAAAATAATAATGCCTCAACACACCAACAAAAGAAAGATCAACCTAAGCAAAATAATAAAAAAAATAACAATTCTAAACAACCACAGCAAAAGAATAACGGTAATGCTAAAAACAACAAGAATAACAAACGTAATCATAAAAATAACAAGCAAAACCGTAACAATAAACAAAAACAAGCACAACAACCTGCAGAGTCAAAAGAAATGCCATCAAAAATCACTTATACAGAAGGGATTACTGTTGGTGAGCTCGCGGAAAAATTAGGTGTAGATTCATCTGAAATTATTAAAAAGCTATTTTTATTAGGTATTATGGCCAATATCAACCAATCCCTAGATATTGAAGCATTAGAACTCGTAGCATCAGATTATGGTGTTGAATTAGAAGAAGAAGTTGTTATTGATGATAATGACCTATCCATTTACTTTGATGACATTGAAAATGATGAAGATGCATCTGAGCGTCCAGCTGTTGTAACTATCATGGGACACGTTGACCATGGGAAAACAACTTTATTAGATTCCATTCGTAATACTCGCGTGACAGAAGGTGAAGCTGGCGGGATTACACAACATATTGGGGCTTACCAAATTGAAAATAATGACAAGAAAATCACGTTTTTAGATACTCCAGGACACGCAGCGTTTACGACAATGCGTGCACGTGGTGCCCAAGTGACAGATATTACAATTTTAGTTGTAGCTGCAGATGATGGTGTGATGCCACAAACAATTGAGGCAATCAATCATGCGAAAGAAGCAGAAGTACCTATTATTGTTGCGGTTAACAAAATTGATAAACCTACAGCGAATGCCGACCGTGTGATGCAAGAATTAACAGAATACAACTTAATCCCAGAAGACTGGGGTGGCGATACAATCTTCGTTCCATTATCTGCCTTAAGTGGCGAAGGTATCGATGATTTACTTGAGATGATTGGTCTTGTAGCAGAAGTCCAAGAATTAAAAGCGAATGCAGATAAAGCTGCAGTAGGGACTGTAATTGAAGCAGAATTAGATAAATCTCGTGGACCTGCCGCTTCCCTTCTTGTACAAAATGGTACATTACATGTGGGTGACGCGATTGTAGTGGGTAACACGCATGGTAAAGTACGTGCAATGGTCAATGATTTAGGTAAACGTATTAAAACTGCTGGACCTTCAACACCTGTCGAAATTACAGGTTTAAATGATGTTCCTCAAGCTGGCGATCGTTTCGTTGTATTCAAAGATGAAAAGAAAGCACGCCGTATTGGTGAAGCACGTGAACAAGAAAGTATTATCCAACAACGTCAAGAAAGTAAAAATGTGACATTAGATAACTTGTTTGAACAAATGAAACAAGGTGAAATGAAAGACTTAAATGTCATTATTAAAGGGGACGTTCAAGGTTCAGTTGAAGCACTTGCAGCCTCTTTAATGAAAATTGATGTTGAAGGTGTCAATGTACGTATCATTCATACTGCAACAGGGGCAATCAATGAATCCGACGTGACACTTGCCAATGCGTCAAACGGTATTATCATTGGATTCAACGTTCGACCAGATGCAGGTGCAAAGCGTGCGGCTGAAGCTGAAAATGTCGATATGCGTTTACATCGTGTAATTTATAACGTTATCGAAGAAATTGAAGCGGCGATGAAAGGGATGCTTGATCCTGAATACGAAGAAAAAGTCATCGGTCAAGCTGAAGTGCGCCAAACATTTAAAGTATCTAAAGTTGGAACAATCGCAGGTAGCTACGTGACTGAAGGTAAGATTACACGTGATTCTAGTGTGCGTATTATTCGCGATGGTGTTGTCTTATTTGAAGGTGAACTCGACACACTTAAACGTTTCAAAGATGATGCAAAAGAAGTTGCACAAGGTTATGAATGTGGGATTACAATTGAAAAGTTCAATGATATTAAAGAAGGCGATATTATTGAAGCGTACATCATGGTTGAAGTAGAACGATAAAATTAAAATCGATATGTTTTAGTTCTGAAAAAGGGGACGGGCAGAAGGATTGTCCGTTCCTTTATTTTACGTTGTAATTCATGGACTTAAGTAGAGTAAGATAGGGTATAATGGTGATAAATATTACAGTATAAACTGAATATGAGAAAAGAAATATGACGAAATTGACTTTCAATTTTAACTGAGAGGTGCAATGATGTTAGTGACAAATATGTGGTTTAATTTAGCTGTCAAAGATTTAAAGAAAAGTATAGCATTTTATAAAGCTATAGGTTTTGAAATTATGCAAAGACCTGAACAAGTGGGCCATATGTTTGGGATACAAGCAGGTGCGTCCTCTCCTATTATGTTCGTTGAGCATCCCACTTTTCATAGTTATTTACAACAAGAAGTGACCGGTCAAGATGTATTAATATCACTTTCCGTCACAAGCGAAAAAGATTTAGATGATTTAATTGTTCGTGTCACTGAAGCTGGGGGTCACTTGTCCAACCGAAACATCAACGTGATGGGTTTCTAGGCTGCGTATTTCAAGATATTGATCATCATTTTTTCAATGTTCTTGCTTTTAATGATTGAGTCAGAGCGGATTGCTCATTGACGGACATTTCAACTGTCATTTATAATGTTATTTTGAAGTCAAAGCTATGAATTTAAATATAAAGAGGTGACAAACTATGAATATGAGAGCACAACGCGTCGGTGAACAAATGAAAAAAGAATTAATGGATATTATCAACAATAAGTTGAAAGACCCACGTATCGGATTTTTAACGATAACTGATGTGCAACCGACAAATGATTTATCATTAGCAAAGGTTTACTGTACAGTACTTGGTAGTGATAAAGAACGTGAAGACACGTTTAAAGGGCTTGAAAAAGCAAAAGGCTTTATTAAAACTGAGGTCGGCCAACGTATGCGCTTACGTGTCGTACCAGAGTTACAGTTTGAATACGACGAATCTATTGAGTACGGAAATCGTATTGAACAATTGATTCAAGATTTACACAAAAAAGATTAAAGTTATTAGAGAAGGATACGTCACGCGACCAAAAGTGGGCCGTGTCCTTTTTTATGTAAAGGGGTGAAACAATGTACCACGGTATTTTACCAGTATATAAGCCACGTGGCATGACGAGTCATGATGTTGTATTCAAATTACGTAAAATTTTAAAAACGAAAAAGATAGGACATACAGGAACATTAGACCCTGAAGTTGATGGGGTATTGCCTATTTGTATCGGTCAAGCGACTAAGGTGAGCGATTATGTGATGGACATGGGTAAAACGTATCAAGCAGAAATTACCTTAGGGATAGCCACAACGACTGAAGATCAAACGGGGGAAGTATTGGAACAGACAATTATCGAAGAAGGAGATGTGACCAATACTCAAATTGATCAAGTTTTAGCTTCCTTTCAAGGCATCATCACACAAATTCCTCCGATGTACTCTTCTGTCAAAGTCAACGGTAAGAAACTTTATGAATATGCTAGACGTGGAGAAACAGTAGAACGCCCGGCGAGACAAGTCAAGATTACGCACATAGAAAGATTAAATCAAGTGGATTTTGATAAAGAATGTGCTACATTTAGTATAGAAGTATCATGTGGGAAAGGCACTTATATTCGGACATTAGCAACTGATATTGGAAAACAGCTGAACTTGCCAGCACATATGTCGCGATTGACGCGTTTGGAAAGTGGTGGCTTTCATATAGACCAAGCATTATCACTGGAAAGGATTGCAGAAAAGCATCAAAACCATACATTGTCTGATTTTATTTTACCTATGATATATGGATTAAAAGCTTTGCCAATGGTTTACATAGAGGACAAACAATTAAAGCAACGTATTTCAAATGGTCAAAAATTGTCGCGACAACAATTTAATATGACCACACAAAATCAACTTGTTTTTGTGGATGCAGCGACTGATGCAGTTATAGCTATTTACGAAGCACATCCTACACATCGCACTGAAATTAAACCGAAAAAGGTGTTTAACTAAAGGAGCATAGGATTATGGAAGTTATAGAAATTACACACCCCATTCAACCTGAGCAATATATTCAAGACGAGATTGCTATCGCATTAGGATTTTTTGATGGATTACATCGAGGTCATCAAGCGTTAATTCATAAACTTGACGAAGTGGCTTCATCACGTGGATTAAAAAAAGCAGTGATGACATTTGACCCCCATCCCTCTGTTGTACTCAATCCTAAACAAAAAAGAACGACTTATTTAACGCCTTTAGATGACAAAATCGAATTACTCCGCCAATATGATATTGATTATTGTTTAGTCGTTAATTTTTCGTCTCGATTTGCGGATGTAAGTTCTGATGATTTTATACAAGAATATCTGTTGAAAAACCAAGCCCACGTGATTGTGGCTGGATTTGACTTTACATTTGGTAAATATGGTAAAGGCAACATGGCAATGCTACAAGAATATCAAGACCAGTTTGAATGTATCACTGTTGGAAAGCAAGATTTAAACAATGAAAAGATTTCTACAACTGCCATACGTAAGGCGCTGAAAACAGGTGATTTGCAAAAGGCAAACGACCAACTCGGCTATCGTTACCAAATTAAAGGTACTGTAGTTCAAGGTGAAAAAAGAGGTCGTACGATTGGTTTTCCAACCGCCAACATTCAACCAAGTGATGATTATTTATTACCTGCGAAAGGGGTATATGCCGTAAGTTTACGTATCGGGTCAAGCGACAGGGTATACAGAGGCGTTTGTAATGTAGGCGTCAAACCTACATTTCACGATGATCTTCCACAAGTCGTTATCGAAGTGAACATCTTTGATTTCAACGAAAATATTTATGGGGAACGTGTGGTACTCGTATGGCATCATTATTTACGTCCAGAGTTGAAATTTGATGGGATTGATCCACTCGTTGCTCAAATGAATCAAGATAAAGAACGCGCGAAATATTTACTTGCTGTTGATTTTGGTGATGATGTATCATATAATATATAAGGTCTGAAAGTAAGACGCTTGACCTTAGTCTTGGTAGGTCGAAACTCCGACGCCTCACTCAGATTAAGGCATCTTAAAACAAATAAAAGGAGGAAATTGACACATGGCAATTTCACAAGAACGTAAAAACGAATTAATCAAAGAATACCGTACACACGAAACTGATACGGGTTCACCAGAAGTTCAAATCGCGGTATTAACTGCAGAAATTACTGCATTAAACGATCACTTACGTACACATAAAAAAGACCACCACTCTCGTCGTGGTTTATTAAAAATGGTAGGTCGTCGTCGCCATTTATTAAACTATTTACGTGAAAAAGACATTCAGCGTTACCGTGAACTTATCAAATCATTAGGTATCCGTCGTTAATGTAACATCACATTGAAAGAAAGAGGCCAGGCTTTGGTTTCTTTCTTTTTTTACTATATGACGCTTTTTATCTAGAAAGCGTTTGTGTCGCGTTTTATATGTAAGCTATAATAAGTAATGAAATATTGATGAAATGTAATCGAAGTAGGAGAGGAGATTATACATGTCTCAAGAAAAAATGGTATTTAAAACGGAATGGGCGAACCAACCGTTAACAATAGAAACAGGGCAACTTGCAAAACAAGCAAATGGCGCCGTCTTAGTCCGTTACGGAGATACTGTTGTATTGTCAACAGCGACAGCATCGAAAGAACCACGTGATGGTGATTTTTTCCCTTTAACGGTCAATTATGAAGAAAAAATGTATGCAGCAGGTAAAATTCCAGGAGGATTTAAAAAGCGTGAAGGACGTCCAGCGGATGAAGCTACATTAACTGCGCGTCTTATCGACCGCCCAATTCGACCGCTATTTCCTGATGGCTATCGCCATGATGTACAAATCATGAACATGGTATTGAGTGCAGACCCTAATTGTTCTCCTGAAATGGCAGCAATGATTGGTTCTTCTATGGCATTGAGTGTTTCAGATATTCCATTCCAAGGGCCTATTGCGGGTGTCAACGTGGGTTATGTTGATGGGGAATATGTGATCAATCCAAATTTAGAACAAAAAGCGCAATCTCGTTTAGATCTAGAAGTGGCGGGACATAAAGATGCAATTAACATGGTAGAAGCGGGTGCCAGTGAAATTACAGAAGCGGAAATGTTAGATGCTATTTTATTCGGTCATCAAGAAATCCAACGTCTCTGTGCTTTCCAAGAAGAGATTATTGCGCATATTCAACCAGAAAAACACGAATTTGTTCCTGCTGAAAAAAATGAAACTTTAATTGATTCAGTTAAAGCCAAAGCTGAAGATTATAAGCTGAACGATGCAATTCAAACGATGGAGAAACAAGCCCGTGAAGCGAATTTAGATGCGGTTAAAGAAACGATTCTTGCTGAATATATAAATGAAGAAGATCCAGAAAACGAAGCATTACTTAAAGAAGTAAACAGCATTATCAATGCCTTAATTAAAGAGGAAGTTCGACGCCTTATCGCCGATGAAAAAGTGAGACCAGATGGCCGTAAACCAGATGAAATTCGTCCACTATCGTCTGAAGTTGGGTTACTGCCACGTGCGCACGGTTCTGGTTTATTTACTCGAGGCCAAACTCAAGCATTGTCAGTATTGACTTTAGGTTCAATTTCCGAATATCAAATTATTGATGGTTTAGGTGAAGAAGAACACAAACGTTTTATGCACCATTACAACTTCCCGAACTTCTCAGTAGGGGAAACTGGTCCTGTACGTGCACCAGGGCGTCGTGAAATTGGGCATGGAGCGCTCGGCGAACGTGCTTTGAGATACATTATTCCTGACGAGAAAACGTTCCCTTATACTGTACGTATTGTAAGTGAAGTTCTTGAATCGAATGGCTCATCTTCTCAAGCATCAATTTGTGGATCTACATTGGCATTAATGGATGCAGGTGTACCGATAAAAGCCCCAGTTGCAGGTATCGCAATGGGACTTGTAACACGAGATGAAAGTTATACGATTTTGACAGATATTCAAGGGATGGAAGATGCCCTAGGTGACATGGACTTTAAAGTTGCAGGAACTAAAGAAGGTATTACAGCCATTCAAATGGATATCAAAATCGATGGATTAACGAAAGAAGTGATTGAAGAAGCACTTGAACAAGCGCGACAAGGGCGTTTAGCAATTTTAGAACATATGTTACAAACCATCGATCAGCCACGTGCTGAATTAAGTGCTTACGCACCTAAAGTAGAAATTTTAATGATTAAACCAGAAAAAATCAGAGATGTCATTGGACCAGGTGGTAAGCAAATCAATGAAATCATTGATGCTACGGGTGTAAAATTAGACATTGAGCAAGATGGTACGGTATATATCGGATCTACAGAACAAGAGATGATTAATCAAGCGCGTGCTTGGATTGAAAGTATTGTTCGTGAAGCTGAAGTGGGTCAAATATATGAGGGTAAAGTCAAACGTATTGAAAAATTTGGCGCCTTCGTTGAATTGTTCCCAGGTAAAGATGCACTCGTTCACATTTCACAAATTGCGAACGAACGTATCAATAAGGTTGAAGATGTCTTAAAAATTGGGGATACGTTAAAAGTAAAAGTGACAGAAATTGACAAACAAGGTCGTGTCAATGCGTCTCACAAAGTATTATTAAATTCTAAAGCATAATATTATAGGTAATTCAAAACAAAAGCAGTGAAACGATATTTTAATGTCGTTTCACTGCTTTTTTATTTTTCATAATTTGGAAAATGAAAAATAATTTCTAAAATTTTTACTATATGAAAATGGTAAAGATAAAGGGCTATATGAGGCTCGCTCATTAAGTAGTAGAACTAAAGTTATTCTAATAAAGTATATGCAATTTATTAGATAAAATTAATATTGATTTGTAGTTATATAAATGCTAAGTTAAAATTAATTAAACTTTAAGGAGGAAGATTCAATGTTCAAAAAGAAAAAAATGGTAACGTCGCTTGTCGCAAGTTCAATGGTAGCAGTATTTTCTTTGAGTCCCTTAGCGGAAGCAAATACATATATTATAAATAATGAAGAGACGAATAAAGAAGCAAATGAGTCTTTCATTGGAAATTTTAAAGAGAATCGTTTGAAAAATAACACGATTGATACGATAAAAGCGAAAAATTTACAATCATATCAAGAAGATAAAGTCTTTAAAGCGCCTAAAGAAAAAACACCTATCACAGATAGAACAAGAAAATCTGAAAATGCGCTTTCCAATTCTAAATTAGAAGATACACGTGTCTTTACGACAGTAAACATGCAAACGAACGCAAATGAACGAACAAAAGCGACGCTAAAATATAATGGGACAGCTACAAATGTATGGGTAGCTGATGATTACATTTCAGACCAACAAGCCAAAAATATTGGACGAGAATTTGATCAGAAGATTGACCCGCTTGTAAAAGAAAAGTTTGGTGAACCTTCAGATGTCGATAAAGATGGGAAAGTCAATATTTTAGTGTACGATATTAAAGATGATTTTGATGTTACAGGATCATATACAGGAGGCTATTTCCATCCAAGAGACCTTTATGATGTTCCTAATTCAAACCGTGCTGAAGTGTTCTATATGGATACTTATCCATCCATGGGAACAGATCGAACGCGTTTGAATGAAAAGAAAGTGTATTCAACATTAGCTCATGAATACCAACATATGGTGAATGCGAACCAAAAATTATTAAAAGAGAAGAAAGAAGACGGCATGGATGTTTGGTTAGATGAGGCATTTGCGATGGCAAGTGAGCATTTGTATTTAGGTAAACCGCTAGAACACCGAATTGATTATTACAATCATTCGAATTCGATTGCCAATGGACATTCTTTAATCAAATGGAATCATCGTGGAGATGTTCTTTCTAATTATGCGTTGTCATACCTTTTCTCTCAATATTTAAGTGCTCAAAGTGATAATGGAGATGCCATATTTAAAGAAATCTTGCAAGATCCTGCAGATACAAGCGAAGCATTAGAAAAGGCCATACAAAAACATGTCGATCCTAACATGACTTTAGGTGAATTTATGAGTCATTTTAGAGTAGCCTTAGAGAAAAAAGAGGCGACAGGATTAGATGGATTCAAAGGAGAAGCTGGCTTTAACAGTATTAACCCTAAACCAGTCCGACAACTTCTTCAAACACTAGCACCTCAAGGTTCAGTGATGTTCGAGTCCACAGATGAATTTGAAATACCAAAAGATAAAGATGATAACATTAAATATATAAAAATAAAATAATAAAGCGTTTAGGTGCGAGGAAAGTCCTCACCCTAGAGTTTGAAAGCCATCAAAATTTACCCTTAGATAAGTTTTGATGGCTATTTTAATGTAACTTTAAAAATAATACTGTGCAAGTAAGGTTGAGTTTCTAACGGACACTTGAGATTTATTAATGATTTATAAATGAATGCTAGAGATTTTATCAATTAGCAGTTTAATTTGTGAATAGCATGAAATGTTTTAATAGTGTACAGAAGATAGGTTATCAACTATAATAAAAGATGAATGTACAATGGACGGGTTATATTTATTAGGAGGTAACATTTTGAATTTAGTAAAGAAGAAAAATAAAAATATTCGCATCATCCCCCTAGGTGGCGTCGGTGAAATTGCGAAAAATATGTATATAGTTGAAGTTGACGATGAAATGTTTATGCTTGATGCAGGATTAATGTTTCCAGAAGATGAAATGTTAGGTATCGATATTGTTATTCCAGATATTCAATATGTGATTGAAAATAAACATAAACTAAAAGGAATTTTCTTAACGCACGGCCATGAACATGCAATTGGAGCAGTGACTTATGTGCTTGAACAAGTGGATGCACCGGTGTATGGATCAAAATTAACAATCGGACTTGTTAAAGAAAATATGAAAGCGCGCCAAATCGATAAGAAAATTAGATATTATGTAGTGAATAATGAATCTATTATGCGTTTTAAAGGTGTAAATGTCACATTTTTTAATACAACTCACAGTATTCCAGATAGTTTAGGTGTATGTATTCATACGTCTTATGGTGCCATTGTCTACACAGGTGAATTTAAATTTGATCAAAGTTTACATGGGCAATATGCGCCAGACATTCAAAAAATGGCTGAAATTGGTCAAAATGGTGTGTTTGCGTTACTTAGTGACTCAAATGAAGCAGAAAAGCCAGGGTACAATACACCAGAAAATGTTATTGAATCACACATGTATGACGCTTTTACGAAAGTGAAAGGACGTTTGATTGTTTCATGTTTTGCATCTAATTTTATTCGTATTCAACAAGTGTTAAATATTGCATCACGATTGAATCGCAAAGTATCATTTTTAGGACGTTCACTCGAAAGTTCGTTTAACATAGCGCGTAAAATGGGATACTTTAATATTCCTAAAGATTTACTTATTCCAATAAATGAAATTGAAAATTATCCAAAAAATGAAGTCATCATTATTGCAACAGGAATGCAAGGTGAACCTGTCGAAGCGCTCAATCAAATGGCCCGTCAAAAACATAAAATTATGAATATTGAACCGGGTGATTCTGTCTTTTTAGCGATTACAGCTTCTGCCAATATGGAAGTCATTATTGGTGATACTTTAAATGAATTAGTACGTGCAGGTGCAGAAATTATTCCGAACAATAAAAAAATTCATGCCTCAAGTCATGGCTGTATGGAAGAATTAAAAATGATGCTGAATATGATGAAACCTGAGTATTTTATTCCTATTCAAGGGGAATTCAAAATGCAAATTGCCCATGCTAAGTTGGCAAGTGAATCAGGGGTACAACCAGAGAAAATCTTTTTAGTTGAAGCTGGCGACGTTATTAATTTCGATGGCAATGATATGACTTTAAACGAAAAAGTTCATGCAGGTAACATTTTAATTGACGGTATCGGTGTTGGTGATGTCGGGAATATCGTTCTTCGAGACAGACATTTATTGGCACAAGATGGTATTTTCATTGCAGTCGTCACATTAGACCCTAAAAATAAAACAATTGCTGCCGGTCCAGAAATTCAATCTCGTGGTTTTGTCTATGTGCGAGAAAGTGAAGCACTCCTTAAAGAAGCAGAAGAAAAAGTACGAGAAATTGTTGAAGAAGGCTTACAAGCCAAACATATCGAATGGTCTGAAATTAAACAAAACATGCGTGATCAAATTAGTAAACTACTATACGAAAGCACACGTCGCAGACCTATGATTATTCCAGTCATCTCAGAAATATAAGAAACAAAAAGAACTGAAAAAATGTATGCAATCGAATCCCTCTCTTTGAAAAGACCGTCATTTTTAAAGAGAGGATTCATTTTTTTACATAAAGATTACGGTATAATAAAGAGTAGTGTAGATTTTATTACGTATTCATTAATGGATATTTCATACAATAATACATATTACAAAGTAGCAAGGACTCCATTCATATAGAACAAAGATTTAAGAAAGAAGAAGGTGACTTTCATTGGCACAAGCAAAAAAACGAAAATCGCAAACGGCGACACGCAAAAAACGTACCACGAAAAAGAATAAAAAAGATAATTCGGTACGTTTTATATTAGCGATTGTTTTTGTCATTATGATCATGCTTGGCCTCTTTCAACTTGGTATTGTAGGCATAGCAATTGATAGCATATTCAATTATTTATTTGGGTTAACGCGTTATCTTACATATATTCTATTACTTTTAGCTACAGGTTTCTTAGCTTATAATGGTAAGTTGCCTAAATCTCGTCGACTTACAGGGTCAATTTTACTTCAAATAGCGTTACTATTTGTTGCACAATTGTATTACCAATCCGTTGGAGGGATGAGAGCTAAACGTGAGCCTGTCCTTTCATTTGTGTATCAGCAATACGAACTAACACATTTCCCTAATTTTGGGGGAGGACTATTTGGCTATTACTTAGTTCACATATTGACACCACTGATTTCGATTGTCGGGGTGACTTTATTAACGATTGTTTTATTAGCTTCTAGTATCATTTTGTTATTAAAAAAACGTCATCGAGACGTGACAAAATTATGGTTTGAAACTTCAAAATCAGGCGCTTCAAAATCATATGATAAATATCATGATTTTAAATTGAAACGTCGTGAAGCGCGTCAACAAAGAACAGAAGCAAAACGCTTAAGAGACAGACCAAAAGATGTATCACACTTTAAAGAAGTCCCTGAAGACACAACGGAAAGTGCTTTTGATGTGCCAACGATTCCAATTTTTGGACATGAGGATCATCAAGAAAATACAAGACAAGAATCAAATGAAGCACCGGCGTCTACTGAAGCGTCTGTGACACCTTCTAAACCGGCGCCCCCTCAACGACAAACTAAAACAGAAGAACCTCCTTCAACGCATACGAATGAAGGTTCAATTTCAGAAGCGGGTGAAGTAGAAAATCAAGCCTATGAACTACCTCCACTCACTTTACTTGATGAACCTAAAAAGCAACAAACGACAAGTAGAACAGAAGTTCAACAAAAAGGAAAGCTATTAGAAACGACACTTAAAAACTTTGGCGTGAATGCCAAAGTCACACAAATAAAAATTGGTCCAGCGGTCACACAATATGAAGTACAACCCGCACAGGGGGTAAAGGTAAGTAGAATTGTCAACTTACATAGTGATTTGGCCTTGGCACTTGCGGCTAAAGATATTCGTATTGAAGCGCCGATTCCTGGAAAGTCCGCTGTAGGTATTGAAGTGCCAAACGAAAAAATTTCACTCGTTTCTTTAAAAGAGGTCCTTCAAGAAAAATTCCCAACACAAAATAAGCTTGAAGTTGCTTTGGGAAGAGATATTTCTGGTGAACCGATGACCGCGGAATTGAATAAAATGCCACATCTACTTGTGGCAGGTTCAACAGGGAGTGGTAAATCTGTTTGTATCAACGGCATTATTACAAGTATTTTACTCAATGCAAAACCACATGAAGTAAAACTTATGATGATTGACCCAAAAATGGTAGAATTAAATGTGTACAATGGTATTCCACATTTATTAACTCCAGTTGTTACGAACCCGCATAAAGCTTCTCAAGCATTAGAAAAAGTGGTCGGTGAGATGGAGCGACGTTACGATTTATTCCAACATTCTGGCACACGCAATATTGAAGGTTTTAATGCGCTAGTTACACGAAAAAATGAAGAATTAGGCGAAAAAGAGCCATTACTACCTTATATTGTTGTAATTGTTGATGAGTTGGCAGATTTAATGATGGTAGCAGGTAAAGATGTGGAAACAGCGATAACACGTATTACGCAAATGGCACGTGCTGCTGGGATTCATTTAATTATTGCGACGCAACGTCCTTCCGTTGATGTAATTACGGGACTCATTAAAAATAATATTCCGTCACGTATCGCTTTTGCGGTAAGTTCTCAAACGGACTCACGCACAATCATCGATAGTGGAGGTGCAGAAAAATTATTGGGTAAAGGAGACATGTTATTTATCCAAAATGGAGGTTCTGTGAGAACACGTGTGCAAGGGGCTTTTTTAAGTGATAATGAAGTACAAAAAGTTGTAGATTATGTTGTCGCACAACAGTCCGCAAACTATGTTAAAGAAATGGAACCTGATGAAGTGGTTGAACAAGGTGAAGCGGAAAGCGATGATCCTTTATACCATGAGGCTTATTTGTTTGTGATTGAACAACAAAAAGCGAGTACATCGCTTTTACAACGCCAATTTAGAATAGGCTATAATCGTGCATCTCGTATCATGGATGATTTAGAAAGAAATCAAGTGATTGGGCCGCAAAAAGGTAGTAAACCGAGACAAATTTTAGTGGATTTAAATGATGGAGAGGTGTAAATATGTCTGTGACGCCAGAAGTAAATAAAGTTAAATCATGGATTTTACAACAAATTGACTCAGAAGCATTGAAACCGGGAGAGTCATTACCAAGTGTTTTAAATTTAGCACGTACATGCGACGTTGATACAGAGCATGTGACAGTGGCGATTCATGAGTTAATTACCGAACAAATCGTAACGGAAAACTTTGAGGAAGGGGCGCGGGTCAATATACCGC
Organism: Staphylococcus chromogenes; assembly: GCF_029024625.1. Taxonomy (NCBI): domain Bacteria; kingdom Bacillati; phylum Bacillota; class Bacilli; order Caryophanales; family Staphylococcaceae; genus Staphylococcus; species Staphylococcus chromogenes. Next base: position 1,456,836 of record NZ_CP118953.1, on the reverse strand, counting down.
AACCTTTCTTCTATCCGTTAGACGAATTAATGAGCATCACTCGTATGATTTCAGAAAAAGGATATGAACATGGGACAGTTTTCTTAAGTCTCGATGAAGAGCCCGCTTCACTCCATGATAGCCAAGTAATGAATATTGAACCCAATGAAAAAATCACTGTAATCGAACGGATTCGCACAGCTGATAATCATCCTGTAGTGTATTGTCTCGACAAAGTAGCTACGAATGTCCTCGACTATTTTGGGCAACATGATCAACCCAAGTCCATTTTAAAAGCGATTGAACAAGTGACTGAAAAAGAAATCTCATACGCCGAAACTGAAATACAAGCCATTAGCTATGAACCATACATTTCTGATGCATTAGAATCTGACCCGCAAGATGGCATTATGTTATTAAAACAAGTGCACTATACAAAAGATGGCACACCTATTTTATATTCATTAAATTACTTTAAAAGTAGTTTAGTTAAGTTTCGTACGATACGAAAACGTCTATAATATATTACATGATTCAAAGGAGGAGATTATTTGAACGAGACACAACCATCATCTTTAGACGCTATACATATTCATAAAACAGATAAATTTAAAACGACAATGATTACTTTTAAATTTATGGCACCACTCAATATTGAAACGATGACAAAGCGCTCACTTTTAAGTAAGTTACTGATTCGCGCTACTGAAAAATGGCCTACGGATAAAGCATTTAATCAGCATCTTTCTTCTCTTTATGGGGCCTACATAAACAGTTACGTTTCAAAATTCAAAGACCGTCACGTGTTGACATTGACATTAGAAATCGTTAATGAACGTTATCTTAAAGATGCGACACCTTTACTTGAAGAAGGAATTGACCTATTGAAAGAGGTCTTATACGCGCCGTTGGTAGAAAATAGTGGCTTTAATGCAGGCTTTTTAAAACAAGAAAAAACTTTATTAAAGAAAAAATTAGCTGCAATTGAAGATAACAAATCTCAACTAGCTTATTTAAATTTATTAAAGCATATGTTTGGAGATCATCCTTATCGATACATGGCCGCAGGTGAACTTGAATATGTGGATGCAGTCACGCCCGAAGACATTTATCATACATATCGTCAACTCTTAAACGAAGATTTTTGTCATGTTTATGTGGTGGGGAACGTAGACGTGGAACATACTAAGAAAAGACTTGCGAATACCTTCCATTTCAATACAAATAAAATAGACTTCCACTCTATCGCTCAAGATATTGCACCTTTAAAGGCAGTCAAAGAGAAAGTTGAATTCGACGAAGTAGATCAAGCCAAATTGAATTTAGGCTTCCGCTTCCCGACCGCATTGGGTCAACCTGATTACTATGCGTTTGTCGTATTCAACACGATGTTTGGTGGGGATCCTTCATCCGTATTGTTTAATGAAGTACGTGAACAAAAAAGTCTTGCGTATTCAATTCACTCACAAATCGATGGAAAAAACGGTTTCCTTTTTGTGATGAGTGGTGTTTCATTAAAGGATGTAAAATTAGCGCAAACAACAATTATTGAGGCATTTAATCGTTTTAAAAATGGAGAATTTAGTAAAGATAAACTAGAACTCGCGAAAAAAATTATCTTGTCTCATCGTAAAGAAGCAAAAGACCGTCAAAAACACATAATTGAAGTCATGCATAACCAACTTTTAGTTTCAAAAGATGAAAATGAGCGTTCATTTGAAGAGAAAATTAAAAGTGTGACGTCAGAAGAGGTACAACAACTCTGTCAACGTGCACAACTTGATACGATTTATGTCATGACGAAGGAAGGTGAATCTCATGCATAAGACTTATTATGAACAAATTGACGAAACCGTTTATACAGAAGTCCTAGATAATGGGTTGAATGTTTTTATCATCCCTAAAAAAGGCTTTCAAAAAACTTTCGTCACTTATACGACAGCTTTTGGTTCACTTGATTTTCGTTTTAAACCTCATGAAACTGAGACATTTGTAACTGTACCCGATGGGGTGGCTCACTTTTTAGAACATAAATTGTTTGAAAAAGAAGAGGGCGATTTATTTACTGATTTTGCAGAACATGATGCACAAGTGAATGCATTTACAACATTTGATCGCACAAGTTATCTATTCAGTGCAACAAATCATTTAGAAGAAAATATCATTCGACTTCTAAACATGGTAGAAACACCATACTTTACTGAAGAAACAGTCGAAAAAGAAAAAGGGATTATAGCTGAAGAAATCAAAATGTATCAAGAACAGCCCGGATACAAACTAATGTTCAATACGTTACGTGCGATGTACCATCAACATCCAGTGCGCGTAGATATTGCAGGCAGTGTAGACAGTATTTATGACATTACAAAAGATGACTTGTATCTTTGTTACAATACCTTTTACCACCCTTCAAATATGGTTTTATTCATCGTTGGAGATGTAGAGCCAAAACATATCATGGAAGTCATACAACAACATGAGGCCGCACGACATATTAAAGCACAACCTCAAATTGAACGAGATCCTTTAGAGGAACCTACGCATGTCGTGCAACATAAAATTGTTGAAGAAATGCCTATTCAATCACCACGCTTAATGCTTGGTTTTAAAAATAACTTATATGCCGCTTCAGACACACAACGCGTGAAAGAAGATATTGAAATGTCATTCTTTTTTGAACTTATATTTGGAGAAGAAACAGATTTCTACCAAAAACTTTTAGATGGAGCCTTTATTGACGATACTTTTAGTTATCAAACAGTGATTGAACCTACCTACAGTTTTTCACTGATTACATCTGCAACAACAGAGCCCGATCAATTAAAACAGTTGTTACTTGAAGAACTACAAAATAATCTAGGGAAAATACAAGATTGTCACGCATTTGATTTGCTTAAAAAACAGTTTATTGGTGAGTATGTGTCTAGTTTGAACGCCCCTGAATATATTGCCAATCAGTATACTAAATACTATTTTGATGGTGTAAGTTTATTTGAACTATTAGACATTATCGAGGAGATTTCTTTAGACTCAATGAATCAAACGGTTTTAAAACGCTTCAATTTAGAGCAAATTGTAGACAGTCGTTTGGAGATGAAATCGTAATGAAAGCACTCGTTGTTGGTGGATCTGGATCTATCGGGCAAGCGATTGTGGCTGATTTGTTAGAACAAGGATATGAAGTTGTTGTGACCTATCACCAAACGCCTTTAGACACATTACAAGAAAAATTTATGCATCAACCGGTCCAGTTTATTAAAGTAGATTTAACGCAATCGATAGAATTGGATGTGCTGTTTGGTGAGGTTAAAAATATTGATGTTCTGATTTATGTGAGCGGTCAAAGTCTGTACGGTTTACTTCAAGATACGACCGATATACAACTTGATAATATGTATCGTGTACACGTTTACCATCTAATTAAGATGACGCAATATTTTCTTCACCAATTGATTCAAAGTGAACAAGGACGTCTTATTGTCATTTCTTCTATATGGGGAGAAACCGGGGCGAGCTACGAGACGATTTATTCAACAATGAAAGCAGCACAAATTGGTTTTGTTAAAGCAATGAGTGAAGAACTAGCATTAACACGTGTGACTGTGAATGCGATTGCGCCTGGCATTGTCTCAGGACGTATGACAGAAGAACTTGAGGCAAGTGATTTGGAGGCAGTTCTTGAAACCATTCCTCAACAACGGCTCATCGAACCAGAAGAAATCGCCAATACATGTCGCTATTTAATATCTCCATTAGCCAAAAGTGTCACTGGAACAGTACAACGAATTAATGGTGGTTGGTACCGTTAGTTTGGTATAATACCATTAATATGTCACACATTGGGATAGGGGTGTAAAGTGATGACACAAGTAAAAGAAAAAAAAGAGTGGTACTTAGAATACGAGATTAATATTAACCGTGAAGGATTGCTTGGTGACGTTTCAAGTTTACTAGGGATGATGGGAATTAATATTGGTACGATTAATGGTATAGATAATTCTCGTCGCGCATTTATCATCAAATCAGATAGTGAAGAAAAAGTAAAACGATTTGAGACCCTATTACAAGAAATTGATGACATCTCTTTACGTGTGTTACGTGAGCCAGAATTAAAAGACCGTTTGGCTGTAAGACATGGCCGCTATATTAAACAAGATAAATATGATAAGAAAATTTTTCGCTTTGAACGTTACGACTTAGGTTTACTGGTAGATTTTATGGCGGAATTATTCAAAGAAGAAGGGCATAAACTGATTGGTATTCGTGGGATGCCACGCGTCGGCAAAACAGAATCTATCGTCGCTGGAAGTGTATCAGCCCACAAAAAATGGTTGTTCATTAGCTCGACTTTAATTAAACAAACTGTAAGAAGTTCTTTAATTAAAGGGGAGTACGATAAAGACCATGTTTATATTATAGATGGGGCCGTGACGGCAAGAGAAAGAAATCCTAAACATCAAGAACTCGTTCGAGAAGTGATGACATTGCCTTCTGTTAAAGTGGTCGAACACCCAGATTTATTTGTAGAAGCCAGTGATTACGTCATGGACGATTTTGATTATATTATTGAATTGCGTGCAGAAGAAAATCAAAAAATCGAATATGACGAAATGAAAAAGAAAACAGTGAAAAGTAAAAATAATCTCAACTTTGGTGATGAATTTGGTGGTTTCGGTGACGGTTTTGGAGGCTTTGGAGACGGTTTTGGAGATGGATTTAAACCATTTTAAGGAGGAGCACAGTTGAAGCATATAGGTAAAGTGTTACAAGGAAGACGAGAACGGATGGGTTTAACGTTATCGGAATTAGAAAAACGAACACATATTCAAAGAGAAACTTTAATTCATCTTGAAAATAACAATTTTGAATCACTGAATCAACCTGAATATGCAAAAGGCTTTATTCAAAAATATGCACACGCAGTGAATATGGATGCGAAAGCATTAATGGCGGATCATGAAGATGAGTTGCCTCCTTCATATAATCATGCACAAGCACTCTTAAATCAATTACATCAAAACCCTGATGCTTATACACTGACTACATCAACCAAAGAACCTAAATATTTACTGGCTCTGATTGCAGGAACATTTTTTGTTACAAGTGTGCTTTGGGCCATACTTTCTCTTGTGCTATAATAACAATCATGGAATGAGTTTATGAAAAGAGGAAATACATATGAATCTACCTAATCAGATTACATTATTCCGTGTCATTTTAATCCCAATATTTATGCTTTTTGCACTAGTTGATTTTGGCATGGGACACATTTCGTTTTTGGGTGGCATGTCCATTCGAATTGAATTTTTAATTAGTGGTATCATTTTTATATTAGCTTCAGTCAGTGACTGGGTGGATGGGTACCTAGCTAGAAAATGGCAACTTGTCACGAATATGGGAAAATTTTTAGACCCGTTAGCAGACAAATTGCTTGTATCCGCTGCTTTAATTGTCCTTGTACAGTTAGGATTAACGAACTCTGTCGTTGCAGTTATCATTATTGCACGTGAATTTGCAGTCACAGGCTTACGTTTGTTACAAATCGAACAAGGGTTTGTAAGTGCCGCAGGACAATTAGGAAAAATCAAAACTGCCGTGACTATGGTGGCACTTATCTTTCTACTATTAGGTGATCCTTTGAGTCAGTGGATTGGTTTTTCATTAGGTCAAGTTTTACTATATATCGGTGTTTTCTTTACAGTATTGTCAGGTATTGAGTACTTTTACAAAGGAAAAGATGTTTTCTTACAAGATAAAAAATAATGGATTATCGACCTCTAATGCACAGTATGTGTTGAAGGCTTTTGCCCTTTTCACCATCACACATTAGAGGTTTTGTTATCAAAAAATAATCAAGGGGATTTTGGGTATGAAAGTTTGTATTATTGGTGTAGGTTCTGAGTTATTGCTTGGACAAATAGCAAATACGAATGCGCAATATTTATCACAAGTTCTAAATGCGGCGGGGCATCATGTTTTAGAGCATGTTGTTGTTGGAGATAATCAAGAGCGGTTGCAATCTGTGTTAAAACGCGCAATGCAGAATTATGACGGAATTATTTTAACTGGAGGATTGGGCCCGACAAAAGATGACCTCACGAAACAATCCGTGGCAGATGTTTTAGGAAGAAAGCTAATCATAGATCAAGCTGCCTTAGAAAATATTGAACGTTACTTTAGTGAGCAACATCAAGTGATGACGCCAAATAACAAACAACAAGCATTGGTGATTGAAGGCGCTCAAGTGCTTAACAATGATGTGGGGATGGCTCCGGGGATGATTGTAGAAAATGAAAACAAAAAAATTGTGCTTCTGCCTGGTCCACCTAAAGAATTGAAACCGATGGTCAACCAATATATGATGCCTCATTTTTCCCATACAAATGGGACTATTTTTTCAGAAGTTTTACGCTTTGCCGGAATTGGTGAATCTCAACTTGAGACAGAACTCAACGATTTAATTTCTGAGCAGTCTAACCCAACGATTGCGCCTTTAGCTGGGACTCATGAAGTGACTATTCGTTTAACCGCTAATGGTGCCTCGCTCGAAGCGTGTCAACAAATAATTGAGCCAGTGAAAAATGAGATATTAAAAAGAGTAGGACAATATTATTATGGGTCTAATGACACAACACTTGAAGCACGCGTATTAGCTGAGGCAACACAGTCTTTAGCGTTATATGATGGAGTGACAGAAGGGGCTTTAAATTTAAGACTTAAACAAGTAGATACCCAACAGAATGTAAAAGGGTATATGCTACATCATTCTGCTTTTATTGATTCTTCTGAGACAATCGAAAATCGGTTACGACAAAGTGCATATTTCGTCCAATCTTTATATGATAGCGAGATGGCCATCAGTTTGTTGAGTGAAAACAACAAAGTTTACGTTTGCTTTTTAAAAGGTAATGCAGTACATGTAGTTTATTTTTATGTTTCAGATCAACATTTGCAAATGAGAGAGCGCAGTTCGAATTATATCATGATAGAATGGTTGAATTGGTTAAAAAATCATGGGTGAACAGGTGATTTTCACAAAAAAATAAGCACAAATGTTCGCTTTTATAAATATAATGCGTTGGTGAATAGCGAACAAATATTCGCAAAATGCTTGTATTTTCTTTTTTTACCATGTATAGTAGAGATAAATACTAAAGGAAACTATATTTATAGGGGGTCCTCAATTGGATAATGAACGTCAAAAAGCACTCGATACAGTAATTAAAAATATGGAAAAATCATTCGGTAAAGGTGCCGTAATGAAACTTGGAGAAAATAAAGATCGCCGTGTTTCAAGTGTTTCAAGTGGCTCAGTCACTTTGGACCATGCACTTGGAGTAGGTGGTTATCCTAAAGGTCGTATTATAGAAGTGTACGGCCCAGAAAGCTCAGGTAAAACAACGGTTGCTCTCCATGCAATCGCAGAAGTTCAAAAAAATGGTGGAGTTGCAGCATTTATTGATGCTGAGCATGCTTTGGATCCAGTATATGCTCAGGCACTTGGTGTAGATATTGATAATTTATATTTATCTCAGCCTGACCATGGTGAGCAAGGTCTTGAAATTGCAGAAGCATTTGTACGAAGTGGTGCTGTAGATATCATTATCGTTGACTCTGTTGCAGCATTAACACCAAAAGCTGAAATTGAAGGTGAAATGGGAGATACGCACGTTGGTTTACAAGCGCGATTAATGTCTCAAGCACTACGTAAATTATCAGCAGCTATTTCAAAATCAAATACAACAGCTATTTTTATTAACCAAATTCGTGAAAAAGTCGGTGTGATGTTTGGTAACCCTGAAACAACACCTGGGGGCCGCGCCTTAAAATTCTATAGTTCTGTTCGTCTAGAGGTACGTCGTGCTGAACAATTAAAACAAGGTCAAGACATTGTGGGAAATCGTACAAAAATCAAAGTTGTTAAAAATAAAGTAGCACCTCCGTTTAAGGTCGCAGAAGTAGATATCATGTATGGACAAGGTATCTCACGTGAAGGTGAACTTATAGACTTAGGTGTGGAATATGACATCGTTGATAAATCAGGTGCTTGGTATTCTTACAATGGTGAACGTATGGGTCAAGGTAAAGAAAATGTTAAAATGTTCTTGAAAGAGCATCCTGAACTTGAAGATGAAATCGATCGTAAGTTGCGTGAGAAGTTGGGCATTTTCGATGGCGACGTTGATGAAAACGAAGCTGATTCACCTCAAACACTTTTTGACGAATAATCGCTACATCGTCAATTTAATGAAAAACACAATTTGATATAAATAGAACCGGGTTGGCGCATCGTGCCAACCTCAAGTGAGAAAGCCATCAAAATTTACGACGAGATAAATTTTGATGGCTATTTTAAAACGACTTAAATGAGTAAAATCGTCGGTAAGAGGGATTTTATCATCCACCTACATCAATTCTAATATTATTGTTCAAAATCTGTTTCGTTAATAGACAAACCTGTTTTTCAACAGGAAGATTAATTTATTCTTTATAAAGAATTTAAAAGTATATATTAAATGAATATTTATACTTTCTGCTTAATTTAATCTGACAATCATTACATTTGTATTTTAGAATAAATCAACGTGTTTTCTCTATTTGATAAATTAAACTAATTTATCAAAATTTGTTGAGACGGTTAATGGCACAAACCTTGATTTTTCATTGTTCAAAACGTACAATTGAACTTGTATGGTCCTTATTTTTATTCTTATAATCTTATAGATTTATTGACATACAGTACCAAATCCTAGAAAAAGGAGGTGTTTGTGTGAATTTATTAAGCCTCTTACTCATTTTGCTGGGTATCATTCTAGGAGTTGTTGTAGGGTATCTGTTTGCCCAATATTTAATACATCAAAAGCAGATTCAAGCACGAAATACTGCCGACGATATTATTGAACAAGCCAATAAAGAAGCAGAGAATCTCAAAAAAGAAAAGTTGATTGAAGCTAAAGAAGAAAACCAAATTCTAAGAGAACGCGCTGATAGCGAGCTTAGAGAACGACGTGGTGAACTTCAAAGGCAGGAATCCCGACTTCTTCAAAAAGAAGAGAACTTGGAGCGGAAATCTGATCTTTTAGATAAAAAGGATGAGATTTTAGAGCAAAAAGAATCTAAACTTGAAGAAAGACAACAACACGTAGATGCAAAAGAGAGTAGTGTTCAATCTATAATAATGAAGCACGAACAAGAACTAGAACGCATCTCCGGTCTCACTCAAGAAGAAGCACGACAAGAACAATTGGCGCGTGTTGAAAATGAGTTGTCACAAGATATTGCAATATTGGTTAAAGAAAAAGAAAACGAAGCAAAAGAACAAGTCAATCAAAAAGCGAAAGAATTACTTGCAACCGCAGTTCAACGTTTTGCTGCTGATCATACTTCAGAATCAACGGTTTCTGTGGTGAATTTACCTAATGACGAAATGAAAGGTCGTATCATCGGTCGTGAAGGCCGTAACATACGTACCCTTGAAACATTGACAGGTATTGATTTGATTATCGATGATACGCCAGAAGCAGTGATTTTATCTGGATTTGATCCAATACGGCGAGAAATTGCTAAAACTGCTTTAATTAATCTCGTATCTGATGGACGCATTCATCCGGGGCGTATTGAAGATATGGTTGAAAAAGCACGTCGAGATGTTGATGAAATTATACGTGATGCAGGTGAACAAGCGACATTTGAATTAAATATTCATAATATGCATCCAGATTTAGTTAAAATATTAGGTCGTATGCATTACCGTACAAGCTATGGTCAAAATGTGCTTAAACACTCCATTGAAGTGGCTTACTTATCTGGTATGTTGGCTGCCGAACTTGATGAAGACGTGACACTCGCAAAACGAGCAGGACTTCTGCATGATGTTGGTAAAGCGATTGACCATGAAGTTGAAGGCAGTCACGTAGAAATCGGTGTCGAATTGGCGAAAAAATATGGTGAATCTGAAACGGTGATTAATGCGATTCATTCTCATCATGGTGATGTTGAGCCGACGTCAATTATTTCTATTTTAGTTGCAGCTGCAGATGCTCTATCAGCAGCAAGACCAGGTGCAAGAAAAGAAACATTAGAAAATTATATTAAACGTTTAGAACGACTTGAACGCATTTCTGAAAGTTACGATGGCGTTGATAAAGCATTTGCTATCCAAGCAGGCCGTGAAATACGTGTGATGGTTTCACCTGAGGATATCGATGATTTGAAAGCCCATCGTTTAGCAAGAGACATCAAAAACCAAATTGAAGATGAATTACAATATCCAGGTCATATCAAAGTGACAGTCGTACGTGAGACGAGAGCAATAGAGTATGCAAAATAATAAAAAGCAATGTTACGCGAAGTAACATTGCTTTTTTATATGTGAGACCTAATAAGGTAAAACTCGCATTTTAATGACTTAAGTTCAATTCAGTTTCATGTAATTCTTTTAATGCCCCTGCAGTATCGTAACAATTTGAGGAGATGTTGGTATATTTTTCTGCTAAACGATAGGCATGAATATATATATCGATACTGTCTTTCGCAATGTCTTCAGGGTTCTCTTTTTTAGAAGGATTCGCCCCAACAACAAGTTCTGCAAATTTTTCGGGATCAATTGAAATGGACATAAATAATTTTACAACTCCTATATATTGATTTGAAAAAGCAAACAAATAGTAATAAAGAGTATACATTATTCACTTTCTTTTAATAGTTTACCCACTCTTAATGTTTTAAATCATAAATTATTATTCAAGTCTTTACTTGAATGTTTATTCTGGTTTCATTATACTATATTCAAATACATACTTGAATAAGAGGTGAAGAAAGTGGTTAAGGAAATACCTACATGTGAGTTATGGTCAATTGACGAAACAAAAATTTCTGACGCACAAGTTGCGATTCACCAAGCCCCGATAAATGAAGTCAGTCAAATGTTTAAGAGCATTGCCGATTTAAACCGCGCTAAAATGACTTATGCGCTTTGTATTCATGATGAATTGTGTGTGTGCGATATTGCGACATTACTGAACATTACAGTTGCGAATGCCTCACATCATTTACGTGTCCTATATAACAACGGGATTGTAACTTATCGTAAAGAGGGCAAACGTGCTTTTTATCGCATTTATGATGAACATATTAGACAAATTATGCTTGTGTCTATAGAACATAAGGAAGAAGTGACTGCCAATGGATCAACAGAAAACGTATGATGTTGTAGGCCTCTCATGTGCGAATTGTGCGAATAAATTTGAGCGGAAATTGAACCAATTGCCGTCAGTAGAAAAGGCGACCGTTAATTTTGGAGCCTCTAAAATTTATGTGACGGGAGATCCTACAATTGAGGAACTTAACAAAGCGGGCGCATTCGAAAATTTAGATGTGAAGTTAGAAACCAAGACTGCTGTTCAAACGGAGGAAGAAAGTGCCACTCTGAATGAAAAATGGTGGCAAAAAGTCATCGCTTTTTATCATCATCACTATCCTATTTGTTTTGCGACACTTCTTGTTGTGCTAGGCTATATTGCAAAATACACCGCTGGAGAAACACACCTCATTACTATTTTGCTATTTTTAACATCAATTTTAATAAGCGGGGCATCACTACTTATCCAAGGTTTTAAAAATCTCATTCATTTTGAATTTGACATGCATTCCTTGATGACAATTGCAGTTGTTGGTGGTGCGCTCATTGGAGAATGGGGCGAAGTGGCAGTGGTCGTCATTTTGTTTGCATTAAGTGAAGCTTTAGAAGCATTTACGATGAACAAAGCCAGACAATCCATGAAATCTTTAATGTCCATTGCACCAGACACCGCATATCGGATGAATCAACAGGAGATTGAAGAGATTCCTGTAGAAGATATCCATGTGAATGACATCATATATATTAAACCTGGGCAAAAAGTGCCATTAGACGGAATCATTATCAATGGGGCTTCTAGTATTAATCAATCCGCAATAACAGGTGAGTCTATTCCTGTAGATAAGGGACAAGGTGATGAAGTGTTTGCGGGAACTTTAAATGAAAGCGGCGTTCTAGAAGTTCGTGTAACGAAACAATCTAATGAAACCACTTTATCTAAAATGATACAACTCGTGGAACAGGCACAGGTGAATCAGGCTCCAGCGCAAGCACTTATTGAAAAATTTGCTAAATATTATACCCCAATCATTATTATCATCGCTGTTATGGTTATGATATTGCCTCCTCTATTATGGCAGGCAGAGTGGCATACTTGGTTGTATCAAGGCCTTTCAGTTTTAGTTATTGGTTGTCCTTGTGCTCTTGTCATTGCGACACCTATAGCGATTATTTCGAGTATTAGTAATGCCGCAAAACAAGGCGTCTTAATTAAAGGTGGCATACATTTAGAGCAACTGAGCCAAGTTAAAGCTATCATTTTTGATAAAACAGGGACATTGACACAGGGTCAACCCAAAGTCACGCATATTGAGTTTGATGATGAGTTAGACAACAAAGATGAATTACTTCGCCAAATTGGAACGATTGAAAATATGTCAGACCATCCCATCGCTCGGGCAATTGTTACTTATATTCAAGATAAAGCGCTACCTCTGAATGAAGACGTTCAAAAGTTCCACTCTTTAACGGGTGTAGGTGTCTCGGCCAAGATTCAAAATGCCTCTTTTATGGCGGCAAAACCACAATATTTTGAAACCGAAATGACGCCACATTGGCAGGAACGTGTTAAAGTGTATGAAACGCAAGGTCACACTGTGGTGTTAGTTTCAAAAGAGACACGCATTGTTGCACTCATCGCAATAAACGATCAAATCCGTCCAGAAGCTTTTAACAGCTGTCAAAAATTACTCAAACTGGGTGTGCAACATTTAGAAATGTTGACAGGTGATAATGGACAAACCGCAAAAGCGATTGCACATGAGGTTGGTGTCACACATTTCAAAGCACAGCAACTTCCAGAAGATAAACAAGCAAGAGTGACATCGTTACAACGTGAGTACACACATGTTGCCATGATAGGAGACGGTGTGAATGATGCGCCAGCACTTGCTAAGGCAAATGTAGGTCTCTCTATGGGTGCAGCAAGTACGGATACAGCAGTGGAGACAGCGGATATTGCGATATTAAGTGATGATTTAACTAAAATTCCTTACACATTCCGATTAAGTCGTTTAACAATGCGTATTATTAAAATCAATATCCTCATCGCAATTGGTCTTAAAGTAGCTGCGTTATTACTCGTCATACCAGGATGGTTAACGTTATGGATTGCTATTTTTTCAGATATGGGTGCCACATTATTAGTCGGCTTGAATGCGATGCGTCTCTTATATATCAAACCGTAACAAGTGTTTATAATGGGAGTTGTTGACATGTACAGTGAACCCGTTAAAATTAAATAGTAGAGATGCAAGCGAGATTTAGCTTGAATTAGAGAGGATACTTATTGAATGAGATTACTATTTATTGGTGACATTGTAGGTAAAATTGGGCGTCAAACGCTAGAAGAAGCCCTTCCGCAATTAAAACAACATTATCGTCCAACAGTGACAATTGTGAACGCTGAAAATGCTGCGCATGGTAAAGGACTAACTGAAAAAATATATAAACAGTTATTGAGACAAGGTGTCGATTTTATGACAATGGGAAATCACACTTATGGGCAGCGGGAAATATATGAATTCATTGATGATGCTACACGTCTTGTAAGACCCGCTAATTTTCCAAGTGAAGCCCCTGGTGTCGGTATGAGAATTATCAATTTAAATGATAAAAAATTAGCCATCATCAATCTTCAAGGTAGAAGTTTTATGCCCATGATTGATGACCCTTTTAAAATTGCAGACCAATTAATTGAAGAGGCGAAAAAAGAAACTGATTTTATTTTTGTTGATTTTCACGCTGAAACAACGTCCGAAAAATATGCAATGGGATGGTATTTAGACGGACGTGTCAGTGCGGTTGTGGGTACACATACACATATCCAAACATCAGATGAGCGCATTTTACCAAAGCAAACCGCTTATATTACCGATGTAGGGATGACGGGTTTTTATGACGGGATTTTAGGAATTAATAAAGATGAAGTAATCAAACGCTTTATTACGAGTCTCCCTCAAAGACACGTGGTTCCAGATGAAGGACGTGGGGTATTGTCAGGTGTGGTAATTGATTTAAAGCAAGATGGAACAGCGAAAGCCATTTCAAGAATTTTAATCAATGAAGATCATCCGTTTCATTAAACGTATCGTCCATTAGTATGAATTTTTAACAAACCCATGATTTGTAGAGGCAAATCATGGGTTATTTTGATATGATATTAAATGAATTTAAACGTGTAGGAGGCTCATTTAAATGAAAGCACAAGTATCATGGAAAGTCGGCGGTCAACAAGGTGAAGGGATTGAATCGACAGGTGAAATCTTTGCGACAGCGATGAACCGAAAAGGATATTATCTATATGGTTACCGACATTTTTCTAGCCGCATAAAAGGTGGCCATACAAATAATAAAATTCGTGTCTCTACTACACCTGTTCATGCAATTAGTGATGATTTAGATATTTTAATCGCATTTGATCAAGAAACGATTGTATTAAACCATCATGAGATGCGTGAAGACAGTGTAATATTAGCTGACAGTAAAGCGAAACCAGAAAAACCTGAAGATTGTAAAGCGCAATTTATTGTTTTGCCTTTTACTGAGATAGCGAAAGAGCTAGGGACACCTTTAATGAAAAATATGGTGGCAATTGGTGCAACAGCTGCACTTATGCAACTTCAAACAGAGACATTTGAAACGTTGATTCAAAACATGTTTGAGAAAAAAGGGGAAAAGGTTGTTCAATTAAATATTGAAGCATTAAATGAAGGCTATCGTGTGATGTCAGAGCAACATGAAAATATCACAGGTGATTTCATTCTTGAAGAAGGTAGTGGCGCACCTCATCTTTATATGATAGGTAATGATGCTATCGGTTTAGGCGCCATCACTGGGGGCTCCCGTTTTATGGCAGCCTATCCTATAACGCCTGCATCTGAAATTATGGAATATATGATAGATAATTTACCAAAAGTGAATGGCACAGTGATTCAAACAGAAGATGAAATTGCTGCAGCAACTATGGCGATTGGTGCTAATTATGCAGGTGTTCGTGCTTTCACAGCATCAGCAGGTCCTGGGTTGTCATTAATGATGGAAGCGATTGGTTTATCAGGAATGACTGAAACCCCTCTTGTGATTGTCAATACGCAACGTGGAGGCCCATCAACCGGTTTGCCAACAAAACAAGAGCAATCAGATTTAATGCAAATGATTTATGGTACACATGGAGATATTCCGAAGATTGTACTTGCACCAACGGATGCTGAAGACGCTTTTTATTTAACGGTTGAAGCATTTAACCTCGCTGAAGAATATCAATGTCCAGTGATTGTATTAAGTGATTTACAACTTTCTTTAGGTAAACAAACAGTGCCAAATTTAGATTATCAACGTGTTGAAATTCGTCGTGGTGCTACAATTACTGAAGATATCGAGAGAGAGGCTGACGATAAAGCCTATTTTAAACGTTATGCTCTCACTGAAAGTGGTGTTTCTCCTCGTCCAATACCGGGCGTTAAAGGGGGCATTCATCATGTGACAGGTGTGGAACATAATGAAGAAGGTAAACCAAGTGAAGCGGCGAATAATCGCCAAGCACAAATGGATAAACGAATGAAAAAAACGGAACAACTCCTCATTGAAGCACCTGTAGAAGGTCAAGTTGAAGAAGAAGTAGATGTGTTATTTATAGGATTTATTTCTACAAAAGGAGCGATCGAAGAAGGCGTACAACGTATTAAAGATGCTGGACACACTGCAGCGCATATGCAAATACGTCAACTTCATCCGTTCCCAACAGAGACAGTGCAAAATGCAGTGAATAAAGCCCAAAAAGTCATCGTTGTTGAACATAACTATCAAGGGCAATTAGCAAACATCATCAAGATGAATGTTCAATTAGGTGATAAACTTATCAAACAAACGAAATATGATGGTACACCGTTTTTACCAAAAGAAATTGAAACAAAAGGTTTAGAAATTGTGAATCAATTAAAGGAGCGAGTTTAATTGGCAACTTTTAAAGATTTTAGAAATAATGTCAAACCCAATTGGTGTCCAGGATGTGGTGACTTCTCAGTACAAGCTGCGATCCAAAAAGCAGCGGCGAATGTCGGTCTTGAGCCAGAAGATGTGGCGTTAATTACTGGAATTGGTTGTTCAGGACGTTTATCTGGTTATGTGAATTCTTATGGGGTCCATGCTATTCATGGTCGCGCCTTACCATTAGCTCAAGGTGTTAAAATGGCCAATAAAGATTTAACAGTCATTGCCTCTGGCGGTGATGGCGATGGATATGCCATCGGTATGGGACATACAATTCATGCATTACGACGTAATATGAATATGACTTATATCGTCATGGACAATCAAATTTATGGTTTAACTAAAGGTCAAACTTCACCGTCTTCAGCACCCGGATTTATTACGAAAACGACGCCTAAAGGCAATATCGAACAAAATGTCGCACCGCTTGAATTAGCGTTGTCATCTGGGGCAACATTTGTAGCTCAAGGATTTTCAAATGACATTAAAGGATTAACAAAAATGATTGAAGATGCAATCCAACACGATGGCTTTTCATTTGTAAATGTTTTTTCGCCATGTGTTACTTACAATAAAATAAACACGTATGATTGGTTTAAAGAACATCTAACGAGCCTTGATGAGATTGAAGGTTATGATACTTCTAATAAACAACAAGCGATTCAAACTGTTTTAGAGTATGATTCATTAATTAAAGGTATTGTTTATCAAGATACAGAAACACCTTCTTATGAATCTCAAATTGAAGATTTTGAAAGTACACCATTAGCTCATCAAAGTTTAGAACTAGATGCGAGCCAATTTGAATCCTTCACGAAACAATTTGTATAATAATAATCAAAAGCACTCATTTTAGAATATTTAAGAAATGAGTGCTTTTTAAATTAAAAATGAGGTGTTCATAATGATTGATACATTAATGAGTATACAGATAATCCCTAGCACGCCTGGTAAAGACGTCATTCCGTTTGTTGATGAAGCCATCGCAGTGATTGATGCCTCTGGTTTGAATTATCGCGTAGGTCCACTTGAAACGACTGTCGAAGGGGATATGAGTGAGTTGCTCATTTTAATACAAAAAATGAATGAGCGCATGGTAGAATTAGAAGTTGAAAGTATTATTAGCCAAGTGAAATTTTATCATGTCCCAGAAGGTATAAGTATGTCGACATTGACTGAAAAATATGATGCTGAAGACTAAAGAAAATTTAATTGGCGATACACACAATGATGTGTTGCTCGTGATAAGCGAGCCATTAGAATGACAATTTCATTTTGCACTTTTACGCAAATTTTAATATAATGTACTAATGATATATGGGCAGAAAGGGTTTTGCATGTGAATGAAGAACAAAGAAAAGCAGGCACGCTAGATGTGCTATCGCGTCGAAACGATAAAGAAAAAGATTACAGTAAATACTTTGAACACGTCTATCAGCCACCAAATTTAAAAGAAGCCAAAAAACGTGGAAAAGAAGAAGTGGCTTACAATAGAGATTTCCAAATCGATGAAAAATACCGTGGTATGGGTAAAGGCCGCTCATTTTTAATAAAAACTTATGGTTGTCAAATGAATGCGCATGATACTGAAGTCATGGCTGGTATTTTCACAGCATTAGGATATACACCTACAGAAGATGTCAATGAAGCGGATGTTATTTTATTAAACACATGTGCGATTCGCGAAAATGCTGAAAATAAAGTGTTTGGTGAAATTGGAAATTTAAAACATATTAAACAACAACGCCCAGATTGTTTAATTGGTGTGTGTGGCTGTATGTCACAAGAAGAATCTGTCGTGAATAAAATTTTGAAATCTTATCAAAATGTGGACATGATTTTTGGAACACATAATATTCACCGATTACCTCAAATTTTAGAAGAAGCATATCTTTCAAAAGCTATGGTTGTCGAAGTTTGGTCAAAAGAAGGAGACGTTATCGAAAACCTTCCTAAAGTCAGAGATGGCCACATTAAAGCATGGGTAAATATTATGTATGGTTGCGACAAATTCTGTACCTATTGTATTGTTCCGTTTACAAGAGGGAAAGAACGTAGCCGTCGCCCGCAAGATATTATTGATGAGGTACGCGATTTGGCACGACAAGGCTATCAAGAGATTACTTTACTTGGCCAGAATGTCAATTCATACGGAAAAGATTTAGAAGATCTAGAGTATGGTTTAGGTGATTTGTTAGAGGATATTTCTAAAATTGATATTCCACGTGTTCGTTTTACAACGAGCCATCCATGGGATTTCACTGATCGCATGATTGAAGTCATCGCAAAAGGTGGAAACATCGTACCGCACATTCATTTGCCAGTACAATCAGGAAATAACCAAGTCTTAAAAATCATGGGACGTAAATATTCTCGTGAAAGTTATTTGGATCTCGTACGTCGAATTAAAACAGCCATTCCAGATGTTGCATTAACGACTGATATTATTGTCGGTTATCCAAATGAAACAGAAGAACAATTTGTAGAAACATTAACTTTATATGAAGAAGTTGGCTTTGAACATGCCTATACGTATTTATATTCACAACGTGATGGTACACCAGCGGCCAAGATGAAAGATAATGTACCTACTGACGTTAAAAAAGAACGTTTACAACGTTTAAACCGACTTGTAGGTGAATATTCAGCACGTGCCTTATCACAATATGAAGGGCAAACCGTTCAAGTCTTATGTGAAGGTGCAAGTAAAAAAGATGAAGCGGTATTAGCAGGTTATACTGAAAAGAATAAACTTGTGAATTTCCGTGCCCCTAAAGATGTTATCGGTAAAATTGTCGATGTAAAAATTACTGAAGCGAAACAATTTTCTTTAAACGGGGAATTTGTCGGTGTTGCTGAACCTAAAATGGTGACGATTTAATGTTCAACCGCCAAGAAATTCTCAGTCAGGCAACACAAATTAGTCAAGACTTACAATCTTTAGAAGTGATTCAGCAGTATAAACAAATTGAACATCAAATTCATCAACATTCGAAAATTGCTGAATATATGAAAGATTTAAAGCAAAATCAAAAACAATCCGTAAACTTTCAAAATTATGATAAGCCAGTAGCGTATCGTCAATCTGAAGATACGATTGCGCACATTCAATCTGAAATTGATGCTTATCCTATAGTGACGCAATTTAGACAATCACAAGAAGAAGCCAATGAGATTCTTCATCTTGTGATTGATACATTAGCCCATCGATTGCAAGGAGATTCCAATTTGCCAAGTTCAGATCAACATCAGGAGGAGTGAGACAATGAATACAAAAAAATTGACGTTAACTGCCTTATTTATTGCACTTAATGTCGTATTGAGCACAGTTATTGTCATTCCTATTGGTCCGTTTAAAGCAACACCTGTTCAACATTTTGTAAACGTACTCAGTGCGGTACTATTAGGGCCGTGGTTTGGCCTGGCTCAAGCCTTTTTATCTTCATTGATTCGACTCTTATTTGGAATCGGAACGCCCTTTGCTTTTCCTGGAAGTATGATTGGCGTGTTATTAGCTAGCTTATTTTATTATGTGAATCGTCATTTATTCGTCGCATCAATTGGAGAAGTGATTGGCACTGGTGTTATCGGAAGTTTGGTTTGTATACCGCTCGCTTGGATACTTGGCCTTGATAGTCTAGCCATTAAACCTTTAATGGCCACGTTTTTATTATCAAGTTGTGTTGGAGCATCACTCAGTTATATTTTATTACTCGTTTTAAAAAAACGAAATCAATTACCGGATTTAAGCAAGTCCAAAAGAAAATTAAAATAAATGAAAGAGATGGGGGCTCCATCTCTTTTTTTATAAAATATCAAATACATAAAAACTGCAGACGATGATTCGAGTCCGATAAGGAAATCTGTTAAACTAATTACATTATGAGATGAGAAATAGAAGGAAAGTGAAAAAATGACAAATGTCACGCCAATGATGAAACAATATTTACAAATTAAATCTGAGCATCAAGATGCCCTACTCTTTTTCCGATTAGGGGACTTTTATGAATTGTTTTATGATGATGCCGTGACGGCTTCACGGGTACTCGAAATCACGTTAACAAAACGTGATGCCAAAAAAGAAAATCCTATTCCAATGGCAGGAGTGCCTTATCATTCCGCAGATGGTTACATAGAGACTTTAATACAAAATGGATTTAAAGTTGCGATATGTGAACAAATGGAAGACCCACGCCAAGTGAAAGGTATGGTAAAGCGTGAAGTTGTCCGTGTGGTCACGCCCGGGACATTAATGGAAAAGGGCGGCATAGATGAAACTCAAAATAACTATATTGTAAGTTTCATAAAAGACGAGGGTTATGCGTTAAGTTATTGTGATGTGAGCACAGGTGAATTGAAAGTCACGCAGTTTGAAGATGAAAGTACGTTGATCAATGAAGTGACAACGATACAGCCCAATGAAATTGTGGTCAACGCACCATTAACAGACCATTTGAAACGTCAGTTTAGTATGATTACTGAAACGGTCACAGTTAGAGAAACAATCTCAAAAACAGATTACAAAGTCAATACCATTTCAAATGTTTTGATGGCCCAAGCTGTCCAGATTTTGTTAGATTATATTTTTGAGACGCAAAAACGTGATTTATCTCATATAGAAGATGTGATCACCTACCAAGCGTTAGATTATATGAAAATGGATTTCTATGCAAAACGAAATTTAGAATTAACAGAAAGTATCCGTTTGAAATCGAAAAAGGGCACGTTGTTATGGCTCATGGATAAAACAAAAACGCCAATGGGTGCTAGACGGTTAAAACAATGGATAGATCGCCCATTAATTCAACAAGAGGATATTGAACAACGTCATGACGCTGTGGATCAGTTTTTAAATCATTTTATAGAAAGAGATACGCTTAGAAATTATTTAACAGAAGTCTATGATATTGAACGTTTAGTTGGGCGCGTAAGCTTCGGAAATGTCAATGCCAAAGATTTAGTTCAACTTAAACATTCAATTGCACAAATTCCACATATTAAAGCCTTACTTCAATCAATAGACTCAAAGGCCATTGCGCATTTTAATGACTTAGAACCACTCGACGACTTATTACAAACATTACAAGACAGTTTAGTTGATGAACCGCCTCTGTCCGTTAAAGAAGGGGGCCTATTTAAAGAAGGCTATCATCCACAACTAGATGAATATTTAGATGCTTCAAGAAATGGAAAAACATGGCTTGCGGAACTTCAGATGAAAGAACGCGAACGTACAGGGATTAAATCTTTAAAAATTAGTTTTAATAAAGTCTTTGGTTATTATATCGAAATCACGCGTGCCAATTTATCACAATTTGATCCTGAAAAATATGGTTATGAAAGAAAACAAACGCTTTCCAATGCGGAGCGTTTCATTACTGATGAGTTGAAAGAAAAAGAAGCGATGATTTTAGGCGCGCAAGAAAAATCGGTTGAATTAGAATATACGTTGTTTACGGAATTAAGAAATTATGTCAAAACATTTACCGAGCGTCTCCAACAACAAGCGAAAATGATATCAGAACTTGATTGTTTACAAAGCTTTGCAGAAATAGCACAAGCTTATAATTATGTTCGACCTCAATTTAGCACAACGCAAACGCTTGATTTAAAAGAGTCACGCCATCCGGTTGTTGAGCGTGTCATGGATTATAATGACTATGTTCCGAATGATTGTTATTTAGATAAAGATGAGTTTATTTATTTAATTACTGGGCCTA
Organism: Staphylococcus chromogenes; assembly: GCF_029024625.1. NCBI lineage: Bacteria > Bacillati > Bacillota > Bacilli > Caryophanales > Staphylococcaceae > Staphylococcus > Staphylococcus chromogenes. The sequence continues at coordinate 1,435,008 of NZ_CP118953.1, read as the reverse complement.
ACATGTCAGGGAAATCAACGTATATGCGTCAAGTAGCCATTATTAGCATCATGGCGCAAATGGGTGCATTTGTCCCATGTCAAAGTGCAACGTTACCTATATTTGATCAAATTTTCACAAGGATTGGTGCCGCGGATGATTTGGTTTCAGGTAAGAGTACATTTATGGTTGAAATGTTGGAAGCACAAAATGCTCTGAAATATGCTACAGCGAATAGTTTAATTATTTTCGATGAAATCGGTCGAGGCACGTCGACCTATGATGGCTTAGCACTTGCACAAGCAATGATTGAATATGTCGCTGAAACGTCCAAAGCAAAAACGCTATTTTCAACGCACTATCATGAATTAACAGAGTTAGAAAAAGCACTTCCGAGTTTAAAAAATGTCCATGTTGCGGCAAATGAGTATCACGGAGAGCTTATATTTTTACACAAAGTTAAACCAGGTGCAGTGGAACATAGTTATGGAATTCAGGTTGCAAAGCTTGCGGCTTTACCAGAACAAGTCATTGAACGAGCGCAAGTCATCCTAGAAGCTTTTGAAGCGGATGCCAAAACGCAAACTTCTGAACCATCGGTAAATCCGAAACATCTCGAAGTTGTAAACGATGATTTCGAAACACAACCACCAAAAGTACAAGAACCCAAAATCGAACAGGCCACTTTTGATTTATTTGAGAGCACGTCTGAACAAAGTGAAATAGAACTAGAAATAAAACAATTGAATTTATCTCAGATGACCCCAATTGAAGCATTAGTTAAATTAAGTGAGTTTCAAAACAAATTATAAATAGAAGGTGATGACAATGGGTCATATTAAAACCTTGCATACCTCTCTTGCGAATAAAATTGCAGCAGGTGAAGTTGTTGAACGACCAAGTTCTGTCGTAAAAGAGTTGTTAGAAAATAGTATCGACGCAGGCGCTTCGGAGATTAATATTGAAGTTCAAGAATCTGGAATTGCAGAAATACGGGTAGTAGATAACGGTTCAGGTATCGAACAAGATGATTTAGCACTTGTGTTTCATAGACATGCGACAAGTAAACTTGTTGAGGATGATGATTTATTTCATATACGCACATTAGGGTTTCGAGGAGAAGCGCTTGCGAGTATTGCATCAGTGGCTAAAGTCACATTGCAAACTTCTACAGATGGTGTCGAAGGATTTGAAGTCTATGCTGAAGAAGGTGAAATCATTCACCAAAAACCAGCCAAAGCAAAACGTGGAACAGATATAAAAGTGGCTTCACTATTTTATAATACACCCGCACGTTTAAAATATATAAAAAGTTTATATACAGAATTAGGTAAAATTACAGATATTGTCAATCGAATGGCAATGAGTCACCCTCATATTCGCATGTCTTTAAAAAATGATGGTAAAACGCTATTACAAACAAATGGCTCTGGACGTACAAATGAGGTCATGGCAGAAATATATGGAATGAAAGTGGCGAAAGATCTCATTGAAATTTCAGGGGATACGAGTGATTATCACATTCATGGATTTGTAGCGAAACCAGAACATTCACGAAGCAATCGCCACTACATTTCCCTTTTTATAAATGGTCGTTATATTAAAAACTTTGTATTGAACAAAGCGGTTGTTGAAGGGTATCACACCTTATTAATGATTGGGCGTTTTCCAATTGTGTATATTAACATTGAAATGGACCCTATTTTAGTGGATGTAAATGTGCATCCGACGAAACTTGAAGTCCGTCTGTCTAAAGAAGAACAGTTATATGCGCTTATCGTTGAAAAAATTCAAGCGGCCTTTAAAGATAAAATATTGATTCCTAAAAATGATTTGAGTCGCAAATACGAGCCTAAAAAAGTACTTGAAAAATTTGAACAACAAAAATTAGCTTTCGACCAACGTGAAGCGACGCAAAATCAGCATGGCTCATCAACTGAGCGATTAGAAGAAGAGAAAAGCAATGAAAATTCGAATAGTTCTTCTGCAATACCGCAACATTTAGAGGAACATGAGTCAAATGAACCTAGGGTGTCTTCAGCGATGACGACTTCAAATGAAAATTCAACAACGGATACGTCTTCGCAAATTGAAGAGTCTGCAGGTACAGATTATCAACGTACGCAACGGGAGGTACTCGCTGCGATGGAAGATAGTGATGAGGGCGTTGAAACTTCAAATGATCAGGCGCCAACTTCTCAAGAAGACATTCCTACAAGCAAGAATGCATTTCGACGACGTGTGCCATATATGGAAGTCGTTGGGCAAGTCCATGGCACTTATATTGTCGCTCAAAATGATGAAGGCATGTATCTTATAGATCAACATGCTGCACAAGAACGTATTAAATATGAATATTTTAGAGATAAAATTGGAGAAGTGGAGAATGAAAATCAAAACTTATTAATTCCTCTCACTTTCAATTTTACAAAAGATGAACAGTTCATTATTGAAGAAAATAAAGACGAGTTACAACGTGCCGGTATCTTTTTAGAGCCTTTTGGAGGGCATGATTACATTGTGAATAGTTATCCAGTTTGGTTTCCTAAAGATGACGTCGAAGAAATGATTAAAGATATGGTGCATTACGTATTGGAACACCAAAAGCTCAATATTGCAAAATTTAGAGAAGACTTAGCGATTATGATGAGTTGTAAAAAATCAATCAAAGCTAATCACTATTTAAAAAATCACGAAATGGCAGATTTGATAGATCAACTGAGAGAAATGGAAGATCCATTCACTTGTCCACATGGGCGTCCAATCATTATCAATTTTACGAATTACGAACTGGAACGTTTGTTTAAACGTATTCAATAGAGGAGGACCCTTATGCATCCCAATATATTACCTGCAATACGCTCAGTAAAAAGTCTCGAAAAATTGATTCGCACGGATTATGAAACGTGTGTCCTATTAGATACACATATTGGCCATTTAAAAAACCTTATGCAGTTAATTGAACAAAATAACTTACAACCCTTTGTGCATATTGATTTGATTAAGGGCATGAGTCACGATGAGTTTGCTTGTGAATACATTATCCAATCCTATCGGCCTAAAGGGATTGTTTCCACGAAAACAAAAATCATTAAAAAAGCAAAGTCACTGGGTGTAATTACGATATTTCGTGTCTTTATCATTGATAGTCAAGCGTTAGAACGCAGTATCGCACTTATCCAACGTATTGAGCCTGATTATGTAGAGGTGCTCCCAGGTATTGCTAATAAAGTGATTAAGCGTATTTATAATGAAACAGGCGTCAAAGTGATTGCTGGAGGTTTAATCAATACAGAAGAAGAAATAGAAAAGGCGATTGAGAGTGGCGCGACGTACGTGACCACAAGCGAAGAGCGTCTTTGGTAAAAATAGAATAAAGGGGGAAATAAATGATGTTAAAACCACCTAAACTAAAGCAAGGAGATACGATCGCAATTGTATCTCCTTCTTCTGGACTCGCAGGAGAGTCTCAGATTCGTTGGCGTACAGATGAAGCGATACGTCGTATTAAAGATATGGGCTATCAAGTAAAAGTCATGCCTAATGCATTAAATGGGTTGGAATGGAATTATTCCCATCCTAAAGAAAGAGCATCCTCCCTTATGGCTGCTTTTGAGGATGAATCTGTTAAAGCTATTTTATGCACTATTGGTGGCAATGAATCTGTAAGAATTATTCCGTTTTTAAAAGATGAAGTCATTCAACAACACCCTAAAATATTTATTGGTTATTCTGATATAACAGCATTACACCTCCACCTCTATCAATTAGGGATAACGACTTTTTATGGTCCTGCCTTGTTGACAGATTTCGCTGAAAATGGTGGCAATGATGCATACACGATGGATGCGCTTTTTCAATTAATTCAAAATGCAAAGCCATTCGGTCAAGTGCATCCAACACCTTTCGTTAGAAAATTTGGTTTGCGATGGGATGAGCAATTACGTCACTATGAAAGAGAAAAATTACCTGCAAGAACTTTTCAAGTGTTAAATGGACAGGGACGCGTGACGGGGCATCTCATTGGCGGTTGTTTTGAATCACTAGATAAGTTACGAGGAACACGATATTTTCCGAAACTAGCCCATTTTGACGGCGCTATTTTATTTATTGAAACGAGTGAAGTTCATTCAGAACCGTGGTCGTTTGAAGAATCGTTAAGATCATGGGCATTAATGGGCATATTTGATCGGATTAAAGGACTTATCGTGGGTCGTCCACATGATGGGGTATATCAAGAGGAATATCATCAAGCCATCAAGAAAATTTTGAAAGAAATTCATCATTTAGATTTAATCGTATTGGGAAATGTTTCATTTGGTCATAATGAACCTAAAGCGACACTTCCCTATGGTATTCAAGCGACCATTGAAACAGAGATAGGTCATTTATATATCAATGAATTAGCAGTTCTATAAGTTAAAAAATTGAAAGTTTTTGAGTTTTGAGTTAGAAAAATTGAATATAAATTAATTTTGCCTCGAAAATGGATTGACAACGCTTTCATCCAGTTGTAATATTAAAAACAAGTTAATAGATGAATCGAGACATGAGAGACTTCTTCGCACGTGTTATTTTTTTTTGTAATACGGTTAGGCAAGGAGTCTTTTTGTCTTTTAAAGGGAGGAAAAAGAATGAATATCTACTTAGCTGAATTTCTCGGTACAGCATTGCTACTGTTAATGGGTGGCGGGGTTGTTGCGAACGTCGTTTTACGCAAATCAAAAGGTGAAGGCGCAGACTGGATTGTTATTGCTATCGGTTGGGGTCTTGCTGTTACATTAGGTATTTACGCTGTCGGTAATTTCTCTGGGGCACACTTAAATCCTGCAGTGACATTAGCATTTGCCGTTACAGGTGATTTTCCATGGTCTCAAGTTCCAGGTTTTATTATTGCACAAGTTTTAGGAGGGATAGTAGGGGGAGCTTTAACATGGCTCACATATTTACCTCATTGGCGTGCAACTGAAGATAAAGAAGCAAAATTAGGTGTTTTTGCAACAGCGCCGGCAATTCGTAACTTCACTGCAAACTTTATTACTGAAATTATCGGTACTGCTGTCCTTACATCAGCATTACTATTTATCGGAACAAACAAATTTACAGATGGTTTAAACCCTGTTATCGTGGGGTTACTCATTGTCGCAATCGGTGTAAGTTTAGGGGGCCCAACAGGTTATGCGATTAACCCTGCCCGTGACCTAGGTCCAAGAATAGCACATGCTATTTTACCTATTCATGGTAAAGGTAAAAGTGACTGGCAGTATGCGATTGTCCCTATTCTCGGTCCGATTACTGGAGGGATTTTAGGTGCAGCAATTTATCGATTGGCCTACCAAGGTCGTTTTGACATATGGACTATAGTAGCTGTAATTCTTGTCATTGGCACATTAGTTGTGGGTAGCATTTTAAATAAGAAAATTAAGCACGAAAACTTTGGTGCGATTTAACAAATGAATCACGCATACATGAATAAAATTATGGGTATATTTCATTTGAAACAGCATGTGTGTGGATTTGGGAGGTTAACTTATTATGGGAAAATATATATTATCAATTGACCAAGGGACTACAAGTTCAAGAGCCATTTTATTTAATAAAGAAGGCGAAATCGTTGGTGTCGCACAACGTGAATTTAAACAACACTTTCCAAAAGCTGGATGGGTAGAACATGATGCAAATGAAATTTGGACATCAGTATTATCTGTTATTGCATCAGTGTTGAATGAAAATAACGTAAAAGCTTCTGAAATTGCTGGAATTGGTATTACAAACCAGCGTGAAACAACAGTGGTTTGGGATAAAGAGTCAGGACGTCCAATTTACAACGCTATCGTATGGCAATCTCGTCAAACACAAGCTATCTGTGAACAATTGAAAAAGGATGGTCATGAGGCCACATTTCGTAAAAAAACTGGATTGCTCCTTGACCCTTATTTCTCAGGTACTAAAGTAAAATGGATTTTAGACCATGTTGATGGTGCCCGTGAAAAAGCAGAAAAAGGCGAAATCCTTTTCGGTACAATCGATTCATGGCTTGTTTGGAAATTATCCGGTGGTCGTACTCATATTACTGACTATTCTAATGCGAGTCGTACTTTAATGTACAATATTCATGACTTGAAATGGGATGACGAGTTGTTAGAAATTCTCGACGTTCCTAAAGCAATGTTACCTGAAGTAAAACCTTCAAGTGAAGTTTATTGCGAAACAATTGACTATCATTTCTTCGGTCAAAAAGTCCCTATTGCGGGCGTAGCAGGTGACCAACAAGCTGCATTGTTTGGTCAAGCATGTTTTGAAAAAGGTGACATTAAAAACACATATGGCACAGGTGGCTTTATGTTAATGAATACTGGGGAAGAGGCAGTCGCTTCTGAAAATGGTTTATTAACAACAATTGCCTACGGTCTTGATGGTAAAGTCAACTATGCACTTGAAGGATCAATTTTTGTCTCAGGTTCAGCGATACAGTGGTTACGAGACGGATTAAGAATGATTAATTCGGCACCACAATCTGAGGATTATGCTAAACGTGTAGACTCAACTGAAGGTGTTTATGTTGTCCCTGCATTTGTTGGGTTAGGTACACCTTATTGGGATTCTGAAGCACGTGGGGCTATTTTCGGTTTAACACGAGGTACTGAAAAAGAACATTTCATTCGTGCAACTTTAGAATCCCTATGTTATCAAACAAGAGACGTTATTGAGGCCATGGCACAAGATTCTGGCATTGAAGTAAACGGATTACGTGTCGATGGTGGCGCAGTAAAAAATAATTTCTTAATGCAATTCCAAGCAGATCTTGTGAATGTTTCTGTAGAACGTCCAGAAATCAGTGAAACAACAGCTTTAGGTGCTGCATATCTTGCAGGTATTGCAACAGGTTTCTGGAAAAATAAAGATGAAGTCAGCAACAACTGGAAATTGGAAAAATCTTTCGAACCAAAAATGGATGAAAAAGAAGCAAATAAACTTTATAAAGGTTGGCAAAAAGCCGTTGAAGCGACAAAAGTCTTTAAGTTAGACGAAGCATAGGTAGTATGCTATACTGTAGTTAAGTTAATAGATTACTCGAGAAGAAGAGAGATTTTGTTCGTAAAACTTTATGTAAAGTATATGGGCGGAGTCTCTCTTTTTATCATATTAGGAGGCGTAATTATGGGACGTTTATCAACGTTACAACGTGAGTCAGTAAAAGAAAAAATGCAACATCAGGAATATGATTTAGTCATTGTAGGGGGCGGCATTACAGGTGCAGGTGTCGCATTAGATGCATCTGCGCGTGGTATGAAAGTCGCATTAGTTGAAATGCAAGACTTTGCTTCAGGTACAAGCTCTCGTTCAACAAAATTAGTTCACGGTGGGTTAAGATATTTAAAACAATTCCAAGTTGGAGTTGTTGCAGAAACAGGTAGAGAACGTGCGATTGTATATGAAAATGGACCACATGTGACAACACCAGAGTGGATGTTATTACCAATGCACAAAGGCGGTACGTTCGGCAAATTCTCAACTTCAATTGGTCTTGCAATGTATGACCGTTTGGCAGGTGTAAAAAAATCTGAACGTAAACGTATGTTAAGTGTACAAGAAACTAAAGATAAAGAACCACTTGTGAAACAAGATGGACTTAAAGGTGGCGGTTACTATGTTGAGTACCGCACAGATGACGCGCGTATGACAATTGAAGTTATGAAAAAAGCAGCCGACTTAGGTGCAGATATTATCAACTATGCTAAAGTAGATCAATTTTTATATGACAATAAAAACAAAGTCAATGGTGTTTCTGTCATTGATCGCATTAAAAATGAAAAATTTGAAATTAAAGGTAAAAAAGTTGTCAATGCTACAGGCCCATGGGTAGATGAAGTGCGCAGTAATGATTACTCAAAAAACAATAAACAGTTACGCTTAACTAAAGGGGTTCATGTTGTTTTTGATGAATCTAAATTCCCATTACATCAAGCTGTTTATTTCGATACTGAAAATGATGGTCGTATGATTTTCGCAATTCCACGTGAAGGAAAAACATACGTAGGAACAACGGATACTTTTTATAATAATGACAAACGTAGTCCGTTAGTAAACCAAGAAGACCGTGATTATTTAATCGATGCTATTAACTACATGTTCCCAACTGTAAATGTTAAAGATGAAGATATTGAATCGACTTGGGCAGGTATTCGACCATTAATTTTAGAAGAAGGCAAAGACCCATCTGAAATTTCACGTAAAGATGAAATTTGGGAAGGTGACTCAGGTCTTCTAACAATCGCCGGAGGTAAGTTAACAGGTTATCGCCATATGGCTTACGAAATCGTTGAGCGTGTTGCAAAACGTTTAAAACAAGAATATAAATTGACATTCAAACCTGCGGATACAAAAAATATTAAAATTTCCGGTGGAGATGTCGGCGGTAGCAAAAACTTTAATCAATTTATTGAAGAAAAAGTTAAACTTGCTAAAGGTTATAATTTAGATGAAACACTTGCACGTAAATTAGCTAAAAAATATGGTTCAAATGTGGATGAATTATTCGCTTTAACACAAGCAGCACAACATCAAAACACAGGTTTACCACTCGAAATTTATGTTGAACTTCTATATGGAGTGCAAAATGAACTTGTCGTTAAACCTACTGATTTCTTAATTCGTCGTACAGGCGCACTCTACTTTGACATTGCTATGGTACAACAATATAAAGATATCGTTACAGACGTTTTAGCAGATTTAGTCGGTTATGACGATAATACTAAAGCTGTATATAAACAAGAATTAGAAGATGCGATTACACATGCTATCCATGGTCAACATCAAAGTGCAAATGCTTAAGATAGATGTTAATAAAATGAAGTAAATTGATTTGACTAAATGAATAAATGCAGAAAACAACGGGGTAAGGATATAAATCCTCCCCGTTATTTTATATGATTTAAAAAGGAAGCATCACTTTAATAGGATTGCTTAAAAAATGAGGGATATATAGTTAAACCTCCACTTTTTAATGTATTAATGTAAAAAAGAAAGTTTCTTTATTGTATCAAATACGTTGCACGTGTTTCCAAAGTATCTCTGTGGTAAAGTGTAATCAAAGTTACTGTACTGAAAGGTGGATTTTTGATGGTAAAAAAAGAAACCATGAAAATGGCTTTGTCTGACGATACAATGTTAGAGGTGACGATTGACCGTACGAGTACCGATGCTGTAGGTATTGTTCATATTTTTCATGGAATGGCAGAACATATGGAGCGTTATGATCGTCTCGTACATCAATTGAATCAACAGGGATATCATGTGATTCGTCATAATCATCGTGGCCATGGTAAAGAAATCAATACGTTACGCGGACATTTTGATTCAATCGAACAAGTCGTGAAAGACGCTCATGAAATTAAAACAACGATTCAACCTACGTTGAATGATCACTTACCTTATATCATATTAGGACATTCAATGGGCTCAATTATTGCTCGTCGTTACGTTCAGCTCTACCCAAAGGATATGGATGGTTTAATCTTGACAGGCACAGGTCTCTTCTCGCAATGGAAAGGCACATTATTAGTCTTTATGTTGAAAATCATCACTTTAGTCACAGGAAAGAAGCGTCGTTTGCAATGGATGAATAACCTTGTCATTGGGTCCTTTAATAAAGGTTTTAAACCCACTCGAACTGAAAGTGACTGGATTAGTTCAGATGAACATGAAGTGGATGCTTACGTCCATGACCCCTATTCAGGATTTTTAGTGTCCAATCAATTAATTTATAGTGTAATGAAAACGATGATGAAAACAGCACAGTTAAATGAAATTTCTAAAATGAGTTCTGACTTACCTATATTGCTCATTTCGGGAAAAGCAGATCCATTCGGTGACAATGGTAAAGGCGTACGACGGTTAGGTAAAATCTTAAAAAAAGGTGGTATTACCCACATTACTGTGCAATTATATAAACAAAAAAGACATGAAATTCTTTTTGAAAAAGATAAGGAAACAGTATGGCGACATATGTTAGACTGGATGAGTCGTCAAATTATAAAGAAAAAAGTGAGTGAATAATGTGATAAAGGAAAAACCTTTTTTGATCGTCATCGTCGGACCCACCGCGAGCGGTAAAACAGAATTAAGCATAGAACTTGCGAAAAAAATTGATGGAGAAATTATTAGTGGAGACTCTATGCAAGTTTATAAAGGAATGGATATTGGGACTGCTAAAATAACACCTAAAGAAATGCAAGGCATCCCTCATCATTTAATTGACATCCTTTCACCTGATGAACAGTTTACAGCTTTCGATTTTCAACAACGTGTTAAACCGTTAATTCATCACATTACTCAAAAAGGCAAAGTCCCTATCATTGTTGGAGGAACTGGCTTATATATTCAATCTGTGATCTATAATTACGAATTTGAACAAGAAGAGGTCTCTCCTGAAAAAGAACGTGAAGTTGTAGATCAAATGGAAGTTTTAAAAAACTATTCAAATGAAGAACTACATGATTACTTAGGGACGTTTGACCCAGAATCACAAGCAAATATTCACCCAAATAACCGCCAAAGAGTGGAACGGGCCATTGCTTATTACCTAAAGACAAAAAAAATTTTAAGTAATCGCAAGAAAAGTCACCAATTAACTGAAAATTATGATACATTATTACTAGGGATAGAAATGTCGCGTGATACATTGTATCGTAGAATAAATAAACGCGTCGACATTATGTTGTCTCTAGGTTTATTAGCTGAAGTGGAACGACTAATTGAATTAGGATATGAATCATGTCAAAGTATGCAAGCAATAGGATATAAAGAACTTATACCTGTCGTGCATGATGAAATGGAAATTGAACAAGCCGCTGATTTGTTAAAGCAACATTCTAGAAACTATGCGAAACGTCAGTTGACTTGGTTTAAAAACAAACTAAACGTTCATTGGTTAGATAGAGAGAGAATGTCACTTCCAGAAATGCTAGATGATATTTTAGCCCGAATACACTGATAAGGAGTAATGAGCATGTTTGACAAACAAGACATTCAAGAAACGTACCTAGAAAACTTTAAGAAAGAGGAGAAAGAATTAACAGTTTTCTTAACAAACGGATTTCAATTAAGAGGTACGATTGCAGACTATGACCAACAAGTGGTAGACTTTCTTTCTCAAGGAAAACACCATTTAATTTACAAGCATGCAATTAGTACATTCTTGGAAGGTACGAACTAACATTTGGAAAGGGGTCTTTCAATGATTGAATGAAGCTTGCATCAATTCATCGATTGAAATTGACCCCGCATGAAAAAACATCACGCCATGTGTTTAACACAGGTGTGATGTTTTTTCTTTCTTATAGTAATTCTTCAATCGTACTCGCAAGTTGTGCGGGTTGCTTTTGAGGAGAAAAACGTTGTACAACTTCACCTTCACGATTAACTAAAAACTTCGTGAAATTCCATTTGATTTTGTCCCCCAACATTCCCTTTTGTTGAGACTTTAAAAAGTCAAAAAGCGGATGTGCTTGAGCACCATTCACATCAATTTTTTGATGCATTGGAAAAGTGACGCCGTAATTTAATTGACAGTTTTGTTGTGCTTCAGTGCCTGATCCAGGTTCTTGATGCCCAAATTGATTACAAGGAAATCCTAGAACAACGAAGCCTTGATCTTTATATTGTTCATATAGGGATTGAAGCTCCTTAAATTGAGGGGTAAAGCCACATTCACTCGCAGTGTTCACGATGAGCATGACTTGACCTTTATAATTGGATAGAGGATAACTTGTGCCATTGGACAATTCTACTTCGATATCATAAATATTCATAAAAAGCACCTCATCTTTTAATTTATCATCCAAACTATAACATATTCTGAGAACATAGTCTTAACAAGGGGACTATGATAAAATACTCAAGAGATTGTTTCGAAATTAGAGAGGTGAAACTTTGACATATAAACAAAGTTATTCTACAGAAAAAATAAAAGAAAAGGCAATATTAATTGGGGTGAATGCCTTCCACTCAACATTTGACTTTACAAGTACGATGGAGGAGCTAGAAGCATTAAGTGCGACTTGTGAACTTGAAGTCGTTGAAACGTTCACACAAAATTTAACGCATGTTCACCCTAAATATTATATGGGGACAGGGAAACTCCAAACATTAAAAGATGCGATCGAATTTCACGATATTGATGTCATTGTAGCCAACGATGAATTAACGACAGCACAGTCGAAAAATTTAAATCATTACTTTGGCGTGAAAATCATAGATAGAACGCAATTGATTTTAGAAATATTTGCTTTACGTGCTCAAAGTAAAGAAGGAAAGCTCCAAGTCGAATTTGCCCAATTAGATTACTTACTTCCTCGACTGATGGGGCATGGAAAAAGTCTTTCTAGATTAGGAGGCGGAATTGGGACGAGAGGTCCTGGTGAAACAAAATTAGAAACAGATCGACGCCATATACGTACGCGAATGAATGAAATCAAACGAAAACTTGAAGAAGTCGAATCACATCGGGAACGATACCGTCAACAACGTGAGAACAATCGTATTTTTCAAATTGCGCTCGTCGGCTATACGAACGCAGGGAAATCTTCATGGTTCAATACATTAACTGAAGAGGGCACATATGAAAAAGATCAACTCTTCGCAACATTAGACCCTAAAACGCGCCAATTGACCCTTAAAGAAGGTTTTCAACTTGTGATTTCTGACACAGTTGGATTTATTCAAAAATTGCCAACAACCCTCATTGAAGCATTTAAGTCTACCCTAGAAGAAGCGCGTCGTGCTGATTTGTTAATTCATGTCGTCGATACAAGTCATGAGAAATACAAAATTCAATACGATACTGTAAACCAATTGCTTAAAGATTTAAGTATGGATGAAATACCTCAAGTGGTCTTATTTAATAAAAAAGATAAATGCTATGGCGAATCACCTGTGAGTCATCATCCGTCTTTATTTGTATCATCAAAAAATAAAGAGGATGAGGCGCACGTTCGGCAATTTATATTTGAACAATTGAAACGTCAAATGACTGCGTATACAACTACACTCCAAGCCTATCAAGCGCACGAACTTTACGAATTAAAACGACATACTTTAATTACTGAAATAAACTTTGATGAAGAAACGGAAACGTATCATATTAAAGGATATAAAAATAACTAGAAAGAAGCGAAAGCATGACAGATTTAACAAAATTAATAGATCAAGTTGAAGCGGAACTAGCACCGTATTTTAAAGAAATAGAGCACCGAGCATTTATAAATCAAGCACGTGTTCTAGATGCATTTCAACATGTAAAAATTTCAGAAAGTGACTTACAAGGAACAACAGGTTATGGATATGATGATTTTGGCAGAGATCATCTTGAAGCGGTTTACGCCGAAACGTTCAAAGCAGAAGATGCATTAGTGCGACCTCAAATCATTTCTGGGACGCATGCTATAACATTGGCGCTTCAAAGCACGTTGAAATATGGCGACGAACTTTTATACATTACTGGACGCCCTTATGATACTTTGCTAGAAGTCATAGGGATTAATGGTAATGGGATTGAAAGTTTAAAAGAACACGGTGTCTCATATAAAGATGTTGCTTTAAAAGATGGACATATTCACATAGAGGAAGTTCTAAAGTCCATCCATAATAAAACAAAAGTCATCGCCATTCAACGATCAAAAGGCTATGACCAGCGTCCTTCTATTGATATAGATGAAATTGAAAACGTCATCAAAGACATTAAACAACATTTTCCAGACAAAATTATCTTTGTAGACAATTGTTATGGAGAATTTGTAGAAACGCGTGAGCCTATTGAAGTTGGTGCAGATATTATGGCCGGATCTCTTATTAAAAATCCGGGTGGGGGTTTAGCTAAAATAGGAGGATATATCGCTGGACGTAAAGAATTGGTGGAACGCTGTGGTTATAGACTCACTGCCCCAGGAATCGGAAAAGAAGCAGGAGCGTCACTCGGCTCACTTCACGAAATGTATCAAGGCTTTTTCCTAAGTCCTCACGTGGTCAGCCAAAGTTTAAAAGGGGCATTATTTACAAGTCTTTTAATAGAAAAATTAAATATGAAGACGACACCAAGATACAATGTCCCAAGAACGGATTTAATCCAAACGGTGCGCTTTGATACGAAAGCGCAAATGATTCAATTTTGTCAAAGTATTCAACATAACTCACCTATTAATGCGCATTTTAGTCCTGAGCCAAGCTATATGCCAGGATATGAAGATGATGTCATTATGGCTGCTGGTACTTTTATTCAGGGGGCATCTATAGAGTTAACAGCCGATGGCCCTATACGTCCACCCTATGAAGTCTATGTTCAAGGTGGTTTGACATACGAACACGTGAAACTTGCGGTTACGCGTGCTATCACAGAAATGATGCACAAAAATTTAATCTAACCCTTTAAGACCTGACGTACTTTTGAAGTTTATGTCAGGTTTCCTTACATATTTTTGTATTGTCAGAATAGATATGATATGGTTACGTTAAGTTCAAAATAATCAAGGAGATGTAGGAAATGGACAACGATAAAATTCGACGTAACATGCCTGTATTTCCGATGAGTGTTGTCAGTAAGTTAACGGATTTAACACCTAGACAAATTCGTTATTACGAAACACATGAACTCATTTTTCCTTCTAGAACAGAAGGAAATAAGCGATTATTCTCATTAAATGATTTGGAAACGTTACTTTCAATTAAGCATTTACTAGAAAAAGGGTTTAATATGAAAGGGATTAAACAAATCATGTTAGAACAAAATGAAACATTAAATCAAGAGGAAGCGCATTTAAGAAAACAGATGCTTGTAGATACAACTCAAAAACCGCAACGAGAATCTATTCCGCTTAACCGTGGAGACTTATCACGCTTTTTCAAATAATTTAAATGGAGGCTATGATTCAATGCCAAAACAAGAATTTACGAAAGAAGATATCCGCCGCTTTGCAGAAGAAGAAAACGTACGTTATATCCGTTTGCAATTCTCTGACATTTTAGGAACAATCAAAAACGTAGAGGTCCCAGTAAGTCAACTAGAAAAAGTACTCGATAATGAAATGATGTTCGATGGATCCTCTATCGAAGGTTTCGTGCGTATTGAGGAATCTGACATGTACTTAAAACCTGATTTGAATACGTGGGTTATTTTCCCATGGACAGCAGGTCAAGGTAAAGTTGCGCGTTTAATTTGTGATGTTTATACAACTGAAGGAAAACCATTTGACGGAGACCCACGTAGTAATTTAAAACGTGTACTTAAAGAAATGGAAGAACTTGGGTTTACTGATTTTAATCTTGGACCTGAGCCAGAATTTTTCCTATTCAAGTTAGACGAAAAAGGCGAACCGACAATGGAACTAAACGACCACGGGGGCTATTTTGACTTAGCACCAACAGATTTAGGTGAAAACTGCCGTCGTGATATTGTACTAGAATTAGAAGACATGGGGTTTGACATTGAAGCGAGTCATCACGAAGTAGCACCAGGTCAACATGAAATTGACTTTAAATATGCAGATGCGATTACAGCATGTGATAACATTCAAACGTTTAAACTTGTGGTTAAAACAATTGCGCGTCAACACAACTTACACGCAACGTTTATGCCTAAACCATTATTTGGCGTCAATGGTAGCGGTATGCACTTTAACGTATCATTATTTAAAGGTAAAGAAAATGCGTTCTTTGATGAAAATGGCAAAATGGAATTATCTCAAGATGCCTACCATTTCATTGCAGGAATTATGAAAAATGCGCGTGGTTTTACTGCCGTATGTAACCCACTTGTAAACTCTTATAAACGCCTTGTGCCTGGTTACGAAGCACCAAGTTATATTGCTTGGAGTGGTAAAAACCGTTCTCCATTAGTACGTGTTCCAACTTCACGTGGCTTATCTACGCGTGTAGAAGTACGCTCTGTAGACCCAGCGGCAAACCCTTATATGGCATTAGCGGCGATTTTACAAGCTGGTTTAGAGGGTATTAAAAATAAACTCGAAGTACCAGAGCCGGTAAATCAAAATATTTATGAAATGAATCGTGAAGAACGTGAAGCGGTAGGAATTGAAGATTTACCGTCAACACTATACACAGCGCTTAAAGCAATGCGTGAAAATGAAGCAATTAAAAAAGCTTTAGGTGACCATATTTATCATCAATTCATTAATTCAAAATCAATTGAATGGGATTACTACCGTACGCAAGTCAGCGAATGGGAAGTTGACCAATACATGAAACAATATTAAGTTATTTAACCCTTGAAGTCATAGGCTTTGAGGGTTTTATTTTAATGATTTGCGGTTGCCCAATTACCTAGAAAGGATGTTTTGGGCAGAATTTGGGCAACTCAATACTAGAAAATATTTTTTTCATTGATGTATTTTTCGAAGTTTTCTTTTGCTTTTTGATTCATCTTTTCAGTTACATGACTATAAACTTGTTCGGTGATAGCCATCGTTTTATGTCCAAGCCGTTCCTGAATAACTTTCATAGGTACATCACTTTCCAACAAAAGTGTTGCATGTGTATGTCTTAATTTGTGAATGCTCAGTTTGTTTTCTTCTCCTAATAATTTACTAGTTACATACACCATTGTATTGTGTGTTGTACTACGTGGGAGAGGGTCGCCGAAAGCATTACAGAATATAAAGTCATTAGCCTGATTATAAATATCTTCATTAACTATTCGGTTTGCATTTTGAAGATATTTTAATTTGGTTAACTCTTTGGCTAAATCATCGGTAATATAAATGGTTCTATGCTCTTTGTTTTTAGTGGTATTCCATCTGTCATGCTTTTGGTCATAGGATTTTGTAATAGATAGCGTTTTATCTTTATTGTTGTAGTCGGACCATTGTAGCGCGTTTGCTTCACCAACCCGTATTCCAGTTTCAATCATTGTTCTAAACATATAATATTGATGAACGTCTCTTTTCTTAACCATCTCTAAAAAGGGTTTGATTTGCTCTTTAGGTAAATATTGCGCTTTTTGAGGTTCGTTTAAATCACTGTGTTTAAGTTCGATGCCGTCACACGGATTGAAATGTATAAGGCGATCATACATAGCGCGTTGCAGTGCTCTTTTTAAAAATCCATGTGACTTCTTGATAGTTGACTTACTATAACCTTTTTTGATTAAGTCATTGATAAATTCTTGATGTTTTGAAGGTGTGATGTTTTTGAGAGATATGTTGCCATAAAAGCTCATTACACGTTTTTCTGAAAATTTTTCAATCTCAATAGTACTTTGGCTTAATTTATCATTGCGCCATGTTTTTAAATAGTATTCTAGCCAATCGTTAAGCAGATAATTTTTGTTCTCTTTCATGCCTTTATTTAAAGAATTTTCAACTTCGATAGCAGCACGCTTTGCCTCCACTTTAGTTTTAAAACCGCTTTTACTTATATATTTTTTGTTCTTTTGTTCATCAATATAATGCACTTTAAAACGCCAAGTTTTACCTCTTTTTTCAAAAGATGCCATAAAATCTCTCCTTTTACCTGTAAAAATGTAAAAAATAATAAGGGTACGTGGAAGTACCCGGTATTATTAGTAAGGTTCAACTTCATTTAAAATTTCGTTTTGACGTTGTTCCATAGAATTATATTCAGCTTCACTAACTCCATCTTCATACATTTTGTCTGATAGCTCGAAATATTCTTTTTCTAATTCTGCCTCACGAGATGATTGCTCACTATCACTATCAAATTCTTCTGACATATCTTCGGATTCAGACGAATTTATGTCAGATTCGGCTTCTTCTTCCATAGATTCATATTTCTCCATTTCTGCTTTATCTCTTGCTTCTACTTCTTCATTATGAACATCTGTTAAAGCGTTATTAATTTCCATAAGAATATTGTATACATATACATTAACCTCGTCATCGACATGGTTTATTAACGAATCTTTGTCTAAGCTTTTATTTACATCGTCAACAAGTTCGTTGAATTCTGCAGATGATACTGTTCGATTGTGTTTATCGTTAGCATACTTGTTTAATTTAACCATATCTCTTTTCGGGATTTCATTTGTATCGTCAATAACATAGTTTTTGTTTTGTAATGATGCGAAAATATTGATTATTTCTTCTTGGTCTTCCTCGTTAGTGTGGAGAATATAGTATAAATTGTTATTTTGTTCTTTACCTAGAATTTTTCTAGTGTCTATAGCGTTAACGTTTTCTTCAATATTTCCTAAACTTTGTTGTGTAATATACGCATCTTTAGATACTATTTTAAAGAAGGCCTCTTTAGTAACACCATCAATAGAACCTACTTTATCGAATCTCATGTATAAATCTGAATATATTTCATTAATATATTTAAATGCTTTATCAAGTTCTTCACGTTCATAATTGTCTTTCAATAATTTACTATCAACTTCTTTTTTGTACTCTTTGTATGCTTTATCGACTTCTTGAGAAGCTTGTTTAGCTTTTTTGCTTATTACTTGTGGGTTATCAGTTTCAATGTTATCAATTCTTTCAAAAGTTCCAGTGATATTTTTAACATATTTCTGACTTGCATCTGAGAATTTCTTTTCTTTTTCTTCTTCGCTCATTCCACAAGCTGACAAAAATACCAAACATATAAATATTAAACCAATAAAAAACCTAAACTTCATCAAAATTCCTCCCCTGAATATCCTTATATATTATTAAAGGTTCGAAACAAATATTGTAGCTTTTGTATTGAACCATTAAACCATATTTTTGTTTGTAATGATTTATAGTGTCTTGCACAAAACCTTCTGTAACCTCAAAAAAAAGAGACATCTCGTGCAAGTTATGAACGCCATATTCATAAGCATCGATTATACCTTGAATGCTTATTACTGATTCGTAAGCTTTACGTTTCGCTTTATTTTCTAATTTTCTATTTAGAATTTTTGACTGATCTAAGATGTTACCATATGTAATTTTATGATGTGCGATTTCTTCAGCAAGCGTTTCATGCTTTTTATACGCACTCATATTTTCTTTTATGTAAATTGTTCCCTCGTAATATAGACCGCTTTGAAAGTGTGGAAGGGAAGATGTCTCAACCACATCTATGTTGCCATTTTCTATTAATAAATTTTCATACTTCAATTTACATCATCCTTTTGCCTATGTACTAGTTACTTTTTACGATTTTTAATAAATTCAATAAATTGACGTACTTCCTCCATTTCTTCTTCAGTCAAATTATCCTTATCGAAATGTGCTGCTATTGTTTCTTGGTGTTCCATATCTATTTCTTCTCTACCACTCAATTCATCTAATGTTACTCCGAAAAATTGAGCTAGTGCTGAAGCGTGCGATACTGATGGAGAGGTAGTACCTTTTTCCCATCTATCGATAGAGGCTTTAGAAAATTTAACATCAAATCTATTATTTAATTGGTTTGTAAGTTCAACTAATGATAAATTTCTACTTTTTCGTAACGATACTAAGTTTTCTCCGAAATTTGACATGTTATTTTCTCCTTAATTTGTAATTTACAAACTTATTATATAAGTTTGTTCCCATTTTTGCAACATATTTTACAAACTTTTTTCTCAAAAATGAAATTTCTTTGTTGACATCTCATAAATGGGAATGTATCATGTGTATTGTAATCTCATAAATGAGAAATAGGAGGTGCAAATATGAGTACTAGAAGATATGTCAATTTGAGATTGCTACTTGAAAAAAGAGGTTTAAAACATCAAGAAGTAGCCAAAATGATAGGAATGACACCAGCAAAGTTTAGCCAAAAAATTAACCGTAATAAAAGTGATTTTACTTTAGCAGAGGCCAGTCTTATTTGCGACGTGTTAAATGTATCTATGGACGAATATTTTTTTGTTCATGATGTCTCAAAAATGAGACGCTAGGATTATAATTTAATATGTTCAACGCCTGCATTGAGCAGATGTGAGCGAGAGTGCGCGAAGATATGAGCCACGCTTAAATACATTTAACAGTCATTGCGATGACCGTCTGTTGAATGTGGGCGTTGAGGAGAAAAAGGAGGGATAAAATGCTAAACGTACAAATTAATGAAGACTTAATAAACGACTTAGTAGATAAAAAAGTTACTGAAATTTTATCTACTTATAAAAGAACATTAGTCACAGTAGACATGAAAGATTTGATTAAGATGACAGGATTGAGTAGATCAACATTAACCACTGAAATAACAAATCAACCTGAAGTAGTAGAAGTCACTCGTCGAATTGGAACCCGAGTACTGTATAAATATCCTGATGTGGTTGAAGCCATTACGAAAGTAATAGATAGGTTAGGAGAGGATTAACATTACACACATATTAGCAATTTTTATGACAGTAGCAGTCGCAATCATATTAACAACAATACTTGCCTTTGCAGGTGTGTACTTTACGACACTGCTATTCATCGTAATACTCGCAGAAGCACTGACGTATCACTTAACTAAGCATGTAGTTAATACATTAAAAAAGACCGCTAGCTAATTGCCGTTAGCTAACAGTCAAAAACAATCTGGAGTTAATTTATATCTCCAGTATATCAGAAAATGGAGGAATTTAAAATGGAAGATAAAGTATTTATACCTTACGCAGAGTTCAAACGTCTTGTGGCTCAGGAAATTAACTTAAAAAATCAAATTGCAACTTTAGAAGAGGAAATTCAAGAACTGGAATACAAAGTTGATCGACTCGACATTAAGCTGTTTCAAATTGAAAACGGACATGTAGATGAGGATAAGGAGGAACTTATCGATGACTAACCTTTTCCAATTATCAACAAGTTATCAACAAGTACTTGATTTAATCGAACAAGGTATGAACCCTGAATATTTAAAAGATACACTCGACTCAATTGAAGTCGAATTGAATGTAAAGGTCGATAATACAATTGGACTCAAACGCAGTGTGGACGCTGATATCGATGCAATCGACAAGGAAATCAAGCGTCTCCAAGAACTTAAGCAACAGAAACAAAACTTCTCTGAAAGATTGAAAAATTATCTTCAAGAGATGTTGGACATTCAAGGGTTACAGAAATTTAGAACATCTACAAATTACATCTACAAACGTAAGAATGCGCCTAGTGTGCACATTACTAATGAAAAGTTAATCGGTAGTGATTACTGGATATCACAATCGCCGAAACTGAATAAAAAACAAATAAAAGAAGATATTAAAGCAGGCATCACAGTAGAGGGTGCGGAATTGCGTGACAGTGAAAGTTTGGTGATTAAGTAATGGCTTTCAATATATCAAGTGCGAAAGATATTACAACAGATAAGGCGACTTACTTTATTTACGGTAAACCAGGTAGTGGTAAGACACATACTCTTAATTATTTACCTGGTAAAACGCTATACGTCAACGTAGACAAGTCTGAACGCCCCCTAAAAGGCAATGAGAACATTGACATCTTAGAATTTAATTCTCACGAAGCATGGGAAGAATGGGGCGAATTAATGAAATGGTTTGCTGATAAGAAGAATAAATCGATACTTGATAAATACGATAACATCGTTATTGATAACTTATCGGAATTGTTTAGATCAATGCTTGCTGATTTAGGTCGTTCCGGTAAAAACCATCGTGTCCCTGAAATGTCGCATTATCAACGAGTAGACTTTTTTACAATTGATAGCTTGCGATACCTGCAATCATTAAACAAACGTTTGGTATTGCTAGCGTGGGAAACAAACTACGACTTTTTTACACCTGCCGGACAACAAATCACACAATCTGTACCTGATATTCGTAAAACAATACGTGATAACGTTGCAGGGTTATGCCAGGTAGTCGCTAGATTAATCGTAAATAAAGAATCGGGTAAACGAGGATTTATCCTGATGCCAACGAATCAGATATTCGCTAAAAATCAATTAGATAGCAGAGAACACTGTTTACAAGAGGATTTATTTAAAGTGGGTGGCAGTGATGATAGCCCTACGTGATTATCAACATGAATTACTAGATGGCATTCATCAAAGTATGGCGAATAATAACAAACGGATAATGGTACAAAGCCCTGCAGGCAGTGGGAAAACGGTGACAATGAGTGAGCTTGTGAGACGTGCAAACGAAAAGAATAATCGAGTGTTGACAGTCGTTCACAGGAACGAACTAGTGTCGCAAATATCACAAACCTTTTCTGCAAATAATGTTGATTGGAATTTATCTCAAGTAGGCATGGTGCAGACCATTTCAAATAGAGTTAAAAAAGGCACAGTAATAGAACCGACAATCATCGTTATAGATGAAGCACATCACGCATTATCTAAAACGTATAGAAATATTATTAATGCATTCCCGAACGCTTATGTAATAGGGTTCACCGCAACGCCGTGCAGATTGAATGGTCAAGGGTTTACAGATTTATTCGACGATATTGTGCTAGGTAAAACTGTTAAATGGTTGATTGATAATAAACGTTTAGCACCCTATAAATATTTATCAATTGATCTAATAAATCACGAAAAATTAAAACATCAACGTGGTGAATATTCGCAGAAATCTATTTCAGAAGCTTTCGATAAAAAGATATATGGTGATGTACTTAAAAATTATGAGCAGTATGCCAAAGGGTTAAAGACAATTATCTATGCATACAATGTTGAATCCAGTAAACGTGTTGCAGAGCAGTTTAAACAAAAAGGCTACAAAGCTTATCACCTAGACGGCAAGGCTAAAACACAAGAACGTTTAGAGGTCGTTGAGAAATTCAGGGAAGGTGAGATTGATATATTAACTAACGCTGAATTGTTCGGTGAGGGATTTGATATACCTGATTGTCATTGCGTGATACTGCTTAGACCAACTGAATCGTTAAGTTTATTCATTCAACAAACCATGCGCGCTATGCGTTATCAACCTAATAAAAAAGCAATCATTATTGATTTGGTTAACAATTGGAGCATTCATGAATTACCTGATTCTGATAGAGATTGGTTGAAATATTTTGAAGGTAAACCACCTCGTGAAAAATCTGAAATACATGTGAAAGAATGTCCTGAATGTTTAAACGTTATATTTTCAAATCAAAAAGAATGTCCTGAATGTGGACACGATTTTACTACAGAAACTAAAGAAACTGCTTATGCAGTCGAAGATGTAGAACTTGAAGAAATTACTGAAGAAAACATTATCAGATTGCAATTCAAAAAACCTAGTGAATGCAAGTCGATGAAAGAATTATACGAGCTTGCAGAATCACTTAACTACAAGCCTGGTTGGGCTTACTATCAAGGCAAAATTTTAGGATTAATAAATTAATTGGAGGAATAAAATTATGACAAACTTTACTTTAAACATGGAAGATACTTTCGACGGAGGTATTCAAGACGGTACTTATGAAACAGTAATTACTAAATTTGAGGAAAACGCTACTCAATCAGGTACTGAATATGTGGATGTACAATTAACAATTCGTAACGATATTGATCAAAAGAATAAGAACAGTAAAATCTTCCACAAGATTTGGAAAGCAAAAGCTACTGGTAAATACGACATGCGTTTCTTTAACACAATTGGAGCAGCTGCACAATTACAACAAGGCAAGGCTTATAAATCAATTGAAGAATTATTCACAGACTTCTTAGGAAAATCAGTGAGAGTGTCAGTTAAAAACGAGACATCAGAGTACAACGGTAAAACGTATGAAAACTTAAATGTAAAGCGTTGGGAGAATACGAAGTTCCCTGAATTAAATCACAAATTTAAAACTGAAGACGGTTCTAATCCATTCAATGTAGGTCAATCGGCACCTGAACCTGACTACCCATTTTAATTCATAAGGTAAAAGTTAAGGAGGGTTATTATGTACGACAAGATCCCTTATGAGTTACAAGAATTGGATCATTGGTGTTGTTTCAAAATAGAACAGGGTACAAACGGACGTAAGACAAAACGTCCGTATAACCCTCTAACCAATGAATTAGCAAAGTCGAATGATGAATCAACGTGGGTGTCTTTTGAAGATGCTGCAAGTTTATCAGTCAATTATGACGGAGTAGGATTTTTCTTTAAAGAACCTTATATAGGTGTGGATTTAGATGACGTAAGTCAAGAGATTACTGAATATTTAGAAAACGATGATTCGGACAACATTATTTCGGAGTTTATAGATGTGCTTGAAACATATGCAGAAATTAGTCCGTCAGGAAATGGAATCCATTTAATTCTTAAAGGTGAATTGCCACCTAAAGGACGCAGACGTGGAAACGTCGAGATTTATGACAAAGGTCGTTTCTTTACGATGACTGGTAATAATATCGGTGGTTATCAAGGTATTGCAGAAGATGAAATGAATAAACTCTCATATCTGCATAGTAAGTATATTTTAAAGCCTGATACTGAAAAGAAAGTCATTAATACGAGCAAAGGTTTTGGTAATGATTTATCCGCAGACCAAATTATTGATATTGCTAAAAAGTCAAAGAATGGACTACGTTTTACCACATTATTTGAGGGAGACTGGTCACAGTTCTATAGCTCACAGTCAGAAGCAGACTTAGCTTTCTGTAATGATTTAGCGTTTTGGACTGCACGTGATCCACATAAAATGGATGAAATATTTAGAAAGTCAGTACTATATCGTGATAAATGGGATAACACACATGGCGATGACACATATGGCAATCAAACTATCAGTAAGGCTATTGATGGTTGTCAGAACGAGTTCATACCTGAAGTGTCGCCGGATAATGACTTTCAAATATATGTTATGGACCAAGACGTAAAACCTGCTAAAAAGAATAAACGCTATTCGTACGATGACACTGGAAATGCAGAAAGACTGAAAGATAAATTCGGAGACTTTATTCGTTACAACTATACCGCTAAAAAATGGATGTACTACGACGGTAAACGTTGGAAAGTAGACGATTCAGGAAAGATGAAGACACTTGTAGATAAGATAGTGGCAAGCCTTAAAGATGAAAAAATAGCAGCTGAACATTACGAAGGTTACAAAGAAGAAGAAATTAAAAAGTTTAGAACGAGACACTGGAAAGATTCACGTAATCACAATAAAAAAGAAAACATGATGAAAGAATGCCAGCATTTACTACCTATTCACAACCACAATTTCGATACAGATTTTTCCCTATTTAATACACAAAACGGTTACATCAATTTAAACAATGGTGAGTTATTAGACCATGATAAAAATAAATATTTTACTAAAATATCCAATATTGAATATACAGATAAAGCGGATTGTCCGAAGTGGGAGCAATTTTTAGATGATATTTTTCTAGGAAATCAAGAGTTGATTAAATTTATTCAACGTTGCATCGGCTACTCGCTATCAGGATATACCACAGAGCAAGTTTTGTTCGTTTTATATGGTAACGGTCGTAATGGTAAATCAGTATTCTTAGATGTCATTAATGAAGTGTTTGGAGACTACTCAACGAATATTCAACCACAGGTGATTATGACATCGAAGTTAGGTAACAACGGTGGTCCTACGCCTGAATTGGCAAAGTTAGATGGAGCGAGATTTGTTACCACAACAGAACCTAATGAGGGCGACAGATTCGACGAAGGATTGTTAAAACAGATTACCGGTGGTGACAGAATATCTGCTCGTAAATTACATGAGAACAGTTTCGAATTTACACCACAATTAAAACTGTGGATGGCAACTAACCATAAACCATATGTACGTGGTACTGATGAAGGGATTTGGAGACGATTTGTAATTATTCCATTTGCTAAACAAATACCGCTTCATGAAGTAGATCGTGAGTTGCCTCAAAAGTTAAAAGAAGAACTGCCTGCAATCATTAAGTGGTGTGTTGATGGTTACCTTGAATGGCAACGTATCGGATTATCCGAACCCGCAATTGTAAAAGAGCAGAGAGATGAGTACAGAGCGGAAATGGACCCTATAGAAATGTTTTTAGAAGAATGTTGTGTCAGAAAAAATGAGATGACACGTATTAAAAGTAGTGTGTTATTTCAGGCTTACGATGATTGGGCGAAAGAAAATAATCAATACAGAATGACAAATACTAAATTTGGAATAGAAATGAAGAAAAAGCTAAAGTGGTTAACTTCAAATGGCGTTCATTATTTAGGAGTTGAATTACTAAAAGAACATAATCCTAATTATTTCAAATTGAAGATGTAAGGGTTTAGGAGGAGTTTTGGAGGGGGTTAAACAAAACCCTTCCAGTCCGAAAGACTTGATATATCAATACTTATACTACTTTTTATTACTTATTAGTAATAGTTGGAATAGTTATATAGAAAAGTAATAACTAATAAAAAGATATAGGTTTATATAGTAAAAAACTTCAAAAAGGGTTCCACCCTTATAAAAGTCATCCAATCCTTTGGGAGAGTAGGAACGAACCCTTACACATAACCCTTGTAAGGTATTCCAAGTTTAATTTTATGGAGGTTTAAATGACCGAACAAGATATTCAGAACTTAATTCGAATAGCTGCATCTAAAGAGAACGTAATCTTTAGAGCTAACGTAGGAAAAGTTAGAACACAAGACGGTAGATATTTTGATACAGGATTGCCTAAAGGTTTTAGTGATCTATTCGGATTTAGAAAAGATGGACAGATATTTTTTATAGAAGTTAAAAAGCCTGGTGGTCGTGTTCGTGATGACCAATACAAATTTATAGATGTGGTCAAACAAAACGGGGCATTGGCAGGCATAGCATACAGTGTGGAAGACGCATTAAAAATTATAGAAGGTGATTAATATGCATACATTAGCTTTACATCGTAATGGAGAGAAACCGACAATAACGTCTCATGATGAATTTGAGAAATCGAAAATGGAGCAAGCGTATCAAAGATATAAATCGAAAAGAAAAGAGAAACCATGGTTAACTACAGTACCACAATCGGTTAAGCCTAGCAGGGCCTACTATGATTTATGCAGATTTGCCCGCGTACCAGTGAAGCAGAAAGAAATTAAACGTTATGCTGCTAAACCGAAAGAAAAGAAATTACCGAAAATTCCAGGTGATCATTCTCGTGAGTTTATTATTAACGGTTACGTAGTCTCAGTAAGACAGTTAGCTAAGTTGTTGAACATGCGTTACGAAGTTGTGAATAGCAGATTGCGTAACGGTGCAACACCTGAAGAATTAATGGAGAAAAAGGGTGTGAAGTTATGAAAATTCAAGATTTAAAACTGGGCGACAAAGTCATGGCATATGTGGATTATAAACACAAAACTGATGGCATTAACGCTTATCCAATACAAGGTTATGTAAGGGAAATGCCGAATGACAAGCGATGGGCAAAGCTTCACTGCGCTCATGGGATTGAAACGATAACTGATGAAGATGATTTTGAATTATATGAGAATAAACGTCCTAATCATTACGGAAATGGCAAAACAGATTTAATTGATTACTGGTGCCAGCGTTATAATCCTGATGAGCTTAGGGGCGCATTTAAGTCACAAATTAGTAAGTATATTGATCGTTTAGGCTATAAAGACGATGAAGTGAAGGAACTGAATAAGATTATCGATTATGCGACACGTTATCGTGATTTCTTGCAGGAGGACAAGCGATGAAACAAATATATTTAGGCGGTGGCATGTTAGATCTAGGTGACCAAATGCGACGTGCATATGAGAAAGCAGAACTTACTAAACTAGGTTACGAAGTTTATGCGCCGCAAGATGATAAAGATATTAATGATAAAGACAATGCAAATCAAGATAATTTAGCAGAACGAATTGTGGATAACGACACGCTAGGTATGACGACAAGTCAAATACTAATATTCGATTACTTACCACACAATCAAGGTACAATTTGCGAAATGGGATTTGTACAGTATATGCTTAAAGATTTATCAAGATTAAGTACGCCTATTTATGCAATGCCTAAAGTATATGTCCAATGTACAGATGTTAGACAAGGTACAGGACATATTTCGAAAGAACAGGACAGACAAGAGTTTTCGATTAATCAATATGTGTATGGCGTAATTTTAGAAATTACAGAGGGCAGAGGGATTCAGACATTCGATGAGATACTGGAAGATTTAAAGTGATGAATCTATTTATTCGTGGTTAGATCGTGTGGAGAAAAGAGGGCGTGACACATGGAATTAACGGCAATCAAACGTGTTAACTACATTTACGACTGTGCAGGCAAGACGCCGACGCAGGTACAGAATGAGTTGAGTGTAAAAGGCATTAGGGGCTTTGTCGTCAATGTAAATAAAGACAAAGTCACGATGTTGATAGAAAAGCAGTACAGTAAATCTAATTTGGAGGTTATGCGGAATGGTAAAGATTAAAACGAAAAAGGAAATGACGCTACCTGAACTTATTGAGTGGGCTTGGGAGAATGGGATAAAAAATGAAAGTTTTCTAGCCAGTCGAGGAGGGCGTGTATATTTTGATGAAGATAGTTGGATTGGTGTTGATGAGTCTACTTTGGTAGAGCCTGAAGATATTTTCACAGTAGAAACTGAAGAAGAAATCGACGAAGATACTATAATACCAACCCTTATTGAGTTGTTTGTAAGTGATTACGGTCAAATCATGCATATGTATTTTAGTGAGTCTATTAACGGCGCTATAGGCGATGTTGATGATGACGCAAAGGCGTTGTCAAAAGCCTTTTATATATTGAATGACGACTATACGATGACGCTAATATGGCGCGAGGGGGAATTTGTAGAATGAAAGGTCTTATCGAATTTGAACACGTACGACTAAAAAAAGAACGTGACGCATACAAAGCGGAACGAGACACACTCATCGAAGATATTACCCGTTTACGTGCAGAACGTGATGAATACAGACGAAAACTAGACGATGTGGTGGATTTATTCACTCGCCACATCAATTATAAGCTATCAGTTAGTCACAACACGTGGTACATCAACTTGCGACATAAACTAGATGAGGTGCTTAAGAATGACACTAGATTGAGTCATGAATTAACTGTACGTGGGTTAGTTAAGGAAGGCAGTAAATGGAATGAGGGGGACAAGTAAATGTTAAAACTTCCATTAATAGATACTAAATTTAGAATGCATTAACAAAGAGTAATGAAGAGTAAATGAAGAGTAAATGAAGAGTAACGAGGAGGACGAGTGAATGACTGCATGGACGCTTATACTTACTTTTGTTGTTTGTGTATTGACGGAACATTTCCTCCATCATCGACTCAACAACAAGTACGTAGGTAGGATTTGTAGTTTGGTTTTTATGTTGATTGTGATGGTGCTATTCATCTCGGTTACTAAGTTTGAAGGAATAAAAGGATTAGCTTTTGTCACGGCAATTTTTATTGTAAATGTGTTATACGAAATTAGAACACTTAATCTTACAAAGGAGGACAAATAAATGGATAAATTAATCAAACAAGTAGAACAGTGGAGTATTGATAAAGGATTACACAATGGAAACACTGACAGACAAGCGCTGAAAGTGTGGGAGGAATCAGGAGAAATTGCAAAAGCTATGTCACGTAACCGTATAGAGGAATTAAAAGACGGTATAGGCGACACAGTAGTTACATTAATAATTTTGGCACAACAACACGGCTGGACATTAGAGGAGTGTTTACAATATGCGTATGACGAGATTAAAGACAGAACAGGCGAAACAAGAAATGGAACATTCATCAAATCCGACGACTTGTAGTAAAGATATACTGCAAATTGTTAAAGACATATTAAACAAGGAGTGATCATATGAAAGTTATTTTACACACACTGGTAACGATTCTGATTTATGAGGGTGCTAAGGCACTAATGAATGATATGCTGGGGGATAAGTAATGCACATATTAGTTATATTACTATCACTATTATCAATCGCACTACTGACACGTAATTATTACTTAACTAAGTATATAGATGAATTGGAATACACAATGTTGACATTAGCACGTCGGGTACTTTCTGAAGATAACATTGACAAACTTATTAAGTAGGAGGTAACGAATGTACACACCATCTGAAGTTAAACAATTAATAATGGATTATCACTGGATGCGTCGACTTATTGACCATCAGGTTTATGAATATGACAGTACATCTATTGGACAGTATGGTATTGAATCAGCAATGCCTAAAGCACAGGGTGGTACTGGAGACAAAGTACTGGTACGTGTCATACGTAATGATAAGGATAGACGTAAGACACAAGACTTAATCGACAAGGTATCGTTCATCGATGAGCACGAGCATCTTATTACTAATGATAAGAACTATCACATTTTGCAATTACTCAAACAAGGTGAGAGTTTCTCTCGAATAGAAGTATTGATGATGATGAGTAGAAAGAATATATACAATAGGTTAAATGACATCGTGAGTGTGTATATGAATCAACAATAGTTAAGGGTATAAATTACACACATTACACAGATTACACACTTTACACAGTGTTAGGTTTATCTTACTTTATTTATTATAATCAACTTAGGAACAATAACGTTCTAGTCATACTATATATACATCCCTTAGTCCTTAAGGCACTGCACCCCCATTTGCAGTGTCTTTTTATTATGAGGTGAACTATGGAATTAAATAAGTATCAATCCATGAAACAACCCACTGACTACAATAAACATCTACTGTCATTAGTATCTGTGGCAGGTCAGTTGGTAGATAACGATGACAATGAAACAGTAACGATGTTACTAGGTGATGCGCTAGAACATATTACATGTATGGCATCGCTTAATAATGTAACGCTAGATACAGTGGCAGGACTTAATGTGAATACGTATCAACCTGACTTACACAAGGTTATTAATAAAGGTGATGCAGTTACTTTCAACAAAGACAAGTACATTGTGCATGACATCATTGGTAATCAAGTACTGATTGCAAACCAAACTAAAGATATTGTGGTCGACATCAAAGACATAGGAAGGTGATTGGATGGCAGTAATGAGACGATGCAATCATCCTACATGCAATGCACTTATATCATTTAATCAGTCATACTGTGATAAGCATAAACCATATGTAAACGATAAATATAATGATGTGAGACGTCGGAATGCCCCTGAATACTTACGTTTTTATAAGTCTAGGCAGTGGCAGAGAATGCGTGAAATTGTGTTGATGGAGAATGATTATATTTGTAGATCGTGTGGACGACAAGCACAAATGGTTGACCATATTATCCCGACGAAAGTTGATTGGTCAAAACGATTGGAAAAAGAAAACTTACAGCCATTGTGTTACGAATGTCACAATCAAAAAACGAAAAGAGAGCAAAAGGAAGTCCCCCACATCAAAGAACGGGGGGCAGTGAGGAAGGCGACGAAGAACGAGGCGCACTCTTCTTCTCAAAGATTTCCCTTTTTTTAAACATTTTTAGTAGGAGGTGCTAATTTTGGCAGGCAGACCGAAAAAATTATTATTAAATTCGAATAAAAATTATACAAAAGAAGAAATAATTGAAAAAGAGCGTCAAGAAGCGGAATTAAATAAATTTTCAAAGATTGACGCAACCCCACCTGATTTTTTAGACGAAATCGCAAAAGAAGAATACAAACGTATCATCCCACATATGCAAGAATTGCCTATATCTAAATTAGACACTGGTCAAATTGCACAATATTGTAGCTTTTACAGTGATTTTGTTAAAGCTAGTGTCATATTAGAACAAGAGGACATAATGATTGTGGATGATAAAGGCAATCAGAAAGTAAACCCGGCATTTAACGTAAAGGAGAAAGCCGGTATACGTATGCAACAAACGGCTAACACATTAGGTTTAACAATTGATAGTCGATTGCGTATTATCGTACCTGATGAAAAAGAAGATGATGATCCATTCAAACAATTTGCGAGTGACGAATAATGATTGATTATGCAACACTTTACGCCGAAAAGGTTGTAAGTGGCGACATACTCGTTAGTAAAAAGAATTACGCAGTAGCTAAACGTCACTTAAATGATTTAAAGAATCCCCCTGACGGTTGTTATTGGGACGTTGAGAAAGCAAATAAAGCAATTAAATTTATAGAGATGTTGCCTGACCCTAAAACGAACGAACCTATGCCATTAATGTTATTTCAAAAGTTTATTGTTGGTAGCATTTACGGTTGGCGTCGTGATGGAGGTTTTAGACGATTTACTAAATGCTATGTAAGTATGGCGAGGAAACAAGGTAAATCGCTAGTAGTGTCTGGGATGTCGCTAAATGAATTGTTATTTGGTCAATATCCGAAATACAACCGACAAATATATGTATCATCATCAACTTATAAACAAGCTAAAACAATATTTAAGATGGCAAGTCAACAAATAAGGTTGTTGCGTGAGAAAAGTAATTTAATACGTAAATCGACGGAAGTACGTAAAACAGACCTTGCCCATACAACGTCAGAGAGCGTTTTTGAACCACTTTCTAATAATCCGGAAGCAGTTGATGGTAAAGACCCAACTGTGGCTATACTGGACGAGTTAGCAAGCATGCCAGACGATGAAATGTATTCAAGATTTAAAACTGGTATGACGTTGCAAAAGAACCCTCTCACTCTCTTGATTTCGACGGCAGGCGACAATTTGAATAGTCAGATGTATCAAGAGTATAAATACATTACTAAAATATTATCGGGCGAAGTTAAAGCGGATAATTACTTTGTTTATTGCGCTGAAATGGATTCTGAAGATGAAGTAAATGATGAATCACTGTGGATTAAAGCAATGCCGTTACTGGAATCGGACGAACATAGAGATACGATACTACGTAACATTAAATCAGACATTCAAGACGAATTAGAAAAAGGTACATCATTTCATAAGATTTTGATTAAAAACTTCAACCTTTGGCAAGCGAATAAGGAAGATAGTTTAATCAATATTAATGAGTGGGAATCAATCGAGGTTAAGCGTGAAGATTATAACTTATACGGCAAAGATGTTTATATCGGTGTCGATTTATCACGACTTGACGACTTAACATCTGTAGGATTTATATTTCCGACAGATGACGGCGATATGTTAATCGATAGCCATTCGTTTATAGGATTAAGAACGGATTTAGAACAGAAGTCAAAGCGTGACAAGATAAACTATTCACAATTAATCAATTTAGGAGAAGCAGAAGTGACCACATCTGAAAGTGGCATGATTGATTATAAGCGGGTTATTGAGTATATCCTTGATATTGTGGATGAATATCAATTAAACGTTAAAGCGTTATGTTATGATCCATGGAATGCCCAATCTTTTATAACCACATTAGAGTCTATGATGATTGATTGGCAGATGATTGAAGTTGGTCAAAACTTTAGAAGTCTATCACAACCGATTAAAACGTTTAGAATGTGGGTTGCAGAAAAGACAATCAAACACTTTGGCAATAACTTACTAACTATAGCTGTTAACAATGCCGTATTAATTTATGACGGTGAGGACAACGTAAAAATTAATAAAAAGATGAATCGACAAAAGATTGACCCTATTATCTCTGTTATAACTGCATTCAGTGAAGCGAGCATGCATGAGTTTAGTGAAGATTGGTCGTCGATTTATGAAAGTGAAGAATTTGGCTTTTAAAGGTGGTGGGACGATGAAGTTAAATAAAATTTTAATACCGTTAAAATTACTGGTTGTTAACATTGTTAGCATCCTTTTTTTATTGGGTTTAATCGTAATGAATACCGCAACTTACTTAGCATTTGGCGTTGAGTTAGGACTTGCTAACACAGGTGCTTTTCTTGTGATTATTGCGTTAATTATTGATAACGAATCACGGGAGAGGAGGTGATTAAGTGGGTATTTTCTACCGAGATTTACAATACAACGAAGATGATTTGCAAATGATGGTGCAGACATTACCAGGCTTTCAAGGTACTAGTTTAAGGCAGTATACCGATGTGGAGGCTATTAAACATAGTGATATATTCACTGCAGTTATGATGATTGCGTCGGATTTAGCACGTATGCCGATTAGATTAAATGTTAACGGTCAGATTGATTATAGTAATAAGGTTGTTCATTTGTTAAACACACGACCAAATTCTCTATACAACGGCTACATTTTTAAATTAGTCGTGTTTGCCAGTGCTTTATTGACGTCGCATGGTTATGTTGAGATCACACGTGATAAATTAGGTAATCCGGTTAGTTTAACTTTCAGAAAAACTTCTGAAGTTGAATTGAAATCTGACAGAATGGCACGTCCATACTATCTACATGAACGTACAGATGATAACGGTCAATTTATTAGTCGGAATATTAAATATGAAGATATGTTAGACATTAAATTCTACTCGTTAGACGGCATTCATGGGTTATCTTTACTCGATACATTGAGTAGGACGATTGATTCTGATAACAATGGTAAAGACTTTTTAAATAACTTCTTACGCAATGGTACACATGCAGGCGGAATACTTAAGATGAAAGGCGTCTTAAACGATAAAAAAGCGAGAGACCGTGCGAGAAAGGAATTCCACAAAGCATTTAGTGGTACTAAACAAGCCGGTAAAGTGGTTGTGCTAGATGAATCGATGACATTTGACCAATTAGAAGTCGATACTGAAGTGTTAAAGCTCATTCGTGAGAATAAATCATCCACACGTGAGATTGCCGGAGTATTTGGCATACCGTTACACAAATTCGGTATCGAAACAACGAATATGAGCATTACAGACGCGAACCTGGACTATCTTTCAACGCTAAAACCTTACATTACATGCGTTTGTGCAGAGTTAAATTTCAAATTCAATGACGAATATACGGATAAAGTCTGTGAATTTAAATTTGATACTACTGAAATACGTGTGGTTGATGAAAAAACACAAGCTGAAATCGATAAAATCAATATCGATTCAGGTAAAACAAACATTGATGAAGTCCGTAAACGTGATGGCTTACCGCCTATTCCTGGTGGCTACGGTAGTATTCATCGTGTTGACCTCAACCACGTGAATATAGCGCTTGTTGATGAGTACCAAATGAATAAATCACGCGGCACTGACAACAAATTGAAAGGTGGTGAGGAAGATGGGCAAGGAAACTAGAGTCGGTAACATTACTGAAGTTCGTTCGAATGACGATAATGAAATGGTTATTGAGGGTTACGCTTTAAAATTTGATACATGGTCAGAAAATTTAGGTGGATTCAAAGAAACAATCTCAAGAAGTGCTTTAGAAAACACTGATTTATCTGATGTGCGTTGTTTGGTAGACCATGTACCATCACAAATTATCGGCAGAACGAAATCGGGGACGTTGGAGCTTGAAACTGATGATGTTGGTTTGAAATACCGTTGTAAATTACCAAATACAACATTTGCACGTGATTTATACGAAAATATGCGCGTGGGTAACATCAATCAATGCTCATTTGGTTTTATGCTCGATGAGCAAGGCGATGAAATGCGTTTTGACGAGAAAGAAAACATCTATAAACGTACTTTGAAAGCGATTCGTGAACTTACAGATGTATCCGTTGTAACTTATCCGGCATACAAAGATACTGATGTAAAACCAGCATTACGTAGTATTGAAAACATTGAAAATGAGGAGCGCAAAAAGGCGTTAGAGTTAAAACTCAAAAAACATTCTATTACAAATAAGCTTGGTGAAGTTGAACACCATTAACAAATACAACCATTGGACGTGCTTAAAAAGCGACGTCTATTTTTTATGCAAAAATTTAGGAGGAATTCAAATGAATAAAAAAGATATTTTACGTTCCGAAATTTCGGATTTAAAGCGTAGTGTTGATTTAAAAATTAAATACGCTACACGTGCATTGGACAATGATGAATTAGAGAAAGCAGAAACTTTAGAAAAGGAAATTGCTGATCTACGCACACAGATTAAAGAAAAAGAAGATGAATTAAAAAAGTTACAAGAAAAAGACCAACAAGAAGAAGGCAATTCTGATGAAACGGATGCACAACCAGTTGTGGTTGAATCTACACGTGCATATCGTCAAGCACCAAACTTAAACGAGTTAGGTATTTCAATTCAAGACACTAAAGTGACATCACAAGAAGTACGTGACTTCACTAATTATTTAGAGACACGTGAAGACATTAAAGGTGGTTCACTTAAAACTGATTCAGGATTTGTATTAATCCCTGAAGAAATTGTAACTGACATTCTTAAATTAAAAGAAGTAGAGTTTAACCTTGATAAATACGTCACTGTAAAACGTGTTACTAATGGTTCAGGTAAATACCCAGTTGTACGTCAATCAGAAGTTGCAGCTTTACCAGTTGTGGAAGAATTAGCAGAGAACCCTGAATTAGCGGTTAAACCTTTCTTCGAATTAGCTTATGACATTCAAACACGTCGTGGTTACTTCCGAATTTCTCGTGAAGCAATTGAAGATGCAAAAGTTAACGTGTTACAAGAATTAAAATTATGGATGGCGCGTACGATTGCAGCTACACGTAACAAAGCTATTTTAGATGTTATCACTAACGGTTCTACTGGATCTAAAACAACTGGATTTGAAAAAGAAGGCGCTAAATTAGAAGTTAAGAAAGCGAAGTCATTAGACGACCTTAAAGATGCAGTTAATTTAAATGTAAAACCAAATTACGAGCATAACGTTGCGATTGTATCTCAATCATTATTTGCAATGCTTGATAAATTAAAAGATAAGCAAGGTAACTACTTAATTCAACCTGATGTGAAAGAACCTACGCAAAAACGTTTATTAGGCGCTAAAGTTGAAATCTTGCCTGATGAATTATTAGGTACAGCAGGTCAAATGAAGATGATTATTGGTAACTTAAAAGACGCTATCGTGTTATTTGATCGTTCACAATATCAAGCTGGTTGGACTGACTACATGCACTTCGGTGAATGCTTAATGGTTGCGGTACGTCAAGATTGCCGAATCTTAGATTACAAAGCTGCAATTGTAGTAGATTTCGACAAAACAGAATTAGAGAAGAATCTCGAAGGTATTGCAGACGGTATTCAAGAAGTTTAATAAGGAGTGATTTATAGTGGCTAAATACAAAGTATTGACACAGTATAAAGATAAATCACTCGGTAAAGTACTTAATGTAAATGATGTGGTTGAAATGTCTGTAAGACGTGCAAATGAAGTCAATAAAAAAGGCAAACCACAAAACGGTATGTTACAACGTATTGATGTTAAGTAGGTGATAGCAGTGAGTGATTTACAGCTATTAAAAAAGCATTGCAAAATAGACCATAGTTCAGAAGACGATTTACTGGAAATGTACTACGAATGGGCAAAAGAAGATATAGCGAGTGCGGTTACTGATGATATGGCTTGGTTAGAGGAGCAAAGATTATTTAAGACTGCAGTATTCCCACTCACTGCTTATTACTTTGAAAATCGTTTGGCTTTTTCGGAAAGGAACCTTAACTATGCACCGCATATGGTATTAAGTGTTGTGCATAAGTTGCGTGATGCGTATGAAGTTCAATTCGAATAGGTTAAATGAACGAGTAACTTTTTGCCAAGATACCAGTAAATCAATCAATGGTCTTCCACAAAAGCCGATTACAGAAGAGTTATACAGTTGCTATGCATGTATTCAAGATGCAAGAGAATCAGATATGCAGACAAGTCTAACGACAGGTTCACAGTTCATTAAAACAATCATCATACGTGATCCAAGAGGAGATTATAAACCGAACAATAAACATTATGTAATCCATGACGGTGATAAATATCAAATCAAATACGTCAAAAAAGACTATGAAGATAAGTCTTATGTGCGTGTTTATTGCGAGGTGGTTTTCTAATGGGTGCAAAGATTGAGAAGAATAACATTGAACAAGGTTTGGTTAGAAAGCAGATAGAATTTAAGGCGTCACAGAATCGTGTGTTAAGAGCCGGTGCATTAGCACTTACACCTTTACTTAAACGTAACACGCCAGTCAGTGATAGAAAGCGACATGCTAAGGATAATATAGCAGTATCGAATATTAGAACTGACCGTGATTCAAGTGAAAAGTATGTCCTTATTGGATATACAAAAGGCTATTCACACCGGATACATGCAACGGAATTCGGCACTATGTATCAACGTCCACAATTGTGGATTACTAAAACAGAAAAAAGCGGTAGTAAGCTAGTATATAAAGCAATGCTAACCGCTATGAGAAGGGTGATGAAATGAATGTAACTGATGTGATTTACAAGAAACTCATCGCCGACAAACGTATTACGGTTGAGGATAACGTATTTAAATATGTGGTTCCTGAGAATTTTCACGAATCAACAAATCAACCAATTGTAAGGATTACCCCGTTACCGTATAACCCTGATGAATATGCAGACAACGAGGAATTCTCAAGAGAATTCGACTTCCAAATTGATATTTGGTGGTCATCAGATGAACCGCATGAGCAAGCAGAAGCGATTGTGGAGAATCTAAAGCAATTAAATTTTAAATCATATTACAGAGAACCGATGTACGAAGTTGAAACTCTAACTTTTAGAGAAATCATTCGTGCATCAGGTTCTCTATTATTTTAGGAGGATTATAAATGGAAAAATTAAAGTTAAACTTGCAACACTTTGCAGATAATACAGGTGTGTCAGGTATTGCCATTGGTGTTACTAACTTTTATTGGGCGCCGATTGAAAGTGATACAGATAAAGCGTGGAAGGTTAAATCAGGTCACCGTACTCGATTTTTAAAAGAAATCGAAGTTGACCGTCCACAAGAAGTTGAAGAAGAATACGGCGACAATATGGTTGCTGCAACTGCAGTATCGAATGGTAAATTATCAGTTAAAACAACATTCGTATCAATCCCACCTGAACAAAAAGCATTCTTAGCAGGTGCTAAAAAAGGTGCTAACGGCTTTAAATATGGTGCGAATGATATTCCACCTGATGTAGCGGTTGTATTTGAACGTACTAATCATGACGGCTCATCCGAATGGGTTGGTTTATTTAAAGGTAAATTCACTCGTCCAAACTTATCAGGTCAAACTAAACAAGATAAAGTTGAATTCCAAAATGACGAAGTGGAAGGTTCATTCGTTGACCGTTTATTTGACGAATCTTCACATGTAACTGGTTTCGATAAAAAAGGTACCACTACTGGACGTGACTATGTATTTACTGAAACTTTTGGTAAGACTTTTGATGAGTTTGTTCAAGATTTAGATCAAACTTTAACGTTAGATGAGGATACAAAAGCGATGCCGGGAAAGTCGATTAGTGAATCTGATTCGCCTGAACCAGGTTCACTAGCTGATAATCTATCAGGCATTGCCGATGGCATTCAAGAAGTATAAGCAAGAGGGGTATCCGACCCCTCTTTTATTTTTGCGCAAAAATAAAAATGAAGGTAGGAATTTATAATGGCAAGAACTTCAATCGAACTTATTACAGGTTACACAAAGACAGGTAAACCACAAACTAAAAAGTATTATGCAAAGCCTATGTTGTCACTTTTTGACACTATTCAAGGTTCAAAGTTGTCAACGCGTGTGACAAAAGTTTTTAAAGAACCTGATTTTGAAGAACTAACACAAGAAGAATTCGAAAAATTAAGCGTAACAGAGCAAAAAGAACATCAAGCAAAAGTAGATGAGTATCAAGAGCAAGTTGTTCAACAATTTGAAATCATTGAAGAAATCACTGCGTTTATTGCCGATGGTTTCGGTAATCAATTTACGTCTGAAGAATTACAAAAAGGTATTCCTGCAGGTTTTGAAGGTCTTACAAATTTAATTAATGTGCTAGAACAGCTCATTTCAGGAGATGTGGACGACACAAAAAAGTTCGTGACCGAGAAGAAGAAATAAATCCTGATGACTTAACGCCTGAGGGTAGATACAACAACTACATGAAAGTTGCAAAGCAATTAATCGATGAAGGCATGGACCCTGAGAAAGTGGCTAACATGCCAATTCATTTCTTTTTAGAAATTCTAAATTCAAGAGTTGAACACAAGAAAAAAGCAACAAGCTTTGCTCAAGTGTTCGGCTAATTTTTTGAAGAAAGGAGGAAACTAAATGGCAAATCCTATAGGTAATATGGTCATAAAAGTTGATTTAGACGGTTCGGGGTTTAATCGTGGTATTACTGGATTAAATCGACAAATGCGCATGGTTTCTCGTGAAATGAGCGCTAACCTTTCTAAATTTGGGCGTTATGATCAATCACTTGAGAAGTCTAAAGTGAAAGTCGATGGATTAACTAAACGACAACAAATTCAAGCTCAAAAAGTCAGAGAATTGAAAAATAATTATGACCAATTATCGAAAGAAACAGGAGAAAACAGCGCTAAAACACAAGCGGCTGCTGCTAAATACAATCAAGCCTATGCAGAGTTAAATAAATATGAACAAGAGTTGAATCAAGCAACGGCTGAAATGAAAGCTTTGGAGCGTCAACAACAAGTTTTAAACACGACTATGGGTAAGATTGGTAATAAATTTAGTGAGTTGGGACCACGCTTGCAAGAAATTGGCAGTAAAATGCAGTCTGTTGGGCGTAATATGAGTATGTATGTAAGTGCGCCGATTGTTGCCGGGTTTGGTGCAGCAGTTAAAAAAAGTATAGACTTTGACGACTCAATGCGTAAAGTTAAAGCGACTTCAGGTGCTACGGGAAGTGAATTCCAACAATTACGTGATAAGGCACTTGAAATGGGCGCTAAAACAAAATTTAGTGCCAGTGAATCCGCCGATGCATTAAACTACATGGCGCTTGCAGGTTGGGATACTAAAGATATGCTAGGTGGTATTGATGGTGTTATGCAGTTAGCTGCTGCATCGGGTGAAGATTTAGGACAAGTAAGTGACATTGTAACGGATAGTTTAACTGCATTTGGAATGAAAGCTAAAGATAGCGGTCACTTTGCAGATGTACTAGCGCAGACAAGCTCTAAAGCTAACACTGATGTACGTGGTTTAGGTGAGGCATTTAAATATGCAGCACCAGTTGCCGGGGCTT
The DNA here is from genome assembly GCF_029024625.1 of Staphylococcus chromogenes. Taxonomy (NCBI): domain Bacteria; kingdom Bacillati; phylum Bacillota; class Bacilli; order Caryophanales; family Staphylococcaceae; genus Staphylococcus; species Staphylococcus chromogenes. The sequence continues at coordinate 1,394,156 of NZ_CP118953.1, read as the reverse complement.
TAGGTTACACTGTGGAAGATACATCTATAGCAATTGGTTTGATGTCTAATGCAGGTATTAAAGGAGAAAAAGCCGGAACTGCACTACGTACAATGTTTACTAACTTATCTAGCCCGACTAAAGCAATGAAAGAAAAAATGGATGAATTAGGTATATCTATTACCGATAGTAGTGGCAATATGTTGCCGATGCGTGATGTTATGGATCAATTACGTGGGAAGTTTAAAGGTCTTTCTAAGGAACAACAAGCAAGTGCGGCGGCTACCATATTCGGCAAAGAAGCAATGAGTGGAGCGTTAGCTGTTATTAATGCATCTGATGAGGATTACAAAAAACTAACCAAGTCCATCGATAATTCAACAGGCGCTTCAAAGCGAATGTCAGATGAAATGGAAGGCGGAATCGGTGGTTCAATTCGTCAGATGAAATCGGCCATTGAATCCCTAGCAATTAGTATTGGCGATGTTATGGCGCCGTACATTAAAAAGCTAGCGGAATGGGTTTCTCATGCCGCAACTAAATTAAATGAAATGCCCAAAGGTACTCAAAAAGTAGTTGTAGGATTCGGTTTACTAGCGGCTGCAATAGGACCATTACTTATGGCTTTAGGCGTTATGGTATCTACTATAGGTAGTGCGATGACAGTGCTAGGACCATTGATGTTAGGGATACGTAACTTTACGATTGCTACAAAATTAGCAAACGGCGCAACAAAATTGTGGTCAGGAACACAAAAAATATGGAATGGTATAGTAACCACTTCAAAAGCTATAGCAGATGGATACAGGTATGCAGTTGCTAGATTATCCACATCACAAACAATAGCGGCGATAAAAACAAAACTTTCTGAGACTGCTATTAAAATATGGACTGCTACTACTAAAGCAGCATCAATTGCGTCAAAAGGTTTAGGTTTAGCAATTCGATTTATGACTGGTCCAATAGGACTCGTAATCACTGCAGTAGGATTATTAGTTGCTGCAATCATTCATTTGTGGAGGAATAATGAGATCTTCCGAAATAATGTCATAAAATTATGGAATGGTATTAAAAATGCACTATCAGTGATTTGGAACAGCATTAAATCATTTGGTATTGCCGTATGGAATGGCTTGAAAAATGGTGTAATGTTTATCATTCAAAATTGGTGGATGTTAATGAAAGCCTACTTCAATATGTGGAAGGTTGTAATTACTACAATTTTTAATGCCATAAAAAATACGGTAATAGGCGTTTGGAAAGTTATTAAGACTAGTACGTTATTTATTATAAATGCCTTGAAAACAGGTGCTACAGCTATTTTTAATGGTTTATTATTTGTAATTCGAAAAATATTATCTTTATATAAGCAAGCATTTTTAAATACTTGGAATGCTATCAAGTTTGTGGTGACTACAATTGCTAAATCCATAGCGAATACAGTTAGGAATAACTGGAATAATATTAAAAATTTTACGATATTCATATTTAAATCTGTCAAATCGTTCATAACAAATATTTGGAGTTCTATTAAATCCACAATATATAGATATGCAAGTAGTGCCTATCAATTGGTTAGGAGTATTTGGAATGCACTTAGTCGTTCTACACGTAATATTTTTTCGAATTTAAGAGCATGGATTACTAATACTTGGTCGAAAATTAAAAATAGTGTTACTCGTTTTGCTCGACTTTTATGGGACGGCGTGCGCAATACGTGGAATAATTTAAGTACTGGCACACGAAATATATTTAATAGAGTTAAAACTACTATTGTAAATATATGGGATTCTATTAAACGTTCAGTCACTGGTATTGCTAGTGCATTATGGCGTTCAGTCCGCAATACGTTTAACAACATGAAAAATGGGCTTGCGAATATTATTGGTAAAATCAAAAATCATATCGGTGGAATGGTTAGCGCCATTAAGAAAGGTTTGAATGGATTAATTGACGGTTTAAACTGGGTAGGTTCTAAATTAAGCTTGCCTAAAATACCTAAATTATCTACAGGGACGCAACGTATAAACCGACATATACGCACTACATCTGATGGTCGATTAAAACACGGCACTATGGCAGTTGTGGGAGATAAAGGTCCTGGTAACGGCATAGGTATTGATGGTCGTCGTGAATTAATTCAATACCCTAACGGACGTACCGCTTTAACTCCTGCGAAAGATACGACTACATTCTTACCTAAAGGGTCACGTGTAATAAGTGGCGGAGTGCGACAAAGCTTAGAAGAAGCAGAAGGTGCAGGTATGTATCCACGATTTAGTGTTGGTACTTGGTTTGGCAATGCTAAAGATTGGATTGGCGATAAAATGCAAGGTGTCGGTCGTGCCTTAGGCAATAGTGCTAAATGGCTTTCAGATAAAGTAGGCGACGTTATGGATTATATGGATAATCCAGGTAAACTATTCAACAAAGTAATGTCGCTTATGGGCGTAAACTTTTCTTCATTAACAAAAGGTATGGGTATCGTTGGAGAAATTACTCGAGCTGCTTTTAAGAAGATAAAAAAAGGTGCGATTGATTGGATAACTAATGGTTTTGAAGCACAAGCAGGAGACGGTTCTGTATTTGACGGATTTAAAATACTACAACGTTATTCTGCGCCTCCATATCCACCAAATCCTAATTATCCATTTAACGGAGGTGTGCATCACGGTATCGACTACGACACCCCAGTTGGCACACCTATTCGTACGCCTATGGGTGGACGTGTTAGAAGTTGGTACGATAATTATGGTGGTGGTAAAGCCATAACAGTACAACAAGGTAAGACATTCTTATGGTTTATGCATTTAAGTCAACAATTACGTAAAACTGGTGAACAAATTAAGGCCGGACAACTTATTGGTAAATCAGGTAATACAGGTTCTATGACAAATTACCGTCATTTACACTTCCAAGTTAACCAAGGTGGAGAAGCAAACCGTTATTCTGTAGAACCTCAAAGATGGTTACGTAAAAATGACAAAACAGGTGGCGGTAAAGGTTACCCTTCAGGTAGTGGTGCAGCATACGCAAGTCGAGTAATTAGACAAGCACAAAATATATTGGGTGGTCGTTACAAATCTAACTACATTCATGATGCAATGATGAGACTGGCTAAACGTGAATCTAATTACCAACCGAATGCGGTTAATAATTGGGATATAAATGCTCAACGTGGCACACCTTCAAAAGGTTTATTCCAAATGATTCAACCGACGTTTATGTCTAATGCTAAATCGGGTTATACAAACTTTAATAATCCGTTACATCAAGGTATATCTGCTTTGCGATATATTGTTAGAACATATGGTTGGGGTGGCTTTAATCGAGCTGCAGCTTATGCATATAAAACTGGCGGACTTGTCCACAATGGTTTATATCACTTAGGAGAAGATGGTTATCCTGAATGGATTATCCCTACAGACCCTAGTCGTGCAGATGACGCAGCTAAATTACTTGCTTTGGCTAGTAATGATATTAGTAAGAATAAACGACCTAAACACTTTAGTAATAATAGTGTAGGTAGCAACGGCGATAGTAATTTAGAGAAAAAGTTAGACACTATGATTGGTTTATTAATAAAACTTGTAGGATCTAACGAAGAAATTGCAAATAAAGATTACGAACCAGTGATTGATAACTTTGGTTTAGGTGATTTTATTAATAAAACCGTAGATAAAAGAGAACGTGACACATTACGTAAACAAAGATTTAATGCAGGAGGTGTATTTGCTTAATGAACGATACAGTAATAGTAAATGATAAAACGCTTCCGTGGTTATTTATTGAAAGAGGGTTTAAAATACCCTCTTTTAATTTTGAGGTAAAAACTGAAGAAGTGCCCGGTAGAAGTGGTTCAGTTTATCAAGGGCGAGAGTTGAAACAATACGAATTTGAATTACCAATGATCATCCATAATGACTATTTATCACATAGTGGTATAAAGTCACATGATGACATATTGAATGAGTTGGTTAAATTCTTTAACTACGATAAACAAGTTAAACTTCAATTTAAATCAAAAGAATGGTACTGGAACGCATATTTTGAAGGTCCAATCGAATTGTTAAGTAAAACTGAAAACCATATCAATGTGGTTAATTTGAAAGTCGTGTTAACTGACCCTTATAAGTATTCAACTGAAGGTAGCAAGAATACCGCAATTAGTGATTCAGTAAGTGTGGTTAATACAGGTACGGCAGACACACCAATAATTGTTGAGGCAAGGGCGTTAAAAGATGTACCGTATTTTATGATTGCTAAAAATGATGAAGAGTATTTTATGATAGGCGAAGATGATACTAATAAAACTGTAGAAAATTTATCGCCTACAGTTTTGACCGACGAATTAACAAGCTTCAATGGATGGAATACAGTTGGTTCTGGCACTCAATTGGTAGATAACATTGTTGGTGGTACGGTCTCGGGTAGTTTTAAAATCTGGGATAATGGCGAAAGCTTTGCTATAAAGGATGCTGGGACGGGTGTTGGTTATCATGGTCCGGCATCTAAAAAGACTTTTGATAGAAGCGTGCAAGATTTTAATTTAATAGTTAAGATGTATGTTAATCAAAGGACTATTAGTGCAGGCAAAGCCTTTAGTTATGTATACGATGAAAGTAATAAATTACAGTTTGTTATAGGTTTTATTAATCAATATAAATCTAAGAACGAAAGCAAAGTTGTTGTTTATGCATACAACGATTTAGAAGAACCAAAATTGATTTACGAGCATAAAACACACTATAGTATAAAGAAATTTAAAGCTATGGCAGTATATATTCAAGTTATTAGAACTGGGAAGCAATTTTTTATAAAATCTTGGAAATACGATGAACCATCTAAAGACAAACGCTCTACGCCTTTAGATGTTAATAGTTCGAAATACGTTGACCGTGGGGAAATGTTCCAAAAGAAAATCAGACACATAACTTTATTCTTAGGTGCTTATGCGGATTATCAAGAGTACTTAGAAATTAATTGGTTAGGTGTTTATTTGTACGAAAAGCTGCCTAAGAAAAAAGGTGTAGCAGATTATATTATAAAACGTGGTGATTTAGTGTATGTAGATACACAATCACATTCTATTACAATTGAAGGAATGCCCGCTTTAGATTTAAAAGATTTTGGAAGTGATTTTTTTAAAGTAAAGCCAGGGCATACTGAACTTGTTGTCCACCCTTTCAACAGCTTTGATACCACAGTGAAATGGCAAGACAGATACTTCTAGAAAGGAGGGTGACTAATGATTCACATTTTAAATTATGATGAAGAGATTATAGATTTTATAAGTCGAGATGATAATGTAATTTTAAGTGCGACACAAGAAAGAAATCTTAATGATAATTCAGAAACGCTTGAATTCAGTATTTTGTCAGAACGTGCTGAAAATGTACAAAAACGTAATAGAGTTATTATCCAAGATAGCAATAAAAAATACCGAGAATTCATCATTGAAAGAATAGAACAAGATAGAACATACACTACAGTAGAGTGTGTTGCATCCTATTTAGAAGACATCGTTAAAGCTAAACCTGTTGCGCCCGGTAAAATAGAAAAGAAAAAACCTATTGAGGCATTAGAATATGTGTTAGAAAGTACAGGCTGGACACCTTCTGAATTTACTGATTTCAGTGTAGATAGGACTACATCTTGGACTGGATATCATAATAGGTATGAACTTTTATTACAGTTACGTACAACTTATTCAATGAAGTTAGACTTTTATATAGAAATAACCGGAAATCAAGTCGAAGGTAGATATGTTGTTTTGAAAGAGCCTGAACCCCTATTTAAAGGAAAAGAAATTGCCTATGGTAAAGACTTGTTGACGGTGAAACGAACTGTCGATACATCTGAAGTTAAAACGGCGTTAATTGCTTTAGGACCAGAACAAGATAACGGCAATCGTATTCAATTAGAAATTAAAGATGATGATGCTCAAGATCAATTTGGCTTACCCGAACATTATATTTGGGGTATATACGAACCTGAATCTGAAGATGAGGATATGACCGAACAACGCTTACGTACTTTAGCTACAACTGAACTTAACAAACGAAAAAAACAAGCCGTATCTTACGAAGTATCAAGTTGTGATGCGCGTGAGATATACCCGCAAGATGAAATAGCACTCGGAGATTTGGTTAGAATTAAAGATACAGACTTTACACCTCCATTATATATAGAGGCTGAAATAATCGGAGAAAAATACAATCTTATTAGTGGTGAAAGTGATTGGACTTTCGGGCAATATGTTGAATATAAAGAAAATGATGTAAAAGCTTTCTTCCGTAGTAAATTATCAGACATCCAACAAAAATTGAATGATAAGTTTACAAATGTGAATACTATTGTTGCAGATGTGGTTGAAGGTAAGCTTGAATATTTTGAACGCAAGATATTCAAGGGGGGTGAACCTCCTGATAACCCGGTTAACGATATGTTATGGCTAGATACACGTAATCCTGATGTGGCAGTGTTGCGACGTTACTGGGAGGGGCAATGGATTAATGCGACGGCAGAAAAAGCTGAAGATATTGGTGCTATTACTCGTGAAAAAGCACTATATAGCGAGTTAACTAATACTTTCGTTAACCTATCCATTCAACATAGTAAATTGTTGAAGGAAATGCACGATGTCATCAACAGTGAGTATTTAGTGGACTTTGATTTAAAAGAAGAATTAAATACCGAACTTGATGCAACAGTCTCTATTTTTAATAACATCAAAAGTAATCTTGAAAGCATGACTGATGAAACTGCTACTATAGGTAAGTTAATCGATACACAAACGTTATTCTTAAATTATCGAACGGCAATGCAGAATCTATACAATGTGGTTGAACGTGTAAAGGTAGCCATCGATGAACGATTTAAATTGTTACAGTCACAGTATACTGAAGAAAAATTTAGAGACGCATTGCAAGTAATTGCAGATAAATTCGGCCTACAAGTAAATAGTGAGAATCAACTTGTAGGTGAACCGAATGTAGTTGAAAAAGCGGTTATTGCATCACGTGAAGATACGAAAGAACAACTTAGGGATTACGTTAAATCAGTCGATTATCAAACAAATCAACAAGGCTTAATTGAACGTATGGAATCGGCAGATGCAGAACGTAAGACACTTGCCGGTCAAATTAGTGATAAAGTCACTAAATCAGAATATCAAAGTGGCTTAGATAGTATTAAAATCGGTGGCGTAAACTTATTTCAATCATATGACAGTGCAACACATGGTAATAATGTGCATCCATCTATTACGTCCACACAATCATTTAGAGGCAAGTATTGGGCGACAACGTTATACACTGCAGATTATCTAAAAAAAGTGTTAGTACCCGGTGAAGAATACACGTATTCTTATGAATTAGAAATTGTCGGTTTATCTGATTACAACATTCAATACTCAGCACAACATGGCATTATCCTTTATAGTCAATCAGTTCCGAAAGATCGTATCACAACTAGCTATAAATTAATTGAACGGATATTAAACAATAAATTTAAAGTGACACAAACATTTGTTGCGCCTGAAATTGTTGACCACAGATTTATGGCGTATTCGGGATTATATACACCTGATGGACGACTAGGCACGCAACGTGATTCGAATTTAGTTGAAATACGTAATTTAAAGCTTGAAAAAGGTAACAAAGCTACCGATTATACGGAAGCGCCATCTGATGTGACACGTAGTACTGACAAAAAGTTGTCTGTTGCAAAAACTGAAATCTTACAAGACGGCGAACAAATATCGCAACGTGTATCACGTGAGGTGTTTAACGCAAGTAGTCAAACCTTAAATCGTGTTGTATCAGAATTTGTAAATAATACATCTGACGGTATGACATTTAGATATGATGATAACGGTAATATTCAATCAGCGAATATTGGCCCTGAGGGGATTAAAATTGATACCTCAAAATTCGTTATTAATGACGGTGATGTTATCGTTCAAAATGGCATAACCACAATTAAAGACGCTTATATCGATAAGTTGTTCAGTAAGCGAGCAACAATCGATTATCTTAAAGCGATTGATATTGATTTGAACCGAGCAACTGTAAGTGGCGTTAAAGATGGGGAATCAACGATTTTAAGTGGTGGAAAAATACGTTCGACCGGTTCATTCGTACGTACGTTTCCGGAAGGGAGTGTTACTTATGAGGCTTTCACGGAATCATGGAATGGTGTATATCGCTCTGGATTAATTTCTAAAACTTACGGAAGTAGAAAGTTGTTGGACATAGAAAGATGGTTAGCGTTAACAGATAAGGGGATTACAACGCAGCGTGAGATTCATTCAAAGTCTCCCGACAAACGTGGCGCTAGATTCATTGATTTCTTTGCTGAAGAAACATATAGTAGTGATGTTTATGGTCAGGGTATGCACATCTATTCAGGTCAGGATTTAAAGATTGAGGCAGGTTATCGTTTATCTTTTGAGTCATCTAATTCTTGGTACACTCAATTTCTAGGCGGTGGCGTGGAGGTCGCTAATGATGGCGCTAGCTTAGTTTTAAAACGTCAAAGTGCTTTTAATAGTCAAGCTGGTTCAGGTGGTCAATATATTAGTTTGCAAGCATCTGATGGCGCAGAGCATGGTCATTTAGGTATTCTTTCCAACAATAGACATCTGAGCTTAAAATCGTCTTTTGGAGAAGTGCATTTGAGAGGTACTCAAACGAAAGCACTTAATTCTGACGGTACATCACTTGCTACTATTACAGCATCTGACTTTGATTTGTCGGGCGTTGGTCGTATTGTTTTCGAAGGTGGAGACACCTATTTACAAGGTCAAACAGGAGTGAGGTTCACAAGATATAAATCGAACACTTTTGTAACAGCTCAAGCTAAAGATTTTGTGAAAGCGTCATCCCGTGCCTTAAAAACTAATATAAAAGATTTGAAAAACGGCTTAGCTACTATCAAAGAATTAAAGCCCGTTAGTTATGATTATATTTCAGATTTACAAGAAGGTAATACAAGTGGTGATATAGGATTTATTTCTGAAGATAGCCCTTCAATATCTGTTGATGACGGAAAGGCAATTAGCGTTCAAAAAATAGCTACATGGGCTATTTTAGGGATACAAGAACTTATTAAAGAAAATGAAGCGCTGAATAACCAAATTAAAGATTTGAAAGATAAATTTGATGTTATGACTAATAATTGGAAGGAGCTTAATAATGAACGAACAAGTTAATCCACAATTGGTTATTGATAACCTAGCGACTGCTAATGCAGATTTGCAGAAAGAAAACGCAATACTGCGGGCATTAATTACACAATTACAAAGTAAGGATAATGAAACGTCTGACGAAAATCGTTAGGCGTTTTTATTATAAATAAATTTATTGGAGGAATCAGTTATGGAAAAAATCACAGAGTTTTACCTCGTAGAAGTGGACAAGCGTGGCGAAGAAAGTTGTTTGATGCAGAATTACTCAAATAGCTTTGTACGTGGTGCATCACCAAATAATGCGTACAAATTTAAAGATGAGGAGCAAGTTAAAAAAGTATGTGCTATGCAGAATATGTTAGCAGGGATTTTTGGTAATGGATCTAAAACTTATTACGTTAAGCAAGAAATTGACCGTAGTAAGTTCGATGAAAGTGGCGAGCCGTATGTTAGGGAGGAACCAAGTTCATCATAAATTAAAGTAAAGTAGGTGTATTGTAATTGGAGTCTTATCAAAGAGAAACAGAACGTCGGCTTTCTCGTTTAGAAGAAAATGATGATAAAATTTTTGACTCCTTAAATGAAATCAAAAACACACAGCATAGTCAAAATCTTATCAATCAAAAAATGGATTTTACTTTAGATTCAATCAATAGAGAAAGAGAAATTGATAAAGAAAACAAAGAAACAAATAAAAAGAACATCCGCGAAATGAAGATGTATGTAATTGGCTTAGTGGGTACTATTGTAGGTTCATTAATCATCGCAATTTTACGCACATTATTTGGAATTTAAGGAGGTGATTGCCATGTTATTTGGATATAGCTTTTGGAGCTGCTTTTGGTTTGGCAGATGCAAGTAATTATATGAAAGTCGGCACTTCGGTGTCGGCTTATTTTAATCGAAAGGAATTAAAATTATGAATAAAAACGTTTTAAATTTAACTAATAAAGGTGACGGTAACCAAATTAAGCAAGGGGATAAATCAAAGATTACATTTGAATTATCTGACAGTAACAACGATGTTTTAGATGTAGGGGAAACAGCAAAAGTTTATTTATCAAAGCGTGATTATGTATATCAATATGATTCAACAATTAAAGAAAATAAGGTTGATTTAGTTATCAATCAAATTATCCCTAGTGGCACGTATGATGTGGAAGTAGTTACAAATGGTTATGTATTCCCGTCTGACAATACAGTGCGCATTACTGTAACGCCTAGCGTCTTAGGTAGAGCTGCAGATAATGTGGAAAGTGCTAACTTGTATGATGATTTAATTAAATATGGTTTAGAGAACGGGGCATTCGATAGTTTAAAGTTAACTGATGAGCAAATAGTCAATGCAGTTAAAGAAGATTACGCAAATAGTGTAGGTGAGTTGGATGTGATGTTTTTAAATTGGCATGACGGTTTCCAAATTCTACCTTTTGTATTTGCAAAATCAGCTTATGAAGGAGTTCTAAATTTAAGCTATGAAGATTGGAAAAAAGTCAAACAAGAGGGACTACAGAATTTAATCACACTCAATACTCCAAATAATGTTGAAGAATTTTATGAGAGTGTAAAAAATGACCCTGATTTCAGAACTCCTTTCCCAGTCCAATATGATTTAAAAGTGGATTCATATGATTTAGACGTTTCAGAACGATATGAGAATAATTACCTAATTCCAGTAGGTAATTCAGTTAAAGGAGAACGCAATCAAATTGTGGTTAGACACGTATTTAATAATAATCCAATTGAACAAAACAAACTTGAACTAGATATTACATTATAAACTTTAAACCCGTCATTTTGGCGGGTTTTACTTTTAAGGAGGCATTTATATGGAAGATAAAGTTAAACAATTCATTGCATTAATCGGTGGTTTTCTAGCCGCATTCTACCTTGCGTTACAAGCAAGTGGAATCAGTGCGGAATGGATTAATCCACAAGCGGTGGACGCATGGATAAATGTTTTAAACACGGGTGTACCTTTAATAATGGTAAGTTACGGTATTTGGAAAAATACATTTATCGTTAAAAAATCAGCGCGTGCGCAAGAAGAATATCTAAAAGAGAAAGGTTTGAAATAACATGCTAACTGCTATTGATTATTTAACTAAAAAAGGTTGGATTATTTCATCTGATCCACGCACTTATGATAATTATCCTAAAAACTATGGATACCGCGATTACACTGAAAACGGGATTAATTACGATGCGTTCTGTGGTGGCTATCACCGTGCGTTTGATTTATATACGAATGAAACGAATGATGTGCCTGCAGTCACAAGTGGTACTGTGGTTGAATCTAATGACTACGGTAACTTCGGCGGTACTTTAGTAATTAAAGATGCTAACGGCAATGATTGGATATACGGTCACCTACAACGTGGTTCATTGCGATTTATTGTGGATGATAAAGTCAATCAAGGTGACATTGTAGGGCTGCAAGGTAGCAGTAACTATTATGACAATCCAATGTCTGCACACCTACATTTACAACTTAGACCAAAAGACGCGCCTAAAGATGAAAAGTCACAAGTGTGTAGTGGACTACCAATGGAAAAATACGACATTAGTAATTTAAATAAAAAACAAGATAAATCGAAGAATGGGAGCGTGAAAGAGTTGAAACATATCTATTCAAACCATATAAAGGGTAATAAGATTACAGCACCAAAACCAAGTATTAAAGGCGTAGTCATCCACAATGATTATGGTAGTATGACGCCTAGCCAATATTTGCCATGGTTATATGCACGTGAGAATAACGGGACACACGTTAACGGTTGGGCAAGTGTTTATGCAAATAGAAATGAAGTACTTTGGTATCACCCGACAGATTACGTAGAGTGGCATTGTGGTAATCAATGGGCAAATGCTAACTTAATCGGCTTTGAAGTGTGTGAAAGCTATCCAGGACGTATTTCAGATGCTTTATTTTTAGAGAACGAAGAAGCAACGTTAAAAGTTGTTGCAGATGTAATGAAATCTTATGGTTTAGCGGTAAACAGAACGACAGTAAGATTGCACAATGAATTCTTTGGCACTTCATGCCCGCATAGATCATGGGAAATACACGTCGGTAAAAATGCATCGTACACTACTGCAAATATTAATAAGATGAAAGATTACTTTATTAAACGTATTAAACATTACTATGATGGTGGAGCGTTAAAAGTAAATAAATCTGAAACAATCAAACAAGAAGATGTTAAACAAAAGGTTAAGCAGCAAGAGAAAAAGCAAGTTGTTACAAAAACTGATTGGAATAAGAATAAGTACGGTACATGGTGGAAGAATGAACAAGCCACATTTAAAAATGGAAATGAAGAAATTCAAGTTTGGACAGAAGGACCTTTTAGAATTAAAGGTAACGAAGCAGGAAAACTACAACCTGGCACAACTATCAATTATGATGAAGTAATGTTACAAGATGGTCACGTGTGGGTAGGTTATGATAGCTTTGAAGGAGAACGTCTGTATTTACCGGTCAGAGAATGGAACGGCGTTGCACCACCTAATCATGGTTTAGGTGAGTTGTGGGGAACAATTAAATAACAATAAATTCAGGCTAGCCGAAATGGTTGGCCTGTTTTTTTGTGTTAAAATACATAAGTATCACAAAAAGAATAAACAGTTAAAACTATATCTTTTTTTTAAAATTTTCGAGAGTGGAGTGATCATGGTTTGAAGTCATTAGGTTATGTAGATTGGTACGAAAATTGCCAGTATAAATTTAAATATGTAGATCGTGAAGTCGGAGAACTTAAAAACAAAGAAAAATTAGATATTTACGATGAAATAAAATTAAACACACTTTTAAATGTTTTAAAATCTCCAATGGACTATGCAAACTTAGAGTTAGCAAAATTGTTTACAGATAACCCGTCACGGAGGGTTGGCATCCCATTCCGGAAAAAGAATCTTACAGATGAGCTTTTTAAAAATAAAATAAGTGAAAAACTAGAAATGGATAATAATATTGTAGACCAAGAAATATTCAAGATTTTTGATGAATTATTTAAAGATAAGACTTATGAAATATTTAATGAAATGCAAAATGAGGAAAAACACGTCCACATTAATACTCATAATAAAGAAGTAACACATGTAACTGAATTTTCTTTTTATAATGATAGCGTTTCTGAAATTGATTCTATTACAGGTGAAGAAGACCCAAATATTGTTAAAATGAGTAAAGGTTCATCTAATTTGCAAGAACATTATTATGAAGAGAAGTATTACTTCTATTACAAGGGTGAAAAAGTTGATGAAGTTTTTACTTTCTTGAACAAAATTGAGGGCATGGCAAAAGAATTTGTGGAAGATATTAAAAATTATATCGATATGTCAAAAAACAGCTGAATAAATTGGTTGCCTTTTTTATTTTTATAAATTTTAATGTATATTAAATAAAATCAGTTACTTTAATTAAATAAAAGATTTTTCATAGATATAAAAATAACACTTAAGAATAAAAATGCAACACTTGAGAATTTTAATCCAAATGAATTTTAAATTTTGCTAATATGAAAGTGGTTTCATATTACTATTAAAGGAGAGTAATAAAAATGAAAAAAGTCGTTTTCTCTATTTTGTCTATTGTCATGCTTTTAAGTTTTTGTTTTTCCCTAGGTTTTCAAGATGTAAGTGCTGAAAGTAAAGCGGTAAGTAAACCTACAAGTAATGTTGATAGTAAAACTAAGCAAGATATTATTAACAAGATTAAAAAATCAGATATTTATAAGAAGCATGCAAAATCAACTTCTATTAATTCGATAAAAGATGAAAATATTATTGTTCACTTAGATAAAGGTGAAAACACTAATGTATACTCAATTAATTTTATATTTGGTAAAGAATTAGCTCAAAAGAACAATAATCTCGCTATGATTGAATTAAAATATAATGAAGCAAACAAAGATATTTTTTATAATCACATGATGTATTCAAAATTTGTTAAACACAATAATAAAGAATATATTAACATGAAAGGTATTTTAAATGACAAACCATACTATGAGTTTAACATAGACCAAAAAGGCCATTACTATGATCAAAATTTTAAAATTACTTCTAAAGATAAAATAGAAGAAGAATCCTTTAAGAATTTACCGCCAAAAGAACGTGGATGGTGCGAATGGGCAGTCGGTGCGTTATGTGGTACTGGTGGAGCAGGAGGATGTTGGGCAGCTGCAGCAGCATTAGGTATAACTACCGGTTGGGGAGGATTTTCCTTAGCCGCAATTTGTGGTCTAATAACATCTCTTGGTTGTACGGGTGCAACAAACTATATTTGTAAATAGGAAAAGGTGATTACATGACAATGTTTATAATGATATTTCTCTTTGTATATTCTATTGTAATTACATTGATGTATTTTAATAAAAAGAAGTAATATATTTGAGGCCTCGAGTTACTCGGGATTTTGAATTTTAAAATGAGCTTCTTATTATATTAATAATAAAGGTAACTGAAACTTATAATCGTTTTCCTTTTATATTACAATTGAGACGCATAGTACTTACTAGCTCATATCAGTGAATATTTGACTTTATTTACAACCACCCATTCATGTCACTGGGTGGTATTTTTGTTCGCTTTTATGTTCTGTCTATTTCTTTTTTTAAATAAGTTGTATATTATATATATAATTGTGTTGAGTGGGTGGAAAATGGAAAAAATAACTGAAATAACAAGCAAGGTTGGGAATGGAGCCACTACACCTTATTATGCAATGATAAATTCATCAGCGGTTGTAATCAAATCTATAAAAAATGATGAGGGTTTCTATGCTTTATTTAATGAAGCAACGGGTTATTATATAGCAGAAAGTTTGGAATTTCCACATCCTGAATTTGGATTTGCAGAGTATGATGGTTTTCTAACTAAAAACCATATTTCAAGTGGAGTAAGTTTTGATCACGCAGAATTATTTACATATACCGTATTAGAAAATGCTGTTTTACCTATTGATGCTCCAGGCATGTTAAATACAGTTGAAAATAAAAATATTATTGAATTGATTATTTTTGATTGTTTTATTTCAAATACAGATAGGAATAAAGGTAACTTATTAATAAAGATGCCTAAAAAGAAACAAAAAGCAGAATTGTTTCCAATAGACTACACGCATATATTTCCTGGTGAATGTATTTGGTTTGACGTTCTAAAAAAAGGAAATCCATCAATAAAAACAATGATAGAAGATGTTTTTAATACTGGTAACTATCAGTTGCTAATAGAAAACAAAACTTTTACTTCTGCAGAAATTCAACAAGTAGGTTCTGACTTTAAAAATAAATTAGGTAATATTGACATGGATGCTATAATCGATTCTATACCGTTTAAAATTAAAAGTGGACATCAAGAACAAGACATTAAATTATTGAAAAAGTTTGTTGAAAGAAACAAAAATGAGTTTGATGATATAATAGAAGAAATAATAAAGCATTTAGTGAGGTGAGGAAAATGTATAAAGTGAAATATTCAAGTTTCAATTATTACCCAGATACACTATTGATTTCTAACATTGCAGTGGGTGTTATTTTTCAAATTGAAAATAATAATAACTATTATGAAAACAGATTTAACCTTATGCAGCGAAAGAGCAAACTTTTTAATTTTGACGAAGAACTTAATCCAGAATTTACTAAAATCTTTTTAAATGGTATAAGAGACAATTTTGTTAAATTCAAAGGTGAAATAAAAGAATTTACTAGATTTTATGTGAATAATTTTAAATTCACTAACATACAAATTAGAGAATTCAATAGTTTAGATGAAGTTAATATATTTATAAACGATACAACTAGATACATTCTCCACCCATCACAAAATCCTAAAAATAAAATGACTGAAAAAGAGAAAAAAGAATATATAAACAACTATTTGTCGAAAAAATTCAATACTGTACAAAAATCTTATGTATTTCAAGGTGGTAAAAATCAAGATAAAATAACGGTTGATTTTATGGTAGAAACCAAAAATGGGAAAAAGATAGGTTATAAAGTTGTAAATAAGTCTCCGCAAGCTATTTTTAATATTAGATCATATATAGCTCATGCCATGTTTAACGAAGAAAATATAACATTCATTCTGGATGATAATATGGAAAAAGAAAGGGAGTTTATTTTTGATTTAAAGGATCAGATAAACAAAGAATCAGAAATAAATGCTGTGCTAGAAAAGGATTTAGTGACACAATAAACCACTTACCAATGGCAAAAAGCGCATTAAATCAACGTTTTTTATTTTGCATATTTTGTATAAATCATAATTCTAATCGAAGATGAGGATTTACAATCATTATTTGATGGTGAACTTGTGGAAGATGCTGACGAATTTGACTATACATTGGCAGAAGTTAAAAGTAATTTAGAAAGTTATCGTAAATAAAAATCAAGCGACCTGTAAAAGGGTCGCTTTTATGTTACAATAGACTTATGAAATAGTTGTTCCGTGAAACGACTCGGTCACTGGCACAGACCGCTTAAAGTGCCTACATCACATTAACTGAGCATTCACATGAAGTTGCTGACGAGTGACATAGCTCTGTGTCCTCGAAGAGGGTAGGTTAATGTGATGTATTATTATATAGCAGGAGTGAGCTATATAGCCCGGCAGAGGCCATATATCTGACTGTTGGTCCCGCAGGAGACTTCTTCCTTGCCTCTCACTCGATACATATTCGCCCTACAATTATGTAGGGTTTTTTTATGTTATCATTTAATCGAGGTGATGCTATGGTACACGGAATAGATACTCACAGAATGATTGAAAAGGCGCTACAAATGCAACCTAGTACAGTGCAATTTGTTGATTTAATGGTTGATGAAGAAAAGGAAATATATAGAAATATGCATAAAGTAGGAAGAGATACAGTAAGGTGGAAGTTCACAGAGGAATTGATAAAAAGAAAACTAGATAGAAAAGTAGCGTTATCTGTTAAATTAGGTAATGATACTGTATACATAAACCAACCGTAATCCTAGTGATTGCGGTGTTTTTTTGAAAAACTAAAAATTAGGTATCATTGAATAAAAAAGAGCGACCTGCAATATGGTCGCTTTTTATTACCTTCAAAAGGATTTATTAATCCCTCAGTTATATCAAGGTGATTGATTTATGAAAAAGTTGCCCAAATTTAGTGTTGGTATAGAAATGGGCAACTAATTGGGCAACCGAATTTAAAAAAGTATACACTGCAATATACAGGGAATATTGAAATAAAAGGTTTTAATAAAATATAGTACACTCATAATTCGCAGCTTATTCTACCGTACGCAAGTTAGCGAATGGGAAGTTGACCAATACATGAAACAATATTAAGTTATTTAACCCTTGAAGTCATAGGCTTTGAGGGTTTTATTTTATGGTTCTATAATAAATCGGACTGATGTAAAAATATCTTCATTTATTTGATTGTTCCATAAAGCCTCGCTATTCTGGGAGCATTATAGAAATCTATTTGATTTCGTAGTAATGTCTGCCGGTGAATGAAGACGTTACGAATGACTGCTAAAGCTAGGCTAAATCTATTAAAGCTGTGGTTAATAAAGTAGGGCAAAAAGCTTGGGATAACATAGTTAAGCAAGTAGAAAAAAGAACAGGTACTGAATTGGTTGTTCTTCATTATCAATCTATAAATAAATTTTGAGATTATTTGACTGGATTTGAAGGGAAATTATCTGATGGTATAACTGAATATTTAGGACAAAATGGATTCAATCGTCAAATCGTAGGTGTTATAGCAAGAGTATTTATTGGAGTGGTTCTGTAATTATGAATAAGAAAAGAAAGATATATTTATTTTTACTTATAGTTACAGCTCTTGCCTTTTTTATTTTGCCACAAATAACAGGGAACTACGATATCATAACTAGATCATTTGGTATTATTCCTTTTGCTTTCTTTGTCTTATTTATATTTAGTTCTGATAAGAAATCTGATAGAAGAAAGCATTAAGTATAAATGTGGAAAGTTCCAACATAGAATAATGACAGAATTTTTTTAAAGTTTTAATGCTTAGCATTGAGTGAATTTTACATTTGGAACCTCCATTTCAATCATTTTTGATATATATTTATATATAGGCACGAATATCTCTCCTTAGTTTGTTTAGGCACTTACAATTAAAGAGATATTTGTGCTATTTTTGTATTTAAAACAAAAATAACGGTTAGTGAAGAACTCACCAACCATTAAAAGTATAGAACCATAATTCTGACTATTTACGTTGTGTGGTATAATATTTTACATGATTATAATAGAGTGCAAGGAGAGCATGATAAAGTAGAGGCCATAGTTTTGCGAAAGCTACTTAATTCTTTCAATTGATTGAGTGTCATCTAAAAGAGAGAAATTAAATAAATATGGAGGAGGTCCTTAAATGCAAGAAAATTCTACAATACTGTCATTATTAACAATCATGACTAATATCATCGTTATTTTCATTATTTCGAAAAAATATTGGATAAAATGAAAAAGCTTAACGGTTAGTGAGTTGGCCCACCAACCGTTAAGAAGAGGCTTGAAAGGCTATTATTTAAATAACCCTTTAAAGAATTCAATAACTTTTTTAATTAAGCTAATGATAAACATGTTTATCACCTCCATTAATTATTTAATGATAGTATAGAATAAAATTTTAAAGATATGAGCGATATGATCTATTAAGATGAATTTCATTCATAACTGTCTGTAATTTCAGAAAAATAAGGTTGTTTTTCTGAAAAATCTTCGAAATTTAACAGTTCGGCATGCTAAATTGAATGAAATTTCTTGTTGCTCTTTTAAATGATGGTGAAAGGGTGGGCAATATGAACACTTTCTATATGATTCAAGAAAGTATCTTGAAATTGTTGAACTCAAATATAACTTCGTATCAAATTGAAAAAGAAACAGGTGTAAGTCGTGCCAAAATAGGAAGGCTTAGAAATGAGAAGAATATGGTGAGTGATTTAACACTGACAACGGCAGAGAAATTGTATCTGTATCAAAAGAAATTAGAAAATAATGTTGAAGAAAGCTAGGTTGAAGTATGAGTCAACCTAGTTTTTTTAGTGTTTATTCCGAAAAGTGAATGTGCCGCGTCATGTTCATAATTGATTATCATTAATTTCGTTTTTTATGACAAATGTCATATAAAGTCAATGACATTTTAGACATTAAAGTCTCCCTTAGATGTTCTAAACTATAGTAAAAGGAGGGATGAGATGTTATCTGTTAAAAATCTTTCGTACCAAATCAGTGAATGTGAGATATTAGATGAAATTTCTTTTTCAATTCATGCCGGCGAAAAAGTAGGGATAACTGGAGAAAATGGTACAGGTAAATCCACACTTTTGGACATTCTTATGGGGATGAAACCTTATACAAAGGGTGAGATTCTATGGCAATCATCATTGAAAAAGGCCATTTTATATCAAACGAGTCAATTTCCGCCTTATATAAAAGTCAGAGAAGTGTTGCAACTTTTTCACCGACTCAATTCCCAAAGCTTGACGCTCAGTGAGTTACAAACGATATGTAGTATAGACAATACATCACAATTCATACATCCACTTTCAGGAGGACAAAAACGAATGCTAGATGTTGCGCTAGCATTATCTAAAACCCCCGACTTTTTAATTTTAGATGAACCCACAAATCACTTGGATGAAAAAACTAAAAGTAAATTTTGGAAGGTTATCCAAACCTTTTTAAAACCAGAAACATCCATATTAATTATTATGCATGATTTTGAGGAATTAAAGTCCTTTTGTGATCGAATTTACATGTTAGAAAATGGAAAAATTAAATTGATATGGCAAATGAACACTTTCAAAAGATGATAAAACTGCTATTAAGAAAGGAGGAGGTTTAAAATGCTTCCTATACTGATTTTTGAATTTCATCGATTATGTAGACAGAAGCTTATGTTAGCTATGTTCATATTGCTGTCTTTCTGTTTTTATCTTATTTCTATACAAGCACTCCCAAATGATGATGTGTTAAAAGGCTTGGCATTTAGACAGAATTATATGATTTCTATGGCTTTATATAGTGCGATGAGTTTTGTATTAATCCTTTTTCCACAAGAACTTGCGATTGAAAGACAGTTAGAATGGATTAAAAGATTCGTTAATACCCGTGTATCGTATAATACGTATTTTTTGAGCAAGTCGTTAAAGACGCATTCTTTATCTATCATAGGGGCAAGTGTCCTGCTCGTGACTGGCACTTTAAATGGGGTGAGTCTTAGCCTACAGCAATGGGTAGGAATGTTTGCCATTATTAACTTAGTATTAATGACATTGTATCCTTTTGCGTATCTCTTAAGTTTAATTGAGGATGTTTCTAAAGTTGTTGCGTTAAGCAACTGCCTTTACTTCATCTTAGCTTTTTTGGGTGGGTTATGGATACCATTAGATCGATTTCCAAATTTGCTTCGTATGCTTTCAGAATGGGTACCGACCACCCATATGCGACATGTTGTCATTTATTATATAAATCATGGTGGAATTTTATGGTTATCTATGTTAAAACTTTTCATTTTTAGTATAATCATGATAATACTCAACATTATCTGTCGACACAAATGGAGAGATGACATTGACATTTAAAGAAAGATTAAAACGATACCCTTATGTTCATTTAACGTATTTACTCATCCCACTCGTTGCAATTATAAGTCACAAACAACTTTATTCATCGTTAATTGCCTTTGGATTATGGAGTATTATTATGATAACAACAGTGCTACTTTCAATATACACTCTGGATGAGTTAGATAAAAATTTAAAAATTTTAGTTTTAATACAATGTCTATGTATTCTAGGTTTAGCTTTCCTCCTTAATCCGACAACAGTTATTTTACTCGTATTTTTGACCTATTATTTACCGATGCAATTTTACGAAGCGTTATCAAAGTTAATTATGACGATCTATTTCGGAACTTTAATACTCATATTAGGATTAACCTTGAATTTTAATAGTGAATATACATTATATGTATTAGTTATAGAAATCATTTTGGTGATTTGTTTTGTTGTCAATATTAGAAACGTCGAAAAAGATCATTTAACAGCCAAAATTCGACGACAAGAGGATATTATTGAAGAACTTGTAGCTGACCAAGAACGACAACGGATTGCTCAAGATCTTCATGACACTTTAGGACATGTATTCGCGAGTATTAGTATTAAAGCAAATCTCGCAGAAAAATTATTTGAAAAACAACCTAATCAAGCTGTGAATCAAATCAAAGAAATTAAACAAATTTCAACTGAGACACTCAATCAAGTCCGTTTAATTGTTGAAAATGTACAATGGGTCACTTTTGAATCAGAAGTGCAACGTGTTAACCAATTGCTAAAACAGGCACAAATTGAATTTGTCTATTTTTCCAATGAATATATCCATTACATTTCAAAAGAGAACCAAACACTTTTAGCAATGATTTTAAGAGAATCCATAAATAATATCATAAAACATTCAGATGCAAGTTGCGTGACAGTGGCCATTTCAGAATGTGGCACTTTATTAAATCTTAGAATTCAAGATAATGGAATGAAGCTAAAAGAAATTCCAACATTAGAAAGTATTAAGAAACGTGTTCAACAATTAGAGGGTGAACTTGGGGTCCACTCAAATAAAGAAGGATTACTTTTAGATATGACTTTTCAAAAGGAGTGCATTAAATGATTCGGTTATTGCTAGCGGAAGATCAAAAAATGGTGGCTGATGCAATGAAACAGTTAATAGAACTCGATCATCGAATAGAAGTTGTACACGTAGCTTTAGATGGAGAAGATGCTTGGAACCATATAAAATTATTATCACTGGATGTCGTTATTCTAGATATAGAAATGCCAAAAATGGATGGTTTGGAAGTCCTCCGTTTAATTCGTGAACAACATTATGATGTTAAAGTCATTATTCTAACGACATTTAAACGACCAGGTTATTTTGAAAAAGCTGTAGCAAACGACGTGGATGCATTTGTTTTAAAGGAACAACCCATTGAAGATTTAATATATACAATTTTTAGCGCGCTTGAAAATAAAAAAACGTATAGTCCAGCATTGATGACGCGCTATTTTACTGAAAAGAATCCGCTAACACATCGTGAACAAATGATATTAATGGAAATTGGTGAAGGGCTAAGTCTTAAAAATATTGCTCATAAATTGTACTTATCTGAAGGGACAGTGAGAAATTATGCTTCTATAATTATAGATAAATTAGAAGCAGAAAATCGATTTGATGCTTGGAAGAAAGCAAAAGAAGCAGGGTGGATTTAAATAAGAACAGGAGTTGCAATTCTTAATTAACAACTCCCGTTTTTGATTGAATCGCAATTTTGCGTTTTGTTAAAAAGTGATATTTAGGAATGTATCACGTATCATTTTGGGGAGTTGTCATTTTTATCGGTGGACTTGTTTTGTTTACTTTTAATCAACTGTATGATAAAACCACCTAACACACCTAATAATACGCCAATAAAAGCGCCAGCTATGAGGGGTAAATGATAAAAATGTTGTAAGAAAAATCCAAGCGCAATCGCAAAAATTATTATAATGATAGAAAGACTGTTTTCACGTAATGTATTCATTTATTTTCACTCCTATTGATTAAATTATATCATTACTCCTAAAGAATGAAATGAGATTCTTATTAAATTTTCGATTTGAGTTGGATTGACCTGTCTCATCAAATTCATTATGATAGATGAGACGATAAGAAAAGGGTGGACATATGAAAAAAATTACAACTGGAATTTTAGTAGTTATTGTTGCAATTATTGTTCTGTCAATTCAATATATGACAGATAGTGGGCCATTTAAGGCGTCTAGCGGACAAACGAATGGAGAGACTTATAAAGTCTTGCGTGTCATAGATGGTGATACAATTATTGTGGATAAAGACGGTGAACAAACAAGGGTTCGTTTAATTGGTGTGGACACACCAGAAACAGTCAAACCTAATACACCCGTTCAACCCTATGGTAAGGCCGCTTCAAATTATACAAAACAACATTTGACTAACCAAAATGTACGTTTAGAATACGATCGTGAAGAAAAAGACCGTTATGGTAGAACTTTAGCTTATGTATGGCTTGGAAATGAAATGTATAATGAAAAGATTGTTAAAGAAGGCTTGGCACGTGCGAAGTTTTATCGTCCAAACGATAAATATCAAATTCGTATTGAGCAAGCACAAAAAGAAGCTCAAAAGCAACAAAAAAATATTTGGGAAAGATAAAAGAGACACTAGCCTATCTATTAACGAAGGCTAGTGTTTATTACTGTTAAAATGATATTTTTATTCATTTGGTTGTACGTATTCTAAAATAGCGCAAACACTATAACAACGTATTATTTTGAAGAAAAGTAATAAAGAGTAAGATACAAACCCAAATAACAAATTGGGTTATTCTTACTCTCTTTATATACATTAAATTATCGAGTTATGACTGTACGATATCTTTAATAAGGATTTCAAAATTAGCAAGAACTTCAGTCATTTTCTTTTCTTGCTCATCATTAATAGTAATGAACACCTTACGTTCATCTTCTGTTGAGCGTTCTTTACCAATGATTCCATTTTCAGTAAGAGCGGTTAATGATTTATGTATTTCCATGAGACTAAAATCGATGGATTGTTTAACTTTATGTAAGGAAATACGGCGACTTTCAGTTGTCTTAAGATGATGTAAAAACAGAATGTCATTTAATTTCAAATTATGTCGTTTTTTTAGTTCACTTATTATTTTTTTACGGTGTGACTCGTAGAAAAAAACCTTATTAATATCTAAATCGTATTGTTTAGTCATTATTTCACTCCTTTTTTCTAATCTTTTTGAGAACCTATACTATATTATATTAAAAATTTTATACTTTTCAATGGAATACTCTTAGAAATGTGCAACAAAAACGAAAAAATTTTAATATAGCACAAAAGCAGTTTTGGTTGAATCATTTACCATTTTAACGGTATTAAAATATATAATCAATAAAATAATAAAAAAATATTTAATCAAGATGAAAGGGGGTGAATTTAGAGTGGGTGTTTAAAAAGTAAATTAAAAGTCATAAAATTATAGCATTTGACTATTAACATTATAGCTTTTATATTTTAAAAGAAATTGTTCATTGTCGTCATGATTCACTAATTTCGATGATGACATTTTGTACCCATTTTCAAATATTTAACGAAGAATTGTATCAAAATTAAACAATTTATAGATTTCCAAGTTAACACATCTCAATACATTGCTTATTATTCTACTTTTTAATATAATGACCTATGTGATGTAAGCGGTTTCCAGAAAGGAGGGCATGAAGATGAACAATAAACCACAACATATGACAAGAGAATTAATGGATATTCTAATCGCACGTGTTCCAGAATATTTTAAATTTTATGGTGATGTTGCAACAGAATTGTTTTTAAACGATCAATTAGATATATCCAAAAAGATAGCGATTAGTGTAAAACGGCAACATTTATTAACTGTTCTTGATGCCATTCCTGAAACTTATCAAATCGAGGGAATTGATGAAAACGGTGAACGTATCCATAAAGATGAGATTGAATTAAATCAAATTTACTTCATCGCTGTTAAAAAAGGGACGCAATGTATCTTGAAAATTCGCATATATGATGTCGACGATGACCAATGGATTTTTCGTTTAGATAACCAGATTCGTATCCCGGAAAAGCACATTTATTATCACTCGTTAAAATGGAATGTCGACTTTATTAAGCCTGAAATTATTTTAATGTTTCATTTGTATGACACGATAAACGATCAACAAGTTAGGTATATTAGACATTTAATAGATCGTATGAGTTATTTCCAATTCGTCACGTTGAAGACTGTTGTAGGCGAAGAGCGTTTAAGAAAAGTGATACAAGAAAGAAGTTCAAAATAAACAGGTTGTGGGGATATCCGTTTTAAAATTTTCTATAAAGCAAATTGGAGGACCCATAAATTTGAATTTCAGACAAAACCACCCGTGTGAATGGGTGGTTTGTTTTGTTAAGTCATACGGAATATTTAATTTTTTCATTTATCACAAGTAGTTAATCATAGCATTTATCGTAGCAAACTTTGACAGCATTTTCTGCATCATCATTCGAAATACCAAACATCATAGATATTTCCGAAGAACCTTGATTAATCATTCTTAAGTTGATATTCGCATCTGCTAAAGCGGTAGTTATTTTGTTTGCCGTTCCGACAGTGGCACTCATGCCTTCTCCAACAACCATCAAAATCGCTAAATCTTGTTCAATATTAAGTTCATCAATATCACATTGTTGGCGAATGGCTTCTAGTATTTTTTGTTCCTTACCTCGTATTTGAGCAGTTCTCATGATAATACTAATATTATCGATTCCAGATGGCATGTGGTCAAAAGAAATATTATTTTCAGCTAAAATATTCAATATTTTAACTGTGAAACCAACTTGTCTGTTCATTAAATATTTTTTTATGTTAATACTCGTAAATCCTTTGTCACAACTGATGCCAGCGACAACTTTTTTTCGATCAAATTCACGATCATGTAAGATAAATGTTCCTGGATCTTCTGGGTGATTTGTATTTTTAATGACGACTGGAATGCGATAACGATAAAGAGGTTGTAAAGCTTCGTCATGAAATACCCCAAAACCTGCATAAGACAATTCTCGCATTTCTCGATATGTAATTTCGTTAATAATCTCAGGTTCATGAATCACATTTGGATTGGCACGATAAATACCAGACACATCCGTAAAATTTTCATATAATTTAGCTCTTACTCCGCGTGAAATAATAGCACCTGTGATGTCTGATCCTCCCCTTGGAAAAGTGACGATATTGTCTTGTTCGGAATAGCCAAAGAAGCCAGGAATGATAATTTTATGGTTTGAATGATTTAAAGTATTGATTTTATCATAACTAGTTTCAAGTATTTGTGCGTTACCTGGTTCGTCAGTGACGATGATTCCGGCATCTTTAGGGGACATATATTTTGTTGGAAAGCCCTGTTGTGTATTATATGCTGCGATGATTTGGGCATTGAAATTTTCCCCTGAGGACTTTAATGCGTCTAATAAGCGTTCAGGTTGATCTTTGAGTTCTTCAATAAGATGTTCTAATGTTCTGTCAATTTCCTCTAAAATATTGGTTTTTAAATCAAGACCCTTTATAATATCATTAAAGCGTTCTAAAATTTCGCCTTTCTTATGTGAATAATCTAAATCACTAATGACTTTTTCATACAGGCGAATTAAAAGATCGGTCGTCTTCGTATCGTTTTGATGCCTTTTACCGGGTGCAGAAACAATTACGATTTGCCTTTCATCATCACTATTTACGATATTTAACACTTTTATGATTTGTTCAGCAGTTGCAACAGAACTACCACCAAATTTGGATACTTTCATTTCATTCGACAACCTTTCTTTCATGATTAACATCATTTTTAGTATAAACTATTCTCATAGTCCAACTAAGTCTGTGTTTTCTAAATTTTTAGAACTTTACAAACTTTATTAATGCACTTATACTAAACCATATTTACATAGAATTCAACATTACAACACATATCGAAAGATTAATACGGAGGGATTTTTTATGAAACAACTGAATGTTGCATTACTAGGATTAGGCACTGTTGGCTCAGGTGTAGTCAAAATTATAGAGGAAAATCACCAACAAATTAAAGATACCATCCAAAAAGATATTCAAATCAAACATATTCTAGTAAGAGATAAAAATAAAAATCGTCCTATTAATATACAAAAATACCATCTCACAGAAAACGTAGAAGATATTTTAAACGACGCTGAAGTTGATATTGTTATCGAAGTTATGGGAGGAATTGAGCCTACTGTTGATTGGCTAAAGGCAGCATTAACACAAAACAAGCATGTTATCACAGCAAATAAAGACTTGCTCGCAGTGCATTTACGTGATCTTGAAGATTTGGCACAAAAGCATGCGGTCGCTTTAAAATATGAAGCGAGTGTGGCGGGAGGAATTCCAATCGTTAATGCGATTAATAATGGTTTGAACGCGAATAACATTAGTGAATTTATGGGAATCTTTAATGGAACATCAAATTTCATATTGTCAAAAATGACTGCAGAAGGAAGTGCTTACGAGGACGCGTTACAAGAGGCACAAGATTTAGGGTTTGCTGAAGCTGATCCAACTGATGATGTTGAAGGCATTGATGCGGCCCGAAAAGTAGTGATTACATCTTATTTATCATTTAATCAGGTCATTAATTTGCAAGATGTCGAAACTGAAGGCATCTCAAATGTGACACCTCAAGATATTGAAGCAGCACGAATATTAGGATACAAGATTAAGCTTATCGGTAAGGGGAGCTATACGAATGGTCGTGTAGAAGCCTCTGTTAAACCGACCTTATTGGCTAATGAGCATCAATTAGCCTCTGTTGAAAATGAATATAATGCTATCTATGTTGTGGGCGATGCGGTAGGAGAAACGATGTTTTACGGTAAAGGTGCAGGAAGTCTTGCTACAGGTAGTGCAGTTGTCAGTGATTTACTAAATGTATCATTACAATTCGAATCAAATCTACATACATTACCACCTCATTTTGAATTGAAAACAGAACAAACAAAAGAAATGATGGATAGTAATGAACCTATTTCCATAATAGAAAAAGAAAGTTATTATGTTGTAGTAGATACACCTTCAGTTTCTTTAAAACAAATAGAATCCGTCATCAAAGGTTGTCTCCCATTCCATAAATCATTGAAAGTCGCAGAAATCAATGATCACACTGTGGCATTAATTATCGGGGGTTTAGACAGTCATCCTCAAAGCTATATTGATGCTGAGGAAGGGTATCACGTTACGAAAATTTATCCAGTTGAAGGAGCTTGATTACTATGAAAATGTGGAAAGGTTTAGTTGAAGAATACCGTTCTTTTTTACCTGTAGATGAAAATACACCACACGTGTCATTGAATGAAGGTCATACACCCTTAATCTATTGTGGCGCAATGTCTGAAATGTTAGGTATTGAATTATACGTCAAATATGAAGGGGCTAATCCGACAGGTTCATTTAAAGATCGTGGAATGGTGATGGCTGTAACAAAGGCGAAAGAACAAGGACGTAAAATTGTGATTTGTGCTTCTACCGGCAATACATCTGCTTCTGCAGCTGCCTACGCTGCACGTGCAGGATTAAAATCTATTGTAGTTATTCCGGAAGGGAAAATCGCGCTAGGCAAATTGTCACAGGCGGTGATGTATGGTGCTGAAATCGTGTCCATAGAAGGAAACTTTGATGAAGCATTAGAAATTGTTAAAGAAGTTGCCCAAGATGGAGATATTGAATTAGTTAATTCTGTAAACCCTTACCGAATCGAAGGTCAAAAAACAGGGGCATTTGAAATCGTGGAGCAATTAGAGGGAGAAGCACCAGACATATTGGCGATACCCGTGGGTAATGCCGGTAATATCACAGCTTATTGGAAAGGATTCAAGGAATATCATGAGCGTGAGCAAACAGGGCTACCATACATGTACGGTTTTCAGGCTGAAGGAGCTTCACCTATTGTACAAAATAAGGTGGTTAAAAATCCTGAAACAATCGCAACGGCCATTCGTATTGGGAATCCTGCTAGTTGGGATAAAGCTATTGATGCAATAGATAGCTCGAACGGGTTAATCGATGCAGTTACAGATGATGAAATCTTAGAAGCTTATCAACTCATGACGTCAAAAGAAGGTATTTTTAGTGAACCAGCAAGCAATGCATCTATCGCAGGTTTGATAAAATTACACCGTGCAGGTAAATTGGTCAAAGGACAAAAAGTTGTAGCAGTTTTAACAGGGAACGGACTAAAAGATCCAGATACAGCGATTAATTTACTTGAAAATCCTATCCAAGCCTTGCCAAATGATAAAGCCAGTATCATTCAATATATTAAGGATGCGTTGCAATGATTAAACATAAATTAACTTTAAAGGTTCCCGCTTCAACGGCGAATCTTGGATGTGGTTTTGATTCTGTGGGTATGGCGTTAAATAAATATCTTATTATTGAGGCACAACCTATTCAAAGTAACTCTTGGAAATTTGTGCATGATGGAGCATGTTTAGAAGGTTTACCGACAGACGAATCCCATTACGTTTATAAAATTGCGCAACAAGTGGCCGAACGTTTTGATGTAAAGCTGCCTTCGTTGGAAATTAAAATGTATAGTGATATACCGCTAGCGAGAGGATTAGGGTCTTCAGCATCTGCACTTGTCGGTGCACTTTATATTGCCAATTATTTTGGGGACATTGAACTGTCTAAATATGAGTTGTTACAATTAGCTACTGAAATTGAAGGTCACCCTGATAATGTAGCGCCCACAATATATGGTGGCCTCGTGGTTGGATATCATAATGCTGAAACTTTGGGAACAGATGTCGCACACATTGATATACCAGATGTAGATTTTATTGTTACGATTCCATCCTATCCATTAGCAACAGAAAAAGCACGGAGCGTGTTACCTGAATCGATTTCACATAAAGATGCGGTTAAATTTAGTGCTATTAGTAATACGATGATCAGTGCACTCATTCAACATAATTACGAGTTAGCTGGAAAAATGATGGAGCAAGATGGGTTACATGAACAATATCGACAGCATCTACTTCCAGACTTTGAAGTGGTCAAACAGTTAGGAAAACAATTCGATGCCTATGCAACTGTCCTATCTGGAGCGGGTCCAACGATTTTAACGATGATTAAAAAAGAACAAAGTGGTCCACTCGTGCGTGCGTTACGGAAATATGTCAAAACGTGCCATTCAGAGTTAGTGACGGTAAATACTCAAGGTGTCAAATCGAAAGTTATTTTTCATTATTAAAGTAGAGATCAAGCTAGAACATCTATCAAGTGTTCTGGCTTTTTTTTCTATTTTTTAAGTTGGGAATGGTGTAATATTAAGTTGAAATGGAAGGAGCGTAATTATGAAACCAGATTTAATCATTATGGATATGGATGATACATTGATGACTTCTGAAAACATTGTATCTGAAACAACAAAAAATTATCTTATTGAGATACAAGAAGCAGGTTATTCCATTGCCCTTGCCTCTGGAAGACCTACGGAAGGTATGATTCCTGTGGCTCATACTTTAAAAATGGATCAATTTGAAAGTTATATTATGTCTTATAATGGAGCGAATACGATTGATTTAAAAACGAAAGAAGTTATCGCGAGTAAAATGATTTCCAAAGAAAGTTTTGATAAAATTGTGGATTTTTGCCGAGAAAAGGGATTATTCACTTTAACTTACCATGAAGGTCATATTGTTTATGAAGGCCAACATGAATACATGTCTATTGAATCAGAAATAACGGGGTTACCGATGAAAGAGGTCGAAGATTTAAAAGATTATATTCAGGGGCCCGTACCTAAAGCGATGGGTGTTGACTATGAGGAACATATTTCTGAGATTTTTAATACTCTCGATGGACATTTTAATGATGAGATCGCATGTACTACAAGTAAGCCATTCTTTTTAGAATTTATGAGTAGCGGTGTTTCAAAGGGTAAGGCTATTCAAGATTTAGCCAACCGCTTAAATTTAGATGTTCAAAAAATGATCGCTTTTGGAGATAGCGCAAATGATAAAGAAATGTTTGAGGTGGTTGGGACCTCTGTTGCGATGGACAATGCTATTGATTTATTAAAATCACGTGCGACGATGACGACCAAAAGTCATGATGAAGATGGTATTCCTTTTGCCTTAAAACAACTCATATAACCTATAAATTGTAAAAAACGTTAAGTGACGGCGCTGTCACTTAACGTTTTTGGTTATTTACTATTTTGCTGTATGCGTCCATTCGTGTTTCCCGCGATGACGTTTGATATGCGCGTATACTTGGTCTGCCGCGTAGTCAAGATTTGTATAAACGGTAATTGAAAAGGCCGTTTGATGCTTTTCGAAGGGTTGTTCTAAATAGAGTTCTTTTAAATGGGTATATAAATTTTCCATTTGCTCATGTGTTAAGCTCGCATATTCACGTAATGTACGTTTTGTTAATTGATGATGTTTGTCTTCAAAAGCTTGAACAACAATGACGAAGCGTTCCTCTTGCTTTAAAACATCATCAAAAAGGTTTGTTTGTCCAACCATATACGTCCGCCCTTTACTGTTTGTTTACTTAATTATACATGATTTTACCTTTACTGAAAACGGTATAAAAAATCGGTAAAGCGGATAGAGGAACATCCAACTTTACCGAATTCATTTATTTATGTTGTGTATACATTTCGTGTTCTGATAAATCGATTTGATCAAGTGGAATCACTTTAGTTTTGTGTATCAATTTATGTCCGAAATACACGCCAATTAAAAGAATAATAGGTAAGAAACTTTGTGCGAGTTTAGGAATATCTAACGTTAAAATGGCGTTGAAAGAACTTCCAAAAATTAAAAATGCAATAATAATCAAGACAATAATTGGACCAACTGGGAACAAGGGTGATTTATAAGGTAATAATTGATCAATATCTTTCCGTTGTGCTTTGATTGCTTTTCTCATACGTATTTGAGAAATAATACTAGAAGCCCAAACAAAAGTAATTAAAGCGCCGATAATATTTAATAACCCCATGACACTTTCGGGTTTAAAATTGGCAAATATTGTCACAGCTGTAATTAAAACAAATGTTGTTATTAATGCATTGAGTGGTAATTTTGTTGCATGATTGATACGCCCTAAAACTTTAGGTGCAGATCCTTGTTGACTAAGTGAAAATAGCATACGACTTGTTGTAAACAAACCAGAGTTCGATGCAGATAATAAAGACGTTAATATAACAGCATTAATCACTGAAGCCGCAAAGGCAATCCCTACTTTGTCGAAAACAATTGTAAATGGACTTTGCGTAATAGAACCACTCTCATTTAATAAGGTTGGGTCAGTATAAGGAATAATAGCTGAAATGACTGCAATCGAGAGGACATAGAATAATAAAATACGCCAAAATACTTGTTTAATTGCGCGTGGCATAGATTTTTTTGGATTATCTGATTCTCCGGCAGTAACGGCAACTACTTCTGTTCCTCCCACTGAGAAACCGGCGATAAGCAACACGCTTAAGAAACCTGACACGCCACCGACAAATGGTGCTTCTCCATGTGTGAAATTATCAAAGCCATAGGTGTGGCCTCCTAAAATACCAAATATCATAAGAAGACCGAGAACAATAAATACAATGATGGTAACTACTTTAATTAAAGACAGCCAAAATTCTGCTTCTCCAAACGCTTTTACAGAGAATATATTTAATAGAAGTAAAAGACTTAAAAATATGATACTCCAAACCATAGGTGAGAAGAAACTGAATGCATCCCAATAACTTAGGACATTTGTGGCAATAATGATATCTACACTTGTCACTAGTGCCCAAATGAGCCAATAAAGCCATCCCATCGTGAAACCAAGTGATGCATCGACAAAGCGAGTGGCATAACTACTGAATGATCCAGATACAGGATAAAAAGTAGCCATTTCTCCAATCGATGACATTAAGAAATAGAGCATTGTACCAATGATTAAATAAGCTAATATTGCGCCTCCAGGACCTGCTTGAGCGATAACCCCGCCTGTTGCAACAAATAAGCCTGTACCAATTGCGCCTCCAATAGCGAACATTGTAATATGACGCAATTGGAGTCCTCGATTTAAACTTTTTTCTTCCATAAGCATCTTCTCCCTAATCAATTGTTCTATTTATTGTACTTGCAAATACTAGGGGTTTCAATAGTATTTTATAACTTTAAAGTCCTAAAATAAAAAGAAACCGTTAAAAAAGGCGAAATAGTTCCTTTTTTTTGAATTTTTAAGTATAATTCAAAGTAAGTGACAGATTAGAATTATTATAAACAAGGAAGAAAGAAGGTTTTAACTATGAATCGAAGAGAGCCATCAAAATTAACAGGTTTATTTGGGCACCCGATTGGAGATCGTGAAAACACTGCTACAGCTGGTCCGCGTGGTCCTTTATTAATGCAAGATCCTTATTTCTTAGAGCAAATGTCACATTTTGACCGTGAAGTGATTCCTGAGCGCCGAATGCACGCGAAAGGTTCAGGTGCATTTGGTACATTTACTGTAACGAACGATATTACGCAATACACATGCGCTAAAATTTTTTCTGAGGTCGGAAAGCAAACTGAGATGTTCGCACGTTTCTCAACTGTAGCTGGAGAGCGTGGCGCAGCCGATGCAGAACGAGACATTCGTGGTTTTGCCCTCAAATTTTATACTGAAGAAGGTAACTGGGATTTAGTAGGTAACAACACGCCTGTATTCTTTTTCCGTGACCCGAAATTATTCGTAAGTTTAAACCGTGCTGTAAAAAGAGATCCAAGAACAAATATGAGAAGTGCCCAAAATAACTGGGATTTCTGGACATCGTTACCAGAAGCATTGCATCAAGTAACAATTTTAATGACTGATAGAGGGATTCCAAAAGATTTTAGACATATGCATGGTTTTGGTTCACATACGTATGGCATGATTAACGCAAATAATGAGCGTGTATGGGTGAAATTCCATTTCCGTACACAACAAGGCATTGAAAACTTACAGCCTGATGAAGCGGCTAAAATTGTAGGTGAAGACCGCGAATCTTCTCAAAGAGATTTGTATAATGCCATTGAAAACGGAGATTTCCCTAAATGGAAAATGTACATTCAAGTGATGACAGAAGAACAAGCTAAAAATCATAAAGATAACCCGTTTGATTTAACCAAAGTTTGGTACAAAGGGGAATACCCTTTAATCGAAGTTGGTGAGTTTGAGCTTAATCGTAACCCTGACAACTATTTCCAAGATGTTGAACAGGCTGCTTTTGCGCCAACAAATATCATTCCTGGTTTAGACTTTTCACCAGATAAAATGCTACAAGGGCGCTTATTCTCATATGGAGACGCACAACGTTATCGTTTAGGTGTAAACCACTGGCAAATTCCAGTAAACCAACCTAAAGGCGTCGGTGTAGAAAACCTTTGCCCATTCAGCCGTGATGGTCAAATGAGAATTTTAGATGGCAACCAAGGAAGTCAAACACATTATTATCCAAATAGTTATGGTACACATGAAAGTCAACCAGAATACAAACGTCCACCTCTAGAGTTAAACGGAGATGCATATGAACATAATTTCAGAGAAGATGACGATAATTACTTTGAACAACCGGGTAAATTATTCCGTTTACAATCGCCAGAACAACAAGAACGTATGTTTATCAATACAGCAAACGAAATGGACGGTACAACAGATGAAGTGAAACATCGCCACATTAGAAACTGTTACCAAGCAGATCCTAATTATGGAAAAGGTGTTGCAAAAGCACTTGGTATGCTTGATGATTTAGAGGATATCTTAAAAGGTATTCAATAGAGTTTATAAGGGGCAAGACCGGTATAGGTCTTTTGCTCCTTTTTTATTAATAAAAAAAGCTACAACTCCGACAGATTCGGGCTGTAGCTACGTCGTATTTTGATGAGTGTGTTTCGTAACTGCTAAACGTTTAGAGATTATTTTGTTTCTCTGTGTAACGTATGTTTATTTAATCTTGGGCAATATTTCATCATTTCGATACGCTCAGGATTCGTACGTTTGTTTTTCGTAGTGATGTAGTTACGGTCACCACATTCAGTACATGCTAATGTTACATTAACGCGCATAGGGTCGACCTCCTTTTAAATTGAAACTATTACGATTTGTTATTTTAGCACGTTTTTGGCCATTTGCCAATATAAATTTACTTTCTATTATAATGAAAATAATAAAACAGACTTGATTCCTAAAGAAAGGATGTGCTATCATTTAAATCGTAAATATTACGATTTGAAATCGAAGGAGAGAATATATATGGCTAAAAAATCTAAAATTGCCAAAGAACAAAAGCGTGAAGCAATGGTTGCTAAATACGCGGAGTTACGACGTGAACTAAAAGCGAAAGGAGATTATGAAGGCTTAAAAAAATTACCAAGAGATGCATCTCCAACACGTCTCACACGTAGATGTAAAGTGACAGGTCGTCCTAGAGGAGTTATGCGTAAATTTGAAATGTCTCGTATTGCATTTAGAGAACATGCACATAAAGGTCAAATTCCTGGCGTAAAAAAATCAAGTTGGTAAGCACCTTTTATTTACAATATGTCCAATAGATAGTATATTATCTTTTGGAATATTGTGAATAAGGAGATTAGACTAATGAAAATTTTTGATTACGAAGACATTCAGCTTATACCGAACAAAAGTATTGTAAAGAGTCGCTCAGAAATTGATACATCCATTCAATTTGGACCAAGACGATTTAAATTACCTGTCGTGCCTGCGAACATGCAAACGGTAATGAATGAGACCCTTGCAGAGTGGTTTGCGGCGAATGATTACTTCTATATTATGCATCGTTTTGATGAAGCTGCACGTTTACCCTTTGTAAAGAGAATGCAGGAAAAAGGCTTATTCGCATCTATTTCAGTGGGTGTTAAAGAAGGAGAATTTAAGTTCGTTGAGTCGCTAAAAGATGCTAACTTGTCTCCTGAATACATTACGATTGATATTGCACATGGTCATTCAGATCAAGTAATTGAGATGATTCAACATATCAAAAAATTACTTCCTGATGTGTTTGTTATTGCAGGTAATGTAGGGACACCTGAAGGGGTGCGTGAATTAGAAAACGCTGGCGCGGATGCAACAAAAGTAGGTATAGGGCCTGGACGTGTTTGTATAACAAAAATTAAAACAGGTTTTGGTACAGGTGGATGGCAACTTGCTGCTGTTAATCACTGTAGTAAAGCTGCACGTAAGCCTATTATCGCTGATGGAGGGATTCGAACGCATGGAGACATTGCTAAATCCGTACGATTTGGTGCTTCAATGGTGATGATTGGTTCACTTTTCGCTGCTCATGACGAATCACCTGGCGAAACTGTAGAACTCGATGGGAAGAAATATAAAGAATATTTCGGTAGTGCTTCGGAATATCAAAAGGGAGAACGTAAAAATGTAGAAGGCAAAAAAATGTTTGTCGAACATAAAGGTTCTCTTAAAGATACCCTTATCGAGATGCAAGAAGATCTACAAAGCTCAATTTCTTATGCAGGTGGCAAGGATATTGATGCTTTACGTAAAGTGGATTATGTGGTAGTGAGAAATTCAATTTTTAACGGCGATAGAGACTAAATATAGGAGTGGATTTCTATTAGATCATTTTTATCATTTCTAATCCTAGGTTGTATACTGATTCTTTCTGTACCTATACAACCCACTGAAGCGATGCATCAACTTACACGACCACTTACTGAAAAAGTAGACCATATTGTAGAAGGTAACACGTCACACACGCAATTAAAAACACCAAAGCAACAATCCTTTGCAGTACGAAATATCCAAATGAATATGACGCAAAAAGAGGTAGAAACACAACTTGGTTCCCCGGTAGATACTTTAGATAATGAGTATGGGACAAAATGGTATGTCTACCATCAAGATTACCGAGATTTTGTATTAGTAAGTTATATTGATGGTAAAGTACATGGTCTATTTAGTAATCAAAATCTTATTACTTCTAAGTCTGGAATCAAATATAATACACCTAAAGACGTTGTTCGTGAAAAACTTGGTAAACCTTTAGAGGAAATTCGAAAAGGAAATACGATATATCGTCAAAATAATGACGAATATGATGTATTTGACAAAGATAACATTTACACGACGGCATTTTATGACAAGTATAATAACAACCATTTAACGGCGCTCTTACAAGTCAGCAAAGATATGGAAAATCGCTTGCAAAATCAATATGCCGCCCCATCTACAAGTTTAGCTAAAAGCTATGAAAAGATGGACTTTTATCTTGTGAATGCGACACGTGTGCAAAATGGATTGAACACGTTAAAATCCTCTGATTCACTTTCAAATACCGCACGCAAACATAGTGAAGACATGGCTGAGCATCAATATTTTGATCATACTAACTTAAAAGGGGAGTCACCTTTTGATCGTATGAAAAATGATCATCATCAGTTCAATGCAGCTGCAGAAAATCTAGCCTACGGACAACAAAGCGCAATATTTGCCCATCAAGGATTAATGAATTCTGCAGGACATCGTAAGAATATTTTACATGGAAACGTAACGACTTTAGGCGTAGGTGTTGCTTTTAATACTAAGAAACAACCTTACTGGACAGAAAACTATACGGGTTAATGTTTAAATTTGTACGATATGGGAAATTATCAATCAAATGAGGTTGATAAGATGAAAGATGATAACCAAAAAACACAGAATATATCAGAAGTAGATGAACAAAACGAAGATATATTAGAACGCGTTAAAGAAATACTACAAAAGAAAGAAGCGTAAGGCGGTATTTCCCGCTTTGCGCTTTTTAACATAGAACCAAAAAACCACCCATTCACACGGGTGGTTTTGTTTATTTAGCAAAGGAGATGTTTTAATTAAAGTTCTCTAAATAGACCTACAACTTTTCCTAAAACAGTAACGTTTTCAAGATAAATGGGTTCTAAGCTACTATTTTCAGGTTGTAAACGATAGCGGTTTTTCTCTTTATAAAAACGTTTAACAGTCGCTTCATCATCTTCAGTCATCGCAACGATAATATCTCCATTTTCTGCTATAGTTTGACTTCTCACGATGACTTTATCACCATCTAAAATACCCGCTTCAATCATACTATCACCGACAACATTTAAAATAAAGATTTGCCCATTGTGAGTAGAGGTGAAGTGTTCTGGTAAAGGATAATATTCTTCAACATTTTCTACTGCAGTAATAGGAGTACCAGCAGTAACTTTCCCAATGACTGGAACATAAATCGTTTCTTCCATATTAACTGGGTCCCCCATAAGTTCGCTCACAATTTCAATAGCTCTAGGTTTTGTAGGGTCACGTCGAATGTATCCTTTTTCTTCAAGTCGAGATAAATGACCATGAACAGTTGAACTTGAAGCTAACCCTACAGCTTCTCCAATTTCACGAACACTTGGTGGATAACCTTTCGATTGAACAATATGCTTAATAAACTCAAATATTTCTTCTTGTCTTTTTGTTAACTCTCTCATATGTGAGCACTCCTTTGCTTGATTTATGTACATTATAGCATAGTTATCCGAACAGAACAAACATTTGTTCGTTTTAGTATTGACATAGAACATTCGTTCTGTTAAAGTGATAACACAAACAAATGTTCTAGGAGATGTTGATTATGATTAAAACTAAATTAAATGAATTATATCTATATTTATCTGTTTTTATTGCTTCTATGGTTCTCTTTTTTGTCTTTTTTATAATGGCGAGCCAAACAGCATATACAGAACAAACGTACGAAATGACAGACCATCAAATTAAATCTAACTCATCCGAACAGGTTCAAAAATACGAACAAAAAGCAAACGACCAACAGAGTGTTCTCGCAGTAAGTTTAAGATAAAATCTTTATTCAATTTGTTTAAACATCTTTGATGCACTTACTAGAATTTAGGGGGCAAGTCATATAAAAATGAGGCATGAGATTTTTGGAAAATTACGAAGGGCAATGTAACTGAGTCATAAACGGTTACATTGTCCTTTTTATATACTACGGATTAAGTCGTGGTGTTTGGTTTTATAAGGCGTTTCTGTTATATTTTGTAGAGAATAATGACGGAGGTTTACTAATATGCTGAGTCAAGATAAATTAAATCGCATCAATGCATTGGCTAAGAAAAAGAAAAATGAAGGATTGACTGAAGCTGAAGCGAAAGAACAATCAAAATTAAGAAGTGAATATTTAACGACG
This sequence comes from Staphylococcus chromogenes, assembly GCF_029024625.1. Classification (NCBI taxonomy): domain Bacteria; kingdom Bacillati; phylum Bacillota; class Bacilli; order Caryophanales; family Staphylococcaceae; genus Staphylococcus; species Staphylococcus chromogenes. Next base: position 1,355,144 of record NZ_CP118953.1, on the reverse strand, counting down.
TTTCGTAATAGTTTCAAAGATCAAATTGAACACACGAAAGTCATTGATCCAGAAGGAAATGATGTTACACCTGATAAATTAAAAGAGATTCAAAAAAAGAACCACACGCGTGGAAAGTAAAAATCTTGTGAAATTTTAGATATTATTCACATTTATAAGGTATAATAGCTCTAGTAGCGAATAGAAAGGAAGTCATAATATGTTTGGACAAAAAGATATACATGCAGTAAATACGATACGTGCCCTCAGTATCGACGCAATTGAAAAAGCAAATTCAGGGCACCCAGGATTACCGATGGGTGCTGCGCCAATGGCATATACCCTTTGGACACAACATTTAAATTTCAATCCAAATTCTAATACGTATTTTAACCGTGATCGTTTCGTGTTGTCAGCAGGTCATGGCTCAGCTTTATTATATAGCTTACTTCACGTGTCTGGTGGTTTAGAGTTAGAAGAGCTCAAGCAATTTAGACAATGGGATTCCAAAACACCAGGTCATCCAGAATATCACCATACAAAAGGTGTAGAAATTACAACAGGACCACTTGGACAAGGTTTTGCAATGTCAGTAGGTATGGCTATGGCTGAAAAGCACTTAGCAGCAAAATTTAACAAGGAAGATATTTCTGTTGTTGACCATTATACGTATGTTTTGGCGTCTGATGGAGACCTTATGGAAGGTATCTCTCATGAAGCTGCATCCTTAGCAGGTCACCTTAAGTTAGACAAATTAATTACTTTATATGATTCGAATAATATTTCATTAGATGGTGAAACGAATAAATCATTCTCAGAAGATATTAAAAAACGATTTGAAGCATACGGTTGGAATCATATTCTTGTAAAAAATGGCAATGATATGGATGAAATTAACAAAGCCATCGAAGAAGCAAAATCTCAAAAAGGTCCTACAATTATCGAAGTTAAAACGATTATTGGTTATGGTTCTCCTAACAAATCAAACAGCAACAGTTCACATGGATCACCACTTGGCGAAGATGAGCGTGAATTAACATTTAAAAACTATGAATTAGATCCGTCACAAACTTTCCAAGTTGATGACAGTGTCTATGAAATATTTAATGAAACGATGATTCAACGTGCAGATGAACATGAAGCAGCATGGAAAAAAGATTTAGAGGCTTATACTGAAAAGTATCCTGAATTAGCTAAAGAATTCAAAACAGCAATCGCTGGTGAGTTGCCAGAAGGTTACGATAAAGAACTTCCACGTTTCGAATTAGGTCATAAAGCGGCTTCACGTGCTGATTCTGGTGAAGTGATTCAAGCATTAGCTGAAACTGTTCCTTCGTTCTTTGGCGGTTCAGCAGACTTAGCTTCATCTAATAAATCTAACGTGAAGGCAGAAGGCGATTTCTCTGCTGAAGAGGGCGCTGGCAAAAACGTATGGTTTGGTGTGCGTGAATTTGCAATGGCAGCAACGGTTAATGGTATGGCTGCACACGGTGGTTTACACCCTTATGGAGCAACTTTCTTTGTATTTAGTGATTACCTCAAACCAGCATTAAGACTTTCTGCTATCATGGGATTACGTTCAACATTCATTTTTACACACGATTCCATTGCAGTGGGTGAAGATGGACCAACGCATGAACCTATCGAACAATTGGCAGGTCTACGTGCGATTCCAAACTTAAATGTGATTCGACCAGCTGATGGGAATGAAACACGTGTAGCTTGGAAAATCGCATTAGAATCTAATGGTACACCAACTGCATTAGTATTGACACGACAAGGTTTACCTGTTTTAGATGTTGAAGAATCTAAACTTGAGGAAGGCGTACGCAAAGGTGCCTATGTCGTTTATGAAACAGAGAAAAGTCCTGAATATGTCCTCATGGCCACAGGTTCTGAAGTGAGCTTAGTGATTGAGGTTGCTAAAGATTTAGAACAAAGAGGCAAAGGTGTACGTGTAGTATCAATGCCAAACTGGAATGCATTTGAAGCACAATCAAAAGCATATCAAGATGAAATATTATTGCCAGAAGTCTCTAAACGAGTAGCTGTTGAAATGGCTGCGACATTAGGATGGCACAAATATGTGGGTATGAACGGCCTAGTCATTGGTATTGACAGATATGGCGCAAGTGCTCCTGGTGATTTAGTTGTAGAAAAATATGGCTTTACTAAAGAAAATATTTTATCTCAAATTGAGTCACTTTAAGGCTTATTAAATATAAAGCTAATATCAAAGACCACGCTCTTGTTTAACGATTAACTTTAATATATTTATAGAAATCAAAAGTGAGAAATATAGAGATGGAATGATGTCTTACATTTGATAACATCATTCCATCTTTCTTGTTTTTAGGAAGAAATTAATATCGAAAAGCAATTTGACGAGATGCGGCTTTGTGAATATTTAGAATGACCTTGAAAACTTGTATTAATTTTAGTAAAATGCAAAAGGATAGAGAAAGTGGGTGAAATAATGGCTACATGGTTGGCAATTTTATTAATTGTACTTGCACTTATCATTGGACTTGTGGGTGGTTTCTTTCTCGCGCGTAAATATATGATGGATTATTTGAAGAAAAATCCACCTATTAATGAAGAAATGTTACGTATGATGATGATGCAAATGGGTCAAAAACCATCTCAGAAAAAGATTAACCAAATGATGACAATGATGAATAAAAATATGGATAAAAAGATTTAATATCCTTAAACGCACTAATAGCAAGGGATTCAAGAGTTTGTAAAAATTCTGAATTCCTTGCTATTTTGGTTCAGGTAACATTTTTCCTTTGATTTTTTTGAGGTTACCTGAAGTTATTTATGAGTTTGAATATGATATAATACGCATATTAAGGGTTAACTGTTAAAGGAGACGTATTCATGACGTATTTAGTACTATCTATTTTAGTCGCTTTTTTTATGGGGGCAGTGGTGATTTTTATACGTATGAAGGCGCAAAAGTATCCAGTAAATGCAAAAAAAATAATTTTACCCCCATTTTTCATGGCTACTGGTGCTTTAATGTACGTAGTCCCCTATTTTAGATTGACTGGGACAGAGATTTTAGAATCAGTGATTTTAGGAGTCATTTTCTCATCAGTGTTAATTTTAACTTCTCATTTTGAAGTCAAAGATGAACGTATATATTTAAAAAAATCAAAAGCTTTTCCAGTGATTTTAATTTCTTTACTGATTCTTAGAACGCTTTTAAAAGTCTTTATTGGAAATTCAGTTGATCCAGGTGAGTTAGCAGGGATGTTTTTCCTCTTAGCATTTAGTATGTTGGTGCCGTGGCGCATCGCTATGCTACAACGATATAACAAAATCAAACGAAATTTAGCGCAATCTTTATAATTTATGATTGCATAAGTTCATTGTGTGCCGAGCAAACTTCACAGTTGACGATGATGTTCTGTGATTCACTTTGCTCGGTTTTTGCTTGCGTATTGGAAAAAACTTTAATAAAATTTATTAGAACAAACGTTCTGGGGTGAGGATATGAAAGTAATACATACAGCTGATTGGCATTTAGGAAAAGTATTAAATGGCCAATCTTTTCTAGAAGATCAATCTTATATATTAGATGAATTTATCAAAAAAGTAGAGAAAGAATGTCCAGATGTGGTCATTATTGCAGGGGATATTTTTGATACCTCTATGCCGAGTAAACGTGCCATTACATTGATGGAGGAAACCATTGCGCAAATTAATATTGAATTGGGTATTCCTACTGTGATCATAAATGGTAATCATGATGGAAAAGCACGTTTAAGATACGGTTCCAACTGGTTTCAAAAAAATGAGTTATTTATCCGTACAGAAATTGAAGATTTTCTAAATCCTATTCAATTTGGTAACGTGCGAATATTTACAATGCCATTTTTTACACTTGCAGAAGCACGTCAATATTTAGATGTCACGCTCACGACTTACGAAGATGCTGTAGCACAATTGATTGCTATGATTAAACCAAAACTTGATGCATCATTTCATAATATTTTAGTGGGGCATTTTACAGTGTATGGTGCACCAAAAAGCGATTCTGAAAGAGAGATTACAGTGGGGACAATTGAAAGTGTCGCCCCCTCCATTTTAGAGGGATTTGATGCGGTCATGTTAGGTCATATTCATCACCCTTTCGCTTTAAATCAAAGCAATATTTATTATAGTGGTTCTTTACTACAATATTCATTTTCTGAAGTGAACCAGCCTAAAGGTTTTCGATGTTTTCAAATTTTAGATGATGAAATGACACAACGATTTATACAATTAATGCCGAAAAGAAAACTCTCTTTTGTGGAGACGTCATTTCATAATGCCATACATGGTAAATTTTCATTTGATCATCAAGAAGATTATTTTCATTTTCATTTATCTGAATTAGAGTTTGTGAAAGACCCTATGCAACAATTGAAGCAACAATTTCCGAATACGCTTGCTTTAACGCAACAAGTGAAAGAGATTTCATCACAAGAGCGCGCGACAAAGAATATAAAAAAAATGAAGCCTATGGAAATTGTGAATTCATTTTATAAAGATTTAACTGAGGAATCTCTTGATGATGTGCAAGAAAAAAACATTACATCGTTTTTGAATCATTACGGAGAGGAGCAGTAAGATGAGACCGTTATTCTTAAAACTTGAAAACTTTGGTCCTTTTTTGAATGAATCTATCGACTTTAAGCAAATTCAAACGAATCAACTATTTTTAATTAGTGGAAAAACAGGTTCTGGAAAGACAATGATTTTTGATGCGATCGTCTATGCATTGTATGGCAGAGCATCAACGACTTCTCGTGAAGTTGCTCAATTGCGTAGCCATTTTGCATCACCTGAATTGCCATTAAAAGTCACTTATGAATTTGAAATTCATCAACAACGGTATAAAGTGATACGTACGGCCGCTTTTACAAAACCGAATAAAAAAAGTGAAACAAAAGGGATTCTTGAAGTTTATCAATACAAAAATAATCAAGAGATATTGCTTGAAAGTAAAATCAATGCAGGCAATCAATTTTTACAAGAATTATTGAATCTTAAAGTGGATCAATTTAGGCAGTTATTTATCCTCCCTCAAGGTGAGTTTAAATCATTTTTAGTTTCTAAAAGTCAGGATAAACAATCAATTTTAAGAACCCTCTTTAATACAGTAATGTATGAAGATTTAAAAAATGAACTAAAAGAAAAAACGAAGTCTATTCAAAATGAAATGGATAAAACTTCAAATAAATTGGAGACATATTGGCATGATCTCTATACTTTAGAAGACGACACTTTAAATGAATATCGACACATAGATATCCATCAGCACGAAAAAATTCGTGAGGTCATTCCTATCTTTGAAGCGATTGGAGAACAAAAGATATCACGCTTATCTCAAAAGAAATTAGAACTCGAAAAACAATTAAAACATATACAGGAATGTTTGGATCAAGAAACTTTAAGACGACAACTACAACAAGAGTACAATACAGTCACACAACAATTGACTTCGTTAGAGACTGAAAAAGAACAAATACAGCAATTAGAACAAAAAATTCATATATTAAAACAAAGTCAGTTCGCATTACATACATTAAATGAGCGAGAGGAAGTAAAAAAAGAACACGCCACCAATGAATCTAGTATTAAAGCGCTTCAAAGTAAAAGTGAAGCGCTTAAAAATAAGATGAATGAACAGCAAAAGCAGCTCAAGCAGTTAGATTCACAACAAACGGAAATAGATATAAAAACACAAACACTTAAGAACACGCATTATTACTATCAGAACGAGCGTGAGATGCAAAAGGCTTTTGAAAAGCAAAATGCTTTGGGCAATAAAATTAAACAGTCACAAAAGGATTTGACTGATTTAGAACAACAATATCAACGCACGATGGAAAAATATAAAGACCAAACATTTGATTTCGAGCAAATGGATAGTCTGAAAGAGCATCATTTTAGTTTAAGAACTGAGTTAGAAAAAATCGAATTTACTGAACAACAATATCAATTGAAACTTAAACATGAAACCGAACAAAAATCACTTAAAAGTGAAATTGATGAACTGGAAATTAAGACAAAACAGCTGGAAGAGAAAAAGCATGTATTTTCTAAAACAGATCAATCCATCTTGTCACATGATAAAATGATTCAAACGTTACAATCAGAGATACAATTAGCCGAACCGTGTCCTGTTTGTGGTCAAATTGTTCATGAATTAGATGCAGTCCACCAAGTTGAACCCTTGAGGGAAAAACTAAAAGAAAATGATGGCATAGACCAGCAACTGCGTCAAATTGAAAAGCAATTAATTAAGAAGAAAGCAACGTTAGAACAAATTCAATCTCAGCTTGAAACGTTAAAAGATGTGCAAAATGTTGAATCAAAAAAGAGAGAACTAACGGTGTTAAAGAATAAATGCGAAGAACAGTTAGAAGAAATGGCGGAAGCAAAATTAAATTTTGAAAAGCTTAAAACGAAAAAGCAAGAGCAAGAAGCACAATATCAAGAATTGAAACAACACATTGAGTTGAATCAATATCAACTTGAGATGGCCATGCAAAAAGTAAAACAATTTAAAGACGATACTGATTTTGATCAGTATGATGACTTCAAATCAACTTATGAAAAAATGGAGCTAGAAGTTAACGTTTTTACAAAAACTTATGAAGAATTAAAAAATGCAGTACAAGAACTTCAGGGTCACTACAATATATTTGAAAATGATTTAAAACATCAACGAGAACGTGCGACTTCACTTCAAGCGCAAGAACAAAAATTAAATTCAACACTTCATGAAGAAATGAAAAAATTAAATATAAAGTCAGTTTCAGAATTGGAACAATTAATGACTGAAGCTCATGAAGTTCAAGCATTAGAAATGCGTGTGCAACAGTATCATCAAGCACTTCAAAAATATACTGCACAAAAAGAATCCGTATATCAAAAATTGCAAGAGCTCCCCAAACAACCACTTGAAACTTTACAAAATGAGTATACATCTGTTCAAGAAAAGCTTGCGGATGTCACACAACAATTCAATGAAACTCAATTTCAAATTCAACAAAATAAAGTTAAAACACAAAAAATTGAGCAAATATTGAATGAGATTCAACAAGCGATGTCTGAACACCGTTCACTATTCCATTTAGCAGAAGTCATTTCTGGGAAAAATCAGCAAAATTTAACATTAGAAAACTATGTGTTGATTTATTATTTAGAACATATCTTAGAATCGGCAAATAAGCGTTTACTTAATATGACAGGACAACGTTACGAGTTGGTTCGTAAAGGGGATAAAGGTAGAGGTTATAGCGGTCTTGAAATCGAAGTTTACGATTATTATTCTAATCAAACGCGACATATTACTTCTCTTTCTGGTGGGGAAACTTTTCAGGCTTCTTTAGCATTAGCATTAGGTCTTAGTGAAGTCGTTCAAAATGAACAAGGAGGGATTTCACTGGATGCAATGTTTATTGATGAAGGATTTGGTACGTTAGATCAAGAAACATTAGAAACAGCGCTAGATACATTGATACACTTACAAGCAAGTGGTCGACTAGTCGGTATTATTTCACACGTCACAGAATTAAAAAATCGTATTCCATTAATATTGGAGGTAAATTCATCTCAATATTATAGCTCAACAACTATCAAGCATAATGAGTAATATGAGTTTAAGGGATAAGAGATTCATCTCCACTTGAGACATATTAGCGCACATTAATTATATAGTTGATCATAACATTGAACTCCGCCTGTTTATAAGCGGAGTTCATTTTTCTATTCTTATGTTCATATATATACTTTCACATCATCAAATTTTTGACCTTTGACTTAGGTTATAACACTCACTGAAAAAAACATAAAAAAACTGTCGGCAAAGGTGAAGTTCTTAATATAAGAAAAAACTTCTTGAATATTTTTAGATCGTTTTATGATTTTTTATTTTGTTCACGTAATAAGTCGCGAATTTCAGTTAATAAAACTGTATTTTCTTCAATTTCTTCAACAACTTCTTTTGGTTTAACAATTGTATTCGCGATTTTAATAAAGATAAATAACGCAAAAGCAATGATAATGAAGTCGATAATAGATTGAATAAAGATACCATACTTAATACCATAAATCGTCCAATTTTTAGCGAAATCGATTTCACCAAATAAAAGACCGATGACTGGCATAATTACGTTTTCAACGAGAGAAGTGACAATCTTATTGAAAGCAGCTCCCATAACTACGGCAACAGCAAGTTCAAGCACGTTCCCTTTTAATGCAAATTCTTTAAATTCTTTTAACATGATGTTCCTCCTGTTTGTCATATTTCAAACACTTTAAAAATTATACCTCAATAACATAATATTGCAACAAGCAATTTTTTTATAAAAACCTAAATAGTAATGCCACGTTGATTATGTTTTGTTGTTTTGTTATTGTATATATGACGATTGCATTTTTAGCGTTTGAGCACTTTAAATATACAGAATTAATAAAAATGCACTAATCTTTGAAAATTTAATAGAGTGAAAGGGAGTAGGTATTGATATGAATTCTTCAAATCCACAGCAAAATGGTAAGAAGTTTTCACCAGTATTTATATTTAGTTCAATTATTGTTTTTGCGATTGTATTAGTTGGGGTCCTTATACCAAAACAATTTGGAGGTATTACTTCCTCAATTACTGCTTGGATTACAAGTACATTAGGTTGGTATTATCTCATTTTGACTACGGTTATCGTATTCTTCTGTGTATTTTTAATTTTCAGTCCAATTGGTAAATTAAAACTTGGAAGACCTAATGACAAACCAGAATTCAACACGGTTTCTTGGTTTGCGATGCTCTTCAGTGCAGGGATGGGAATTGGCCTAGTTTTCTATGGTGCAGCAGAACCGATTGCGCATTTTGCTTCTCCGCCGAATGCCGATCCGAAATCGACAGAAGCTTTTACTGAATCACTGCGTTCAACATTCTTTCATTGGGGATTTCATGCTTGGGCAGTTTATGGTGTTGTCGCTTTAGCACTAGCTTATTCTCAATTTAGAAAAGGTGAACCAGGTCTCCTTTCAAAAACGTTGAGACCTATTTTAGGGGACCGTGTCGATGGGCCAATTGGTACATTGATTGATGTTTTAGCTGTTTTTGCTACAGTTGTAGGTGTCGCTGTATCACTAGGTATGGGCGCCTTACAAATTGCTGGCGGTTTACACTATTTATTTAATATTCCTAACAACATCATTACGCAATCAATTATTATTGTCGTAGTTACGATTTTATTTATTATGAGTGCATGGTCTGGTTTAAGTAAAGGTATCCAATATTTAAGTAATTTAAATATTGGTTTAGGTACAGTTTTATTAATCGCAGCATTATTTATTGGACCGACGATTTTAATTTTAAATATGTTGACCAGTTCTACAGGTAGCTTGCTCAATTCTTTCTTATTTAATAGCTTTGATGCAGCTGCAACTAACCCTCAAAAAAGAGAGTGGATGGCAAGTTGGACACTCTATTATTGGGGTTGGTGGTTAAGCTGGAGCCCATTCGTTGGTGTGTTTATCGCACGTGTATCTAAAGGGCGTTCAATTCGTGAATTTATTTCAGGGGTTTTATTAGTACCGGTGATTGTAAGTTTTATCTGGTTTAGTGTATTTGGTGTCCTAGGTATTGAGACGGCTAAAAAACATAAAGAAATTTTCGATATGTCAGTTGAAACGCAATTGTTTGGTGTATTCCATCATCTGCCTATGGGTATGGTACTCTCAATCATTGCTTTATTATTAATTGCCTCTTTCTTTATTACATCTGCAGACTCTGCAACATTTGTATTAGGAATGCAAACTACATTTGGTTCTCAAAATCCAAGCGCTTTTGTTAAAGTGACATGGGGTGTTGCACAATCACTAATTGCATTTGTTCTATTATTATCAGGTGGCGGTGATGGTGAAGCAGGTCTTACGGCACTGCAAAACGCTGCGATTATAAGTGCGTTGCCATTTTCATTTGTCGTCATTTTGATGATGATTAGTTTCTACAAAGATGCGAACAAAGAACGTAAATTCTTAGGATTAACGTTAACACCCAATAAACACCGCTTAAAAGAATATGTTGAAAATTCTCGTAATGATTACGAAGAAGAACTGATCTCAAAACGCAAGTCACTACGAGATTCTGAAAGATAATTGACTTTAAACAACTGATTACAAAGTTTATGCGCTTTGTAATCAGTTTTTTTATGCTTTATTTCACTTTAACGACGAGAGTTTATATGGAGATATAAGGTGATTGGATAAAATATACTTATTACACTCAATGTGGTTGATAATTTATACTTATAATATCTGATTCAAAAGACGAAACATTGAATTAAGGGTTTTCATAGGTAGACTGTTGTTTTCAGAGTAGGATAATTATACAATTGAAGTAACGGCATATAATAATATCAGGGGGGATATTCTATGGCTTCAAAATTAAAAGAGCAAGCTAAAAAGTCATTTCAAGTCAATGGTAAAACGTTAACTTATTACGACCTTAAATCTCTAGAAGAGCAAGGTTTAACAGAAGTAAGTCGTTTACCTTATTCAATTCGAGTACTTTTAGAATCGGTTTTACGTCAAGAAGATGGATTTGTCATTACGGATGAACACATTAAAGCTTTATCTACATTTGGCAAAGAAAATGAAAAAGGGGAAGTTCCTTTTAAACCATCTCGTGTTATCTTACAAGACTTTACGGGTGTACCGGCAGTCGTTGACTTAGCGTCATTACGTAAAGCAATGGATGATGTGGGTGGAGACTTAACGAAAATCAATCCAGAAGTGCCCGTAGATTTAGTTATTGACCACTCTGTACAAGTGGATAGCTATGCAAATCCTGATGCACTTGAACGTAACATGAAATTAGAATTTGAAAGAAACTATGAGCGTTACCAATTTTTGAATTGGGCAACAAAAGCTTTTCAAAACTATAATGCAGTACCACCTGCAACAGGTATTGTTCACCAAGTCAACCTTGAATACTTAGCAAATGTGGTCCATGTCCGTGACATTGAGGGAGATCAAGTTGCTTTCCCAGATACACTTGTTGGTACTGACTCACATACGACAATGATTAATGGTCTTGGTGTCTTAGGCTGGGGCGTTGGCGGTATTGAAGCTGAAGCAGGTATGCTTGGTCAACCTTCATATTTCCCAATTCCAGAAGTGATTGGCGTACGTTTAACAAACGAATTACCACAAGGTTCAACAGCGACAGACCTTGCATTACGTGTGACTGAATTGTTACGTAAAAAAGGTGTTGTGGGCAAATTTGTCGAATTTTTCGGTCCAGGCGTTGAAAAATTGCCACTTGCAGACCGTGCAACGATTGCAAACATGGCGCCTGAATACGGTGCAACATGTGGTTTCTTCCCAGTTGATGATGAAACATTAAAATATTTACGCTTAACTGGACGTTCAGAAGAACAAATTGCAACAGTTGACCAATATTTAAAAGAAAATCATATGTTCTTTGATGCTTCAGCTGAACCAAATTACACTGATGTTGTTGATTTGGATTTATCTACAGTAGAAGCTTCATTATCAGGTCCAAAACGACCACAAGACCTTATCTTCTTAAGCGACATGAAAGATGCTTTCCAAAAATCAGTGACTGCACCTGCAGGCAACCACGGTCATGGACTTGATAAGAGTGAATTTGATAAAAAAGCTACAATCGAATTCAAAGATGGTCGTACAACTGAAATGAAAACAGGAGATATTGCTATTGCCGCAATCACTTCATGTACGAACACATCTAATCCATACGTCATGTTAGGTGCAGGTTTACTTGCTAAAAAAGCTGTTGAAAAAGGCTTAAAAGTTCCTGAATACGTAAAAACATCTTTAGCGCCTGGCTCAAAAGTCGTGACTGGATATTTACGTGATGCGGGCTTACAAGACTATTTAGATCAATTAGGATTTAATCTAGTAGGTTACGGCTGTACAACATGTATTGGTAACTCAGGACCATTACTTGAAGAAATTGAACGTGCAGTGGCTAAAGAAGATCTTTTAGTAACTTCTGTATTGTCAGGTAACCGTAACTTTGAAGGACGTATTCACCCATTAGTAAAAGCGAACTATCTTGCTTCACCACAACTTGTTGTAGCATACGCATTAGCTGGAACAGTGGACATCGACCTTCAAAACGAAGCACTTGGTAAAGACGCTCAAGGTAACGATGTCTACTTAAAAGACATTTGGCCTTCTATTCAAGAAGTTTCAGATGCAGTAGACAGCGTAGTTACACCGGAATTATTTAAAGAAGAGTATAAAAACGTATACGAAAATAACGAGTTGTGGAACAAAATTGAAACGACAGATCAACCTTTATATGATTTTGATCCATCATCTACGTATATTCAAAACCCTACTTTCTTCCAAGGTTTATCAAAAGAACCGGGTCAAATTGCTCCATTAAATGATTTACGCGTGATGGGTAAATTCGGTGATTCTGTAACAACAGACCATATTTCACCAGCGGGTGCTATTGGTAAAGATACACCAGCAGGTAAATATTTATTAGATAATGGCGTTTCTCCACGTGATTTCAACTCTTATGGTTCACGCCGTGGTAATCACGAAGTCATGGTTCGTGGTACTTTCGCAAACATTCGTATTAAAAACCAATTAGCTCCAGGTACAGAAGGTGGCTATACAACATACTGGCCAACAAAAGAAGTGATGTCCATTTATGATGCAGCCATGAAGTATAAAGAAGATGGCACAGGTCTAGTTGTATTAGCTGGTAACGACTATGGTATGGGCTCTTCACGTGACTGGGCAGCTAAAGGAACGAATTTATTAGGTGTAAAAACAGTCATTGCGCAAAGTTATGAACGTATTCACCGTTCAAATCTTGTGATGATGGGTGTATTACCATTACAATTCAAACAAGGGGATTCCGCTGATGCACTTGGCCTTGATGGCACAGAACATATTTCAGTTGATATTACAGAAAATATCGAACCTGGCCAAGAAGTCAAAGTTACAGCGAAAAAAGAAGACGGTCAAATTATTGAATTTAATGCACTTGCACGATTTGATTCAAAAGTTGAAATCGAATACTATCGTCATGGTGGTATCTTACAACTAGTACTTCGTAAAAAGTTAGCCAATTAATGATATAATTATGAAAAAAACGAGGGCATCTTCATGTCCTCGTCTTTTTTTGTCGCTATACATAAATTATTTTTAGTTTTCGTTGTATTTGTTTAAAATGCTATCTCATGCAGTAAAGGTTCTTAAAAGGATTCGTTGGGACTTTATGATACACTGTTACATAATGACCAAAAGAAAGAGGGACGTATCATGCTATATGCTTTAACAGAAATCGAATCAAGATATCAAGAAACAGACCAAATGGGTGTGATTTATCATGGAAATTATGCTACTTGGTTTGAAGTGGCACGTACGGATTATATTCGTAAACTAGGTTTGGATTATAGTGAAATGGAAAATGCAGGGGTTGTTTCTCCTGTGACAGAGTTAAATATTAACTATAAAAAAAGTGTTACATATCCTGAAAAAGTGATTGTCAAAACATGGGTTTCTAAATTTTCGCGATTACGTTCAAGATATCAGTATGAGATATATAATGAAAAAGGTGAAATAGTGACCACTGGCTATACAGATAATGTCATTATTACAAAAGATGGCCGTAAACCTATCCGTCTGGATAAAGCTTTTCCTAACTGGTTTGAAGTTTATCGTTCCGTGGATGAGCAAAATCAAGCTGGGGTTGAAAAAGAGCTTACATGCTAAGGACAACTTGGTAAATATGGCGGAAAATAGATGTATTTTTATCGCACGAGTTAATCAACACACGGGTTAAAAAAGAGAAGACCTGTTCAACAGTTATATATGATGTTGAACAGGTCTTTACTTATTAAAGCGTCTATTTTATGGATGGTATATTTTAATTTTCTTCAGCTTCATAAATGACTTCATCATTTTGTACATCGATTTTTAGTCGATGATCTTCAAAATACCATAGGTCTTTTTCAGCAATCATCAATTTTAAACCATTTAATGTTTCTTCGTAGCCGATTTCATCAATGTCATTAATATTTTCAATATTAAATGCCGGGCTAAAACCTTGTTTTAACTGAAATTCTCCACCATATCTTACAAAGAAATGGAGCGTTTTGCCTTCTTGAGGTAATTCTAATTCTTTTTTAAACCATTGAATTGCGTTATCTGTCATGTCTAATTGCATACATAAAACTCCTCTCGTATTTAAGGCTGATCACTTATATCAACATTTTATATGGATTTACCGTGAAAATAAATCGATATGGGTTACATCCATTTAATTTTAGGTTCAGTTCCTTTAATAATACGTTTAATATTGCTTGTATGGCGTACAATAAGCAATAAGACGACTGCCATACTGATAAACAGTAGAATATAATCGCGGATGAAGAAAGAACCAATCACGCAACAAATACCTGCAATAATACTAGAGAGTGAGACGTATTTTGTTAAATAGAGTATTGCAAAAAATATTGAAATTAAGACTAAACATAAAATTGGATTTACACCTAGTAAGACGCCTGCACTTGTTGCTACAGCTTTCCCACCGCGGAATTTTAAATAAATTGGAAAAACATGACCCAATATCGCAAAAATACCAATTAAAACGCCGTGTATTTCAACGTTAAATAGAGGGGGGAGAAATACAACAATGAAGCCTTTGAAAATATCAAAAAAAGTGACAGTGAAGCCTGCAGGTTTGCCTAGGACTCTAAAGCTATTTGTCGCCCCTGTATTCCCACTGCCGTATTGTCGTATATCTTTTTTAAAAAACAGTTTACCTATCAAATAACCACTTGGTATTGCTCCGATAAGGTAACTTAAAATAATCACTAGGAAAAGTGTCATGTATACTCACATCCTTTTAGTACCTACTACCATTTTACCTGAAATTTTGACAAGCGTCATGTTTTTTGGTGTTACTAAATAAGTAATTTGTCCATCTCGTGTTATGAAACATAGCGTGAATTCAAATTGTGACTTGCATTTTAAAGCGATTTATATAAGAATAACTATTGTATAGTTTTATGAACGAACATATGTTTGTAGGAGGGGAATTGAGTGTCAGCGAAAACAAATCACAACTATTCTGATGATGCAATTCAAGTACTAGAGGGTCTTGAAGCAGTTCGTAAAAGACCAGGGATGTACATCGGTTCAACGGATAAGCGTGGCCTACACCATTTAGTATATGAAGTTGTAGACAACTCCGTGGACGAAATTTTAAATGGCTATGGTGACGAAATTAATGTCACAATTAATGCAGATGAAAGTATTACGATTTCCGATAATGGACGAGGAATGCCAACAGGAATGCATCAATCAGGTAAACCTACAGTCGAAGTCATATTCACTGTTCTCCATGCAGGAGGTAAGTTTGGTCAAGGAGGCTATAAAACCTCTGGTGGTTTGCATGGTGTTGGTGCTTCTGTAGTGAATGCTTTAAGTGAGTGGCTCACAGTTCAAATTCATCGTGATGGAAAAATTGTTGAACAACAATTTAAACATGGGGGTATCCCGCAAACAAAACTTATTGCGAAAGGCAAAACAAAAAAAACAGGGACAACAGTCACTTTTAAACCAGACCCTGAAATCTTTAAAAATGCAACTTCATTTAATTTTGATACGTTAAGTGAACGCCTACAAGAATCAGCTTTTTTACTTAAAGGGTTAAAAATTACCTTAGAGGATCGTCGTGCTGATAAGGAACGTACTGAAGTTTATCATTATGAAGAGGGTATTAAAGAATTTGTAAAGTATGTAAATGAAGGAAAAGAAACTTTACATGATGTTGTATTTTTCCAAGGAGAATCTAACGAAATTGAAGTAGATGTTTCCTTTCAATACAATGACCAATATTCAGAAAGTATCATGAGTTTTGTCAACAACGTTAGAACTAAAGATGGCGGAACACATGAGGTTGGATTTAAAACAGCGATGACGCGTGTCTTTAACGATTATGCACGACGCACAGGTGATTTAAAGGCAAAAGATAAAAATTTAGAAGGTAATGATATTCGTGAAGGGTTAACGGCGATTATTTCTGTCCGTATCCCAGAACATTTATTACAATTCGAAGGTCAAACCAAGTCCAAGTTAGGGACACCTGAAGCGAGAAGTGCGGTAGATTCAGTAGTTTCAGAAAAATTACCTTACTACTTAGAAGAAAAAGGGCAATTGTCTAAAGCTTTAGTCAAAAAAGCCATTAAAGCACAACAAGCAAGGGAAGCGGCACGAAAAGCACGTGAAGATGCCCGCTCAGGGAAAAAGAATAAGCGCAAAGATACCTTATTATCAGGTAAATTAACACCAGCACAAAGTAAAAATACGGAAAAAAATGAATTATACCTTGTAGAGGGAGACTCTGCCGGAGGATCTGCAAAATTA
Source organism: Staphylococcus chromogenes (assembly GCF_029024625.1). NCBI lineage: Bacteria > Bacillati > Bacillota > Bacilli > Caryophanales > Staphylococcaceae > Staphylococcus > Staphylococcus chromogenes. The sequence goes on along the minus strand of NZ_CP118953.1, from coordinate 1,338,722 downwards.
GGACGTGATCGTAAGTTTCAAGCTATCTTACCTTTACGAGGAAAAGTGATTAATACTGAAAAAGCGAAACTTGAAGATATTTTTAAAAATGAAGAAATCAACACGATAATTCATACAATAGGTGCCGGTGTAGGTAATGACTTTAATATAGAGGATAGTAACTACAATCGCGTCATTATTATGACGGATGCTGATACTGATGGGGCACACATACAAGTCTTATTGTTAACGTTCTTCTTTAAATATATGCGTCCATTAGTAGCGGCGGGGCGCGTATTTATTGCCTTGCCTCCATTGTACAAGTTAGAAAAAGGTAAAAATAAAAATAAAAAAGTGGCTTACGCTTGGACAGATGAAGAGCTTGAAGATTTACAAAAAGAGTTTGGTAAAGGTTTTATTTTACAACGATACAAAGGTTTAGGTGAAATGAATCCTGATCAATTATGGGAAACGACGATGAATCCTGAAACGCGTACATTAATTCGTGTTCAAATAGAAGATGAAGTACGGTCATCTAAGCGTGTTTCTACGTTAATGGGAGATAAAGTTGCCCCACGTCGTGAGTGGATTGAACGTCATGTTCAATTTGGTATGCAAGAAGATCAAAGTATTTTAGAAAATGATGAAATTCAAATTTTAAATGATGAATCTGAAGAGGAGAATGCATAATGGCTGAAATCATCCAAAGTTTACCTTTAGAAGATGTCATTGGTGACCGCTTCGGACGTTACAGTAAATATATTATTCAAGAACGTGCTTTACCTGATGTACGCGATGGTTTAAAACCTGTTCAACGTCGAATATTATATGCGATGTATGCCAGTGGCAATACGTATGATAAAAACTTCCGTAAAAGTGCGAAAACCGTCGGGGATGTCATTGGACAATTTCATCCACACGGTGATTCATCAGTCTATGATGCCATGGTACGTTTGAGTCAAGATTGGAAATTGCGACATGTGCTCGTAGAAATGCATGGTAACAATGGGAGTATTGACAATGACCCTCCTGCTGCGATGCGTTATACAGAGGCAAAACTAAGCGTACTATCCGCACAGCTTCTACGGGACATTCATAAAGAAACGGTCGATTTCGTACCGAATTATGACGACACTGAAATGGAACCTATGGTGCTCCCAGCACGTTTTCCGAATCTACTAGTCAATGGATCTACAGGAATTTCAGCGGGGTACGCCACAGATATTCCTCCACATAATTTAGCAGAAGTAATTACTGCAACTCTAAAATATATTGACCAACCTGAAATTTCAGTCAGTCAATTAATGAAATACATCAAAGGTCCTGATTTTCCTACAGGAGGTATTATTCAAGGAATTGATGGCATTAAAAAGGCTTATGAGACGGGGAAAGGCAAAATTATTATTCGTTCAAAAACTGAAATAGAATCGTTACGAAATGGTCGCTCTCAAATTGTGGTGACTGAAATCCCATATGAAGTCAATAAAAGTAATCTCGTTAAAAAAATTGATGAACTTCGTGCAGATAAAAAAGTTGATGGTATTGTCGAAGTGCGTGATGAAACGGATCGAAGTGGACTCCGTGTTGCGATTGAGCTTAAGAAAAATGTTAACGCTACAGCGATTTTAAATTACTTATTTAAAAATACAGATTTACAAGTCGCATATAACTTCAATATGGTTGCCATCAGTGAAGGACGACCAAAATTGATGGGCATCAAACCAATGATCGATAGCTATTTAAATCATCAAATTGAAGTCGTGACACGACGCACTCAATTTGATTTAAGCCATGCGGAGGCACGGATGCATATTGTTGAAGGTTTGATCAAGGCGTTATCAATTCTTGATGAAGTCATCGCAATTATTCGTAATTCTAAGAATAAAAGTGATGCTAAAAATAATCTTGTTTCTGAGTTTGACTTTACCCAAGAACAAGCAGAAGCCATTGTCATGTTACAACTTTATCGTTTGACAAACACTGATATTGTGGCTTTACAAGATGAACATAAAGAACTGGAAGCACGCATTGCAGAACTTAAACATATTTTAGATGATCATGACGCTTTACTTAGTGTGATTAAAGATGAATTGAGTGAGATCAAATCACAATTCAAATCCCCACGTCTTTCTGTCATTGAAAAAGAAATCGCTGAAATCAAAATTGATAAAGAAGTGATAGTGCCAAGTGAGACGGTGGTCATGAGTTTAACGCGTGAAGGGTATATTAAACGGACATCATTACGCAGCTTTAATGCAAGTGGCAAAGAAGAAATTGGACTTAAAGACAAAGACGCAATACTTACGATTCAAGAAGTTAACACACAAGATACAGCTTTAGTCTTTACGAATAAAGGCCGTTATTTACTTATTTCCGTCCACAAATTACCAGATATTAAATGGAAAGATTTAGGACAGCACGTGTCTCAAATTGTCCCTATTGATGAAGATGAAACGGTGATTCAAGCCTATGTCGTGTCACAGTTCACAGATGAAGAAGCGATTGTGACAGCAACGCGAAATGGTATGATAAAAAAAAGCTTGCTTTCAGGTTTTAAATCCACACGTACGAATAAGCCACTCGTCGCATCGAAAGTGAAAGCTGGAGATGAAATTGTTTCAGTGATGAAAGTGAACGCGACGAACGATCTACAGTTGATAACTTTATTAACACATAAAGGCATGTCTTTAACATACCCACTCTCTGAGTTGCCAGATACTGGGTTACGTGCTGCAGGTGTTAAAGCGATTAATCTTAAAGATGAAGACGTTGTGATTTTAGTTGATACGGTTAATAATGAAGATACCATACTCATCGCTACGCAAAGAGGTGCTTTAAAACGTATTAAAGCCTCACTATTACAGTCTGCTAAACGTGCACAACGTGGCATGACTTTACTGAAAGAACTTAAGAAGAACCCTCATCGCGTGGTTGCGGCGCGCGTCTGTCATCCGGAAAATAATACATTTACATTATGTTCAGAAAATGAACATTATCAAGGTCAAATTAGTGATATCCACTTATCAGAGCAATATACAAATGGTAGTTTCGTTGTTGATGTAACGACGTTTGGTGAAATAAAGCATCTTGAAATCGATGCACATTTAAAAAATTGATAGTCACTTTTCTATAACAATGATAGAATGATACTAGTTGTTTTTTAAAATGAGTATATTGAAAATTTGATAAGTAAAGAGGGATTAAAGTGAAAGATTTTGATAGTTTAATTCCGGATTGGTTCAAAACAATTGTTACTGAAGGTAATGACTTAATTTGGTCCCAATATTTAATTGGTTTACTATTGACAGCTGGGCTATTTTTCTCAATTAGCTCTAAGTTTATTCAAATTAGGTGGCTGCCTGAAATGTTTAGGACCTTAACGGAGAAGCCAGAAACTTTGGATTCCGGTGAAAAAGGTATTTCTCCTTTCCAAGCTTTCGCTATTAGTGCGGGATCACGTGTAGGTACAGGAAATATTGCCGGTGTTGCGACAGCTATTGTTTTAGGAGGACCTGGTGCTGTATTTTGGATGTGGATTATTGCCATTATCGGTGCAGCAAGTGCCTTTATTGAGGCGACTTTAGCTCAAGTTTACAAAGTTCCTGATAAAGAAGGCGGTTTCCGAGGTGGACCGGCTTATTATATTACTAAAGGTTTAAATCAAAAATGGCTTGGTGTGGTATTTGCGATATTAATTACCATTACATTCGCTTTTGTTTTTAACACGGTTCAATCAAATACAATTGCAGAATCTTTAAATACGCAATACAATGTGAATCCAGTGATTACAGGTATTGTTTTAGCGGTGATTACAGCAATTATTATATTTGGTGGTGTGCGTAGTATTGCGACGCTCTCATCATTCATCGTTCCAATTATGGCGATTATTTACATTTTGATGGTATTGTTCATTTTAGTGACACATATCGATCAAATTGTGCCGATGATTATGACCATAATTAAAAGTGCTTTTGGTTTGAATCAAGCAGCAGGTGGTGCTGTTGGTTTTGCAGTCTTACAAGGTGTTAAACGTGGATTGTTCTCTAATGAAGCGGGTATGGGTTCAGCACCAAACGCGGCTGCCACTGCTGCAGTACCTCACCCAGTAAAACAAGGATTAATCCAATCTTTAGGGGTGTTCTTTGATACATTACTCGTATGTACAGCGACAGCGATTATGATTTTATTATATTCAGGCCTAGAGTTTGGTGAAGGGGCTACCCAAGGTGTAGCAGTTACACAATCCGCCCTTAACGAACATTTAGGGTCAGCAGGTGGTATTTTCTTAACTATTGCGATTACGTTATTTGCGTTTTCATCTGTAATTGGAAACTATTACTATGGTCAATCTAATATTGAATTTTTGTCTGAAAATAAGATTGTACTCTTCATCTTCCGTTGTTTTGTTGTTTTACTAGTATTTGTGGGTGCTGTTGTTAAAACTGAAACAGTTTGGGGAGCAGCCGACCTATTTATGGGAATGATGGCCATTGTGAACTTAGTGGCGATTATTGGTTTATCAAATGTAGCTTTTGCGGTTGCAAAAGACTATCAACGTCAACGTAAAGAAGGTAAACGTCCAATCTTTAGACCAGAAGAATTAGAAATTAATTTGTTTGGTATTGAATGTTGGGGAGATGCACAAAAACGATTAAAACAATATGATAAATTTTAAACATAGTGAATTGCTTTTCTATTGGGGCTAGGACATTATCTTGTTCTAGCTCCTTTTCACGTTTCTAAATCACATATCCAAAGCGCTGAATCATTTAAAAGTGGCTTTATTTATTTTTATATTCCATATATAATCATTATTAAGTGATAGAGGAGAAAAAATTATGCCATCATACTTAATCAAAAAAGTACTCAATAATAATGTCTTAATATGTGAATACCGTAAAGAAGAAGTCATTGTCATTGGCAAAGGGTTGGGCTTTAATCAAAAAGCAGGAAAGTATATTGAACCAGACAAAGTCATTGAAAAAATTTTCACTTTACAAAATAAACAAGAACAAGACCATTATAAAATGGTACTTGAACATACAGATGAAGACGTAGTTAAAGTTGTTATAGAATCTGTACAACTTATCATGGCGCACTTTGATTTGAGTCAAAATGAGTCATTTATCGTATCGCTCACAGATCATATTGTCTTTGCACTTAAGCGTTATCAACAAAACCAATTTATACAAAATCCCTTTCTAAGTGAGACGAAGTACAGTTACCCTGAAGCCTATAAAATTGCGAAGCGTGTCGTAGCGAGAATCAATTTACAGTTAAATGTTGATTTTCCAGATGATGAAGTTGGATTTATTGCTTTACATATTGCTTCACAGACGAATCAAATTGACATCGAACAAACGCAACAAGTACCAAAGTTAATTAAAACTGCAGTTAAAATAATTGAACATGATTTACAAATTAAAATTCCAGTACAATCGATTCAATATCAACGTTTTGTGAGACACATCCATTTTTTATTACAACGTGTTCGTAATGGAGAGCGTGCGCACGTCGAATTAAATTTTGAAACGTTATTGAAATCACAATATCCTTTATGCTACAATATAGCTGTTAAAATAGTAAAAATGATTCAAACACAAAGTAGCGTAGAGGTGTATCAAGCTGAAATCGCATATTTAACAATGCATATTCAACAACTTTCTACGACTTCTCAATCAAATATGTAACGTGTTACTAAGTGAGATTAGGCATGAGTTCAGATCTGTGAAAAACCATTCATAGATTTTTACTCATGCCTTTTTTGTGTTGGTATCATAAAAATTGGAGGTATTACAGTGGGAAAAAAACTATTTGGACAGTTGCAACGCATAGGTAAAGCATTAATGTTACCTGTTGCGATTCTACCTGCAGCCGGATTGCTTTTAGCATTTGGGGTCGCGCTACAAGGGGAAGCATTACAACATTATCTTCCGTTCATTCAAAATGAAGGTGTACAAAGCGTCGCCTCTATGATGACGGGGGCAGGTAGTGTTATTTTTGATAACTTGCCGATTATTTTTGCGATGGGGGTTGCCATAGGTCTTGCTGGTGGTGACGGGGTTGCAGCCATCGCAGCATTTGTTGGATTTGTGATTCTCAACAAAACGATGGGGGCCTTTTTACATGTGACACCTGAGATGGCAGGTCAAGCCGATAAAGGTTTTGCAAGTGTGCTTGGGATTCCAACGCTTCAAACAGGGGTATTTGGAGGTATTATCATTGGTGCGCTTGCGGCATGGTGTTATAACAAGTTTTATAACATTTCATTACCGACGTATCTAGGTTTCTTCGCAGGAAAACGATTTGTGCCGATTATGATGGCGACACTCTCATTTATTCTTGCGTTTCCAATGGCATTAATTTGGCCAACGATTCAAACTGGGTTGAATGCTTTTAGTTCTGGTTTATTGGATTCTAATACGGGGCTTGCCGTCTTTTTCTTTGGTTTTATTAAACGTTTATTAATTCCTTTTGGATTGCATCATATTTTCCATGCACCATTCTGGTTTGAATTTGGTTCATATACAAATGCTGCAGGAGAAATTTTCAAAGGGGACCAACGTATTTTCTTAGAACAAATTCGTGAAGGGTCTCATTTAACAGCAGGTAAATTCATGCAAGGGGAATTCCCTGTGATGATGTTTGGTTTACCAGCTGCAGCTTTAGCCATTTACCATACGGCAAAACCTGAAAATAAAAAAGTTGTTGCAGGTTTAATGATATCAGCAGGTTTAACATCATTTTTAACAGGTATTACTGAACCATTAGAATTTTCATTCTTGTTCGTTGCACCATTATTATTCTTTATTCATGCGGTACTTGATGGTTTCTCATTCGTAATTTTATATTTACTTGATTTACATTTAGGTTATACATTCTCTGGTGGTTTTATTGATTTTGTACTACTTGGAATTTTACCGAACAAAACAGCTTGGTGGCTTGTGATTCCTGTTGGTTTAGTATACGCAGTCATTTACTATACAATCTTCCGCTTCTTAATTACAAAATTCAACTTTAAAACGCCAGGCCGTGAAGATAAAAAGGCAGAAACTTCTTCAGTAGAAGCTAGTGAACTACCTTATGCCGTTCTTGAATCTATGGGAGGTCAGGAAAACATCAAACATTTAGATGCTTGTATCACTCGTTTACGTGTTGAAGTGGCAGATAAAGGTAAAGTAGATGTGGCGCGTTTGAAAGATTTAGGTGCCTCTGGTGTCTTAGAAGTCGGTAACAATATGCAAGCGATATTTGGACCGAAATCAGATCAAATTAAACATGAAATGCAACATATTATGGATGGTAAAGCAGTAAGACCGGTTTCTCTAGACGATCAGGATGATGAACCTGTCGTGGTTGAAACCACAGATTCAGCTGATGAAACCGTAACATCGAAACATACGCAGGTTGTTGCACCACTTGAAGGGACATACGTTCCACTTTCTGAAGTTCCTGATCAAGTGTTCCGTGAAAAAATGATGGGAGATGGCATTGCGATTCAACCTTCTAAAGGTGAAGTCCGTGCACCATTCAGTGGTAAAGTACAAATGTTCTTCCCAACTAAGCATGCCATTGGTCTTGTTTCAAACGAAGGTGTAGAGCTTTTAATTCATGTAGGTCTCGATACTGTGAAATTAAATGGTGAAGGATTCACAATGCACGTTGAAGAAGGACAAACCATTCAACCAGGTGATGTTTTATTAACATTTGATTTAGACTACATTCGTGAAAATGCGAAAAGTGATATTACACCTATCATCGTGACACAAGGCAATATTCAAGAGGTTGATTTAACAGAAGGTCAATCCTTACAATTCGGTGAAAGCTTATTTAAAGCCTAATCATTCATTTCATACCTATGTACCGCGTGAGCGACTACATAGGTATTTTTGTTTCGACTTTTATTTTTGTGGTATATTGAACGATAAAATGCACATCGTTCATAACAAATCTAAGGTAAATTTAATGTTCCTGAAGCGGGTATATGTTTTAATTTATTTAAAAAAACGATACACTATAATTAATTTAAGTAAAGTAGGGTGAGGATTAGATGTCGGAACACAAACCATCTCAAGGGTTTGAACGTCAAAACCTTGATTTTCGAGAAAGTCGTTTTATGAAATTTTTTGGGGGAAAAGATTTACTTTTTGCACTAATGATTTTCATCTTATTAGGCATCGTAATTTTTATTTTTGATAAAGTGTCGTATGTCTTCCAACCATTTATTATTGTATTTAATACAATAGCTGCACCGATTATTATTGGGTTGATTTTATTCTATTTATTTAATCCGATTATCAACTTGATGGAACGTTATAATATTAAGCGGATATGGGGGATTACCATTCTGTTTGTAGGGATTGCTGGAATTATTACGATTATCGTTAATTTGTTAATTCCACTTGTTTCCATCCAATTAGATCGTCTTATTTCAAACGCACCTTTTTATATTCAAAAAGTAAGTGAGTTTGCAAATCGGGTCATGCATTTTCCATTTTTAGAAAAATATTCAACACAAATTGAAAGCACATTGACCACCCTAAAAGAGCGTTTGCCGAATATGTCTGACAATATCGCACCTAGAATTCGTACGTTTGCTGAAACATTAGTCAATGCGACCGTCGTACTCATCACAGTCCCATTTGTACTGTTCTTTATGCTCAAAGATGGCCATAAATTTAAAGGATTTATTAATAAAATTACCCCGCCTAAATTCCGTAAAGATACACATGATTTATTAGACAAAATGAGCCATCAAGTAGGATCTTATATTCAAGGCCAAATCATCGTTTCTTTTTGTATTGGATTTTTACTATTTATTGGTTATTCCATTATTGGACTTGATTATGCGCTTATATTAGCAAGTATAGCTGCAGTGACAAGTGTTGTTCCATACTTAGGACCGACAATTGCCATATCACCAGCAATTATTATCTCTATCATTACATCACCATTTATGTTGATTAAATTAATCATTGTATGGACAGCTGTACAATTTATTGAGGGGCATTTTATTTCTCCAAACGTCATGGGAAAAACTTTAAAAATTCACCCGTTAACGATTATTTTTGTATTGTTGAGTGCAGGTAACTTACTAGGAATTGTGGGTGTGATTTTAGGTATTCCAGCTTATGCCATTTTGAAAGTACTTGTATCGCATATCTTCTTATTATTTAAACGTCGTTATAATAAATTCTACGCTGATGATGCGGGACTTTATGAAATGCCTGAAGAAGAATATGCGGCGACAAAATCCAATCAAAAAACACTTTAAAGTGTTTCTATGCAAGGAACTTAAAATTAGCTTAAATATGTTGCGAGATAAGCCTATCGTACTTGTCAAACGTTAGGTTTATCCTGTAGCATGTTTAATTCAGTCAGTTTAAATATTGCAGGTATCAAAGCTTTACACCCTTTGATCCTAGTAGTATTCAATCAGTCAGAAAGGTCGTGTCGTATGTCTTTAAATAAAAATATTATGAGGTACTTAAAAATAGCATTTGTCATGGTGCTCATTGTCATCGTGACGACGGTTTTAGTGAAAGAGCTATCGCACATTGATTTTAAGAAAACATTTTTGCTCTTTAACCATATTAACCGATTTGAACTGTTAGGTTTATTCTTATTAGGGGCGTTTGCACTTTTACTGTTATCATTTTTTGATTGGGTGTTAGTGTCACGTTTTAAACTCCCAGTGTCAAAATTTAAAGCGTTACGTGTAGGCTATATTATTAATGCATTCAATAACATTATTGGTTTTGGTGGTTTTATTGGTGCAGGCGTTCGTTTATGGTTCTATAGTAACTATTCGAATGAACGTAAAAAGCTCGTGAAATTTATTTCTTACATGCTAACGTCGATGTTGACGGGGTTAAGCTTTTTATCATTGCTTATCGTGACACATATTTTAGATGTTAGCTTTTTAGAGCACACATCTATTTGGATTAAAATCCTTCTTTATATTGTTGCTTTATTGTTACCTGTCTTTATTATCGTTTCTTTAATATCACCAATTGATCAAAAAGCACGTTGGCTAGGTTCATTATTTACATTAATTTCGAGCTTAGAGTGGATTTGTGCAAGTATCGTTCTTTATTTTTCATTACATATTGTAGGGGCTAACCCATCGTTTCCTGTCGTTTTGAGCGTCTTTATCGTGGCAGCAATTTCTGGTTTAGCTTCATTTATCCCTGGTGGATTTGGGGCATTTGATTTAATTGTCCTTTTAGGTTTGAAATATATTGGCATTTCAGAAGAAAAAATTGTGTTAGCACTGCTTGTGTATCGTTTTGCTTATTATTTCTTCCCGCTTTTCATTTCATTAATTTTGACAATATTCGAATTTGGTCCCCATGCCAAAAATTATATTTCCGATTCACGGTTTTTCGTACCTGCACGTGACGTGTCGGGATTTGTGTTCTCTTTTCAAAAAGATGCGATTAATGCCTTACCTTCTTTTATTTTGAGTATTTTAGTAGGTGTGACAAGTTTAATCTTTTTATTAGTGAATTTTGGAATTATTGTCGATGCAGCACATTCTAAACATCATTTAATATTTATTGTTTTGTATATTTTTAATGTGAGTGCAAGCTTAATTTTAATTTTAAATCTGAGAGGGATTTTTGATCGGAGTCAGCGGGCAATTTTATTTACCATTGTTGCGCTATGTATACTGATTGTGTCTAATTTCTATGTATACGGTATTTCTATTGAGTTGATTGCGGCGGCACTTATAATCGCGCCATTAATTTTCGCATACCGCAAGGCGCATGTGTTAAAACGTGCACTACGTTTAAAGACATTGATTTATATTATTGTTATCAGTGCAGTGATATTATTTGTTAACCAAGTGTTAGTGAAAGAATTTTTATTAGTGATTGATACGCAACCGCCTAAAGTAGATTATTTCATTTTGCGTTCTGCTTTTTGGCTTTCTATTATTGGAATGTCCTTAATTGTAGGAATTATCATTTATATTTTCGAACGTCATTATCGGACACCGCGAGAAAGTGTAGATTTTGAAGTGGGACAGCATATTATTAATCAATATGGCGGACATAATTTAAGCCACCTTTTATTTAGTGGCGATAAAAATATGTTTGTGAATGAAGCACAGGATGCCTTTTTAATGTATCGTTACTACCGCAATTCTTATATTGTGTTAGGAGATCCTGTCGGAAATGAAGCGCACTTTGCCTCGCTTTTAGAAAAGTTTTATGAGCATGCGACGTATTTAGGTGCCGAAGTCATATTTTACCAAGTCTCTGAAAAACATTTATCACTTTATCATGATTTTGGAAACCAATTCTTTAAATTAGGTGAAGAGGCGCTTATTGATGCACAAGCGTTCACGACCTCAGGTAAAAAACGACGTGGTTTCCGTGCGACTTTAAATAAAGTAGAGTCGATGGGATATACTTTTGAGATACTTGAGTCTCCTGTTGATGAAGCGACGTTTAAACGCTTAAAAGAAGTGAGTGACGGTTGGCTTGGTCAAGAGAAAGAATTTTATTTTTCAGTTGGAAATTTTTCACGTGAATACTTGGATGCAGCACCTATTGGCGTGTTAAAGACTGAAGAAGGGCGCATTGATGCTTTCGTTACATTAATGCCTGTAGATGGAGAAAGGGTCGTCTCTGTTGATTTAATTCGTTGGGATAAATCGATCGATGTGCCTTTTATGGATGCGTTATATTTGAATATGCTTCAATGGGCAAAAGATTCAGGATATGCTTATTTCAATATGGGTATGGCTACATTATCGAACGTTGGCCAAATGCCGTATGGACATATGCGTGAGAAGTTTGCTGGACGCTTATATGAACATTTCAATGGGCTATACAGTTTCCAAGGGCTACGTAAATATAAAAGTAAGTTTAATCCTCAATGGGAATCGCGCTTTTTAGTTTATCATCGTCGCCAAAATGTTTGGGAAAGTCTTATTAAGGTGACACGTGTCATTCGTAAAAATGCATAAATAGAAGTATGGGAGTGAGGTATTTTGTACCTCACTTCTTTTGGTATTGGAACGTGAGAAGCAGTAAAGAAGGCACATACAAATAGGCGTTGAGACTTGATATTATGTCTCGACGCCTATTTGTTAATCATGTGTATGCCGGTGCATCATAATGACTGGAGAGCTGAAAGAGAAGATTTACTTGAGTTTTCTTTACGAAATTGAGTCAGATTGATAGCGGGCGCGGTCGGCTTTTTCTTGTTGGTAACGCTCAGGGTTCTTTTTATAAAAATCTTGATGATACGCCTCTGCTTCGTAAAATTCAGAAGCGGGTAATACTTTTGTCGCAATAGCTTTATCATGATTTATGGTATGTTGAAGTGACTCAATATACGCTTCGGCAAGCGCTTTTTGGTCTTCATTCGTATAAAATATTGCTGTTTGGTATTGAGGCCCTCTATCTTGGAACTGTCCACCGGCATCGGTAGGATCAATGACGGAAAAGAAAATTTCTAATAGTTTATTGTATGAAAAGAGTGCCACATCATATTCAATGCGCACAGCCTCATAGTGCCCTGTCTCTCCTGTTTTTACTTCCTCGTATGTAGGATGTTTGGTATGACCGCCCATATAACCTGAAGTGACTTTTTCTATACCTTCATTTGTATCGAACGGTTGTACCATACACCAAAAACATCCTCCCGCAAAATAAGCCACATTGATATTCATGTCGACACCCTTTCCCCATAATTTTTAGACCTTAGTATGATTTTTAAAGTTTTTGCTTGATTTTTAAAATAATTTTATATAACGTTAATATGTATTAATTATAGTACAGACTATCCCAATTTTGAAGGTATAAGGTTGATAAGATGAGTGAAAATAATTATGAACACAGAAATCCAAAACAGCAAGTCAGACGACGTAAAAAGAGACGCATTCGCAAACTACCTTTTGTTAGTTTAGCGCTAATATTGCTTTTGATTATCGCTATTGCTTTTACTATTTCGAGTTATCGTGCTGGCTTAGATGTAGCCAAAGAACATAAACAAGCACCAAAGTTACATAAATTTAATGGTGTCTCTAAAAACGATGGCAAAGCCACGGTATTAATTTTAGGATCTGACCGAGAAGATGGTGGTGTCTCCCGAACAGATTCCATTATGATTGCGCAATATGATTTCCTACATAAAGATATGAAAATTGTTTCTGTCATGCGTGATATCTACGCCGATATTCCAGGATACAATCGTTATAAAATCAATACAGCCTATTCCCTAGGTGGACCTGAATTATTACGTCAAACGCTCAAAGAGAATTTAGGCATCGAACCGGAATATTATGCCACTTTAGATTTTAAAGGGTTTGAAGCCATGATTGATGAATTAAGCCCTCAAGGTGTCCCTATTAACGTAGAAAAAGATATGTCTGCTAAAATTGGGGTCTCATTGAAAAAAGGTGAGCATCGTTTAAATGGTAAAGAATTGTTAGGCTATGCGCGTTTTCGACATGATGAAGAGGGCGATTTTGGTCGCGTAAGACGTCAACAACAAGTGATGAATGCACTTAAACAAGAATTGGTGCAACCGTCATCCGTATTTAAACTACCGAAACTTGCAGGGATTATGCGTGGGTATGTAGCTACGGACATGCCAGACTCTGCCATTTATCAAACAGGAATGAGCTTTATCGTACGTGGTGATAAAAATATTAAAACGTTAAGTGTCCCAGCGAAAGGGACTTATGAAAACGTTACGACGAGTGACGGTGGAAGTGCTTTAGGTATTGATAAAGAAGCTAATAAGAAGAAAATACAGCAGTTCTTAAATGAAGAATAAACAAAACGGGGTAGGATTTTTCCTACCCCGTTTTCAATGTTATACGTCTGATTTACGTGTTCCTCCCACACCGTAGTGTTGAGGTTTCATTTCTTCGACAATCACAGAAATGGCATCGCGTTGGGCATGAGTAGTTTTTTCAACAGCATCAGTGACTTCAGCAACAAGTGCTTTTAATTGTTCATCAGTACGACCTTCAAGTAGTTGAACAGTTACGATAGGCATGTGTGTCGCCTCCTTTATCTCAGTATAGTATTATCTTAACAGAATGTGCGTATCTTCTTAATCATTTTTTAAATTTTACATATGAGTTGCAAAGTGAATTCTATAAAAGATATGATAAAGAAAGTGTTTCAGGAGGTACTTTATGGGTTTTGAAAATATTTTAACATCATTAGGAATTAATGGGATGCATGTCTATATTCGTTTGGACCAAAAAACGTATGAGGTTTCAGATGCGATTACAGGATGTATTTACTTTAAAGCGGGAGACAGTATACAAACTGTCACACATACAGAAGTCAAACTCATTGAAAAGTATGAAAATAAGGATGAAACAAGCGAGTTTTCGCAACTTGAAAATGAATTAGATCGCTTTGTGTTAGAAGAGCGTTTCACAGTAGATAAAGCGAACCCACAACAAGTCACATTTGAGTTCAAACCAGAAGACTTGAATTTCCAATGTAAAGAGAGTCGGGTTTATTTACAAGCGCATGTCTATATTGATTTAGGTATAGATGAAGAAGTAGAAGAGTTGATTCCTTATAACAAAGCTTAAATATTATAGTTATAACAGACACAACATCTTATTAAAAAGGTGTTGTGCTTTTTTATGATTATAAGCGAACGGATTTTCTCTTTTCCTTGAAAATAGAACATATGTTCGTATATAATAGAAATATCTCAAATGATAAAAATTGGGGGGCGGTAAGATGTATGATTATCATTTATTAGAAAATAGAGATATTTTATGTATAGACCAAAAGAGCTTTTTTGCAAGTGTTTCCTGTATTGAAAAAGGACTAGATCCACTTACGACAAAACTGGCTGTGGTGGCTGATACAAAACGTCAAGGATCCGTTGTACTTGCGTCGACGCCGGCACTCAAAGCATTAGGAATTAAAACAGGTTCGCGATTATTTGAAATTCCTCATCGTAATGACATTTATATTATTAATCCGAGTATGAGAAAGTATCTTGAGGTCTCTCTAAAAATTTCTCAAATTGCTTTACGTTATGTGCCAGCAGAGGATTTACATCAATATAGTATCGATGAGTTTTTTATGGATGTGACGAAAAGTTATTATCGCTTTAATACGACACTTTTATCATTTTGCGAAAGACTCATCAAAGAGATTTTAGATGAGACGCACATTCATTGCGCGATAGGGATTGGCCCTAATATGTTGCTGAGTAAAGTGGCACTTGATAATGAGGCGAAACACAATGAGAACCATATCGCTGAATGGCGTTATGAAGATGTCCCAACAAAACTCTGGAAAATAGAACCCTTGCGTGATTTTTGGGGGATTAGCACACGAACAGAAAAGAAACTTAATCAACGGGGGATTTTTAATATTGGGCAACTGGCACAATATCCATATCAATATTTAAAAAGAGATTTTGGGATTATAGGCGTGGATTTACATCTGCATGCAAATGGCATTGATCAAAGTCACATTAGTGATAGTTATCGTGTTATCAATCCTTCTATTTGTAAAAGTCAGATTTTAATGAGGGATTATACTTACGAAGAAACGAAAGTCGTTATGCGTGAGTTAATTGAAGATGTGGCCAGTCGTTTGCGTGCGCGTAAGCAATTTGCAAAAACGATTCATTTCTCTTTTGGATATAAAGAAGGCGGAGGCGTTTCCAAACAGTATACATTACAAGATGCGACAAATTTAGACAGAGACATTCTTCAAACTGTGTTGCGTTTAGCTGACGACCACTGTGACACCTCCCAATTATATCGTACACTGAGTGTTTCTTTGACGCATTTTGTATCGGACAATGATCGACAGCTTAACTTATTTATCGATGAGTACCAACGTAGAAGAGAAGAAGCGTTAGCCAAAACTATTGATGCCTTACATCAAAAATATGGCAAAGGGAGCGTTTCGAAGGCAGTCTCTTTTACTGAAGCGGGGACGAAACACACACGGTTAGGGTTAATGGCAGGTCACAAAATGTAGCTAAAAAGCAAATAGCTTAAGAGCCCTTCATTATAAAAGTTTAAAAACCATAATTATATTATGTAAACTATTATGGGAGAATATGAAATATAAAAAGAAGTAGCTAAGGGAGGAGCGCTACTTCTTTTTATGTTAGTTAATATACGTATCGAATTGATGCGAAAGGGCAAGTCGTCCAGCATCACGATCTGAGGCAGTTTTAAAACTGACACGCAAGGCGCCATAAATATCTTCACGAACTTCTAAAATTCTCACATTACTAATAGAAATACGTTCGTGGCTTAAAATATCTAAAACTTGCGAAATTGTACCAGGTTTATCCGGAATATCAACATATAAATCGAATGAACTGTTCATTGCACCTTGGCTGCGAATAGGGAGGGCATCACGATATTGCTTAGCATTATTGAAAAAATCATAGAGCCCGTCAGAATCTTGACGCTCAAGAAGGTCGATAATTTTACTAAAATCAGAATGAAGATGCTTCATTACAGATAAAATATGTGTTCTATTTTCAATAGAGATATCTCTCCACATTTCTGGATTACTGCTTGCGATGCGTGTAATATCTCTAAAACCACCAGCGGCAAGTTGTTTAATCCACTCTGACTCCGGTGCATAGTAAGCATTTAAATTGACGAGGCTAGAGGCCACAAAGTGGGGGACATGACTAACAATACCGGTAACGTGATCGTGTTCATCAGCCGTCATCGAAATAATATGCGCACGTGTATGTTGTAAAAGATTCTTAATTCGTTCATGCGCGACATCATTTTCAGGCATATCATGAACAAGAACATAATATGCATTTTCAAAAAGATGTTTTTTGGCATTAAGTACGCCACTTTTATGGCTCCCAGCCATGGGATGTCCGCCTATGAGATGAATATCTTGTTGAAGCAATTCACTTTCAAAAGCTTGAATAGTAGATTTAGTACTTCCTGTATCTGTGACAATTAAGCCAGGACGTGTGTTATATTGAGACATCGATGCAAGATATGACGTCGTTGTATGAACAGGTGTGGCGAAAATAACGATATCTGCTTGAGAAAGCCCATATGTATAATCAGTAGTAATCGTATCAACAATTCCCATAGAAATCGCACGTTGTAATTGATGGTGATTGGCATCATAAGCAGTGATATGGATATCTTCATAAAAATATTTAAAGTTGCTTGCTAAACTTCCTCCGATGAGTCCTAAACCTACAAAAAATATATTCGTCATAATGCACCACCTATTGTAATAATATTCAGATATTTTAACATTTTAAAGCGTTTAATTGCAATAGAAGATGTAGAAATAATCAGACAAGCGTTAAAAAAACAGATAAATAACGAATTATAAGTGAACAATTCCTAAAAAACCATGCATGAAAAGTGAGATTAATACAAAAACAATATCTCAAATTTCATCAAAAATAGTAAGTGATTTCATATAGACATACAAAATGTTTAAAGTACAATAATAAAAAATGAGGGTGAAGTCTACTCCGATATTGGCTTATTATCGCGGAATACGTTAAAATAAAATGAGATAAAAAGCATAAAAATAATCATGTCTAAAAATAATAGACATCTTTATATTTAGGTGAAATGCTATTTATTAGGTTAGGACTATCTGACGAGCATAGAGCAACATGTACAGTTTTTTAACACCAAGATAGCAGAAATGAATAAAAGCAATCCTCTCCTTTATAAATAACAATAAAAAAAGATTTCAGAGAAATAGGAGTTAAAAAATGAAATTTACAAACTTGACGACGGCAGAATTTGGCGCATTTGCCGATTCGATGCCGTATAGCCATTTTACTCAAATGGTAGGGAATTACGAACTTAAAGTAGCAGAAGGTGTAGAGACACACCTCGTGGGGATTAAGGATAATCAAAACAATATCCTCGCCGCATGTTTATTAACTGCTACACCTGTTATGAAATTTTTTAAATATTTCTATAGTAACCGCGGACCAATTATAGATTATGAAAATAAAGAATTAGTCCACTTTTTCTACAATGAACTCGCATCATATGTAAAAAAATACAATGCATTATATTTGCGTGTTGACCCTTATTTACCGATGTTAAAACGTAACCATGATGGAGAAGTGATTGAGCGTTTTAACAATGATTGGATATTTGATAAAATGGCGGAATTAGGTTACGAACACGACGGTTTTTCAGTTGGTTTCGACCCTATAAAACAAATTCGTTTTCATTCAGTCTTAGATTTAGAAGGTAAAACGGCAAAAGATGTGCTCAATAATATGGACAGTTTACGTAAAAGAAATACTAAAAAAGTTCAAAAAAATGGTGTAAAAGTCCGATTTTTAAAAGAAGATGAGCTACATATTTTTAGATCTTTTATGGAAGATACTTCTGAAGCAAAAGACTTTTTAGACCGTGAAGACGATTTTTATTATAATCGTTACAAACACTATAAAGAACGTGTGCTTGTTCCATTAGCTTATATTGACTTCAATGAATATATTGAAGAACTGAACCAAGAAGAAGCCGTATTAAGAAAAGAAATTGGAAAAGCAGAAAAAGATATAGAAAAACGTCCTGAAAACAAAAAAGCAGTGAATAAAAAACAAAATCTTGAGCAACAACTTGAGACACACTTGTCTAAAATCGAGGAAGCAAAGCGTTTACAAGCTGAACATGGGAATGAATTACCGATTTCAGCAGCTTATTTCATCATCAACCCATTCGAAGTTGTTTATTATGCTGGTGGAACGTCAAATGAGTTTCGCCATTTTGCAGGTAGCTATGCAATACAATGGGAAATGATTAATTATGCGATTGACCATGGCATCCCACGTTATAATTTTTATGGTGTCAGCGGAGATTTCTCGGAAAACGCTGAAGATGCTGGCGTAGTAAAATTCAAAAAAGGTTTTAATGCGGACGTCATTGAATACGTAGGAGATTTTATTAAACCAATAAATCAACCTATGTATCGCATTTATACACAACTCAAGAAAATAAAAGATAGAAAGTAATGTAAAAGAAGGGGATTCATTGGTATGAAATTTACAGAACTAACAGTTGAAGAATATGACCAATTTGTTCAAAATCCTGCTTTAGAAAGCCATTATTTCCAAGTTAAAGAAAATATTGGAACACGTGAAGCAGACGGGTTTCAAGTCGTATTACTCGGTATTAAAGGTGAAAACAATCAAATTCTAGCAGCAAGTCTATTTTCAAAAATCCCTACAATGGGAAGCTATGTTTATTATTCTAATCGAGGTCCAGTGATGGATTATTCTGATTTAGGTCTCGTTGATTTTTATTTGAAAGAGCTCGAAACTTATTTGCAAAAAAATAAATGTCTTTATGTAAAAATGGATCCATATTGGTTGTATCAAGTTTATGATAAAGACATTAAGCCTTTATCAGGACAAGAATCTAATGAAAAATTGGTTCAATTATTTAAATCACATGGTTATGAACATCATGGTTTCACTACAAGCTATGACACTTCAAGTCAAGTGCGTTGGATGGGAGTTTTAAATTTAAAAGATCAGACGCCCTCAACGATTAAAAAGAAATTTGATAGTCAACGCAAGCGCAATGTGAATAAAGCGATTAATTATGGTATTCGTGTTAAATTTTTACAAGAAAATGAATTTGATCAATTTTTAGAACTTTATCGTGAAACTGAAGCGCGTGCAGGATTTGTGTCTAAAACGGATGAGTACTTTAGAAATTTCATTCAAAATTATGGTAGCAAGGCGCTTGTACCTTTAGCTTACATTGATTTGGACGAGTATATTACGACGTTGCAAGAAAGCTTAAATGATAAAGAAAATCGTCGTGATCAAATGATGGCGAATGAAAACAAGTCAGATAAGCAATTGAAAAAAATTGCTGAACTCGACAAGCAAATCGATCATGATAAAAGTGAAATGCTAAAAGTAAGTGAGCTTCGCAAAACAGATGGTCAAATTTTAAATCTTGCCTCAGGTGTGTATTTTGCGAACGCTTACGAAATCAATTATTTTTCAGGAGGCTCCAGTGAAAAGTATAATCACTTTATGGGACCTTATGCAATGCACTGGTATATGATTAATTATTGCTTTGAACACGGTTATGAACGTTATAATTTTTATGGCTTATCCGGAGACTTCACTGAAAATAGTGAGGATTATGGTGTTTATCGCTTTAAACGTGGATTTAACGTTCAAATTGAAGAATTAATTGGAGATTTCTATAAACCGATTAATAAACCGAAGTATATTCTGTTTAATACTTTAAACAAGATACGCACTAAAATAAAAAAATAGCTTTAGAGATTATTTAACGGTTAGTGAAATAAGTCACTGACCGTTTTTTCAAAAAAACGTAATTTAAGCAGGAATAGAGATAGAAAATGTACAGTAATGAAAATGAAGATCTAAATCAATAGGAATTTAAAAATCAAAAACTTGAACATATTTATGTTATGTAAACCTAATAGTCTTATACTATTTCTTTAGCAAGTATTAAATAAAAAAGTTAAGCGAGAATGGTTTGAGACTCGGAAACTTATAAATAAAAGCAAACAAGGCAGCATAAAAACCGTAGTATATGTAGAATATAGGTATATATATGAGTTTAGTACACATAAATGACGCATAATTTTTGGTTCATTAGTAAAAAGCAAATTAGTATATAAAGTGTATGTGTAATTTCGAAAAAACAAATTAGTTTACATAATATATATTATAGGAAGTTAACTATAGCGACTTACTTTGAAATCTTCTCCCTAATTAAAGCCCCGTTAGCAATGCAATGTACACATGCTAGCGAGGCTTTTGAATTTTGTTATGGTTTGTATTTTTGTTCGACACGTGATAGTTCTTTTTCATATTTTTTCTTTTGGCGTTGTTTGCGCCAAGAGCGTGTTAAATACCAAAGTATTAAACTAATGATTAAACTTAGTACAGCTACGAATGCAGCAAATCCTAATAATGGCTCATACGTAATATCATAAAAATTAGGCAAAACAAAAGCTAGACTTCCTAGAATAATAAAACTTAAGATTGCTGTGAAAAACCATTTATTTAAGACCAAGGTACAAAAAACTGTAAGCACAATCATAAACGCTAAGGAAATCCATAGGTAATTTGGCATATCTAAAATGGACATTGTTTGACCCTCCTTACCATCATTTTTTCATTATACATGACTTCAAGGTACGTGTGTGCATGTGTAAACAATAGTTTTCTTATATTATAATGTATAATAGATTAAACGAGCCATAAAAGGAGGAATTTTGATGACACAAAAACTTGTTTCCCGAGATGACGTACAACCTTTAGAAACTTGGGACTTAACAGATATCTTTGAAAGTGATGAAGCCTATGAAAATGCTATCAAAAGCCTTGTTACACGTGCAAAAAATTTTCAAAATCACTTTACAAATACTTTAACTGATAAACAGTCTATTGAAACAGTCTTGGATGAATATTGTGACTTACTTATCGAGATTGATCGTGTAGGAAATTATGCACAGTTACAATATAGCGTTGATACTACAGATGCTGAAAAACAACGTCTAAGTGCCCTGTTTAGTCAAAATTATGGTGAAATAAGCAGTTGTTTAACTTTTATAGAATCAGAACTATTGCAACTTGACCCACAAATCATAAAAGACGCGATTAAGACGACAAAATATCCTTATTATTTAACAAGATTGTTGAAAAAACAACCTTATCAATTACATCCTGAAGCTGAAAAAACACTTGCTCATATGGCTCATGCGATGAATGTACCTTCAGAAATTTATGAAGTGACAAAAATGTTGGATATTGATTTTGGCCAGTTTGAAGCCAATGGACAAGTCTATAATATGGATTATACAACATTTGAAGGGATTTATGAGGACAGTACAGATAAAGAATTAAGACATCAAAGTTTTGCGCATTTTAGCCGTAAATTAAGAGAATATCAACATACTATAGCGGCTGCTTATAATGCACACGTTCAAAATGAAAAACTTGAGGCTAACTTAAGAGGATATGCGTCTGTAATTGACTTTTTATTAGAAGAACAAGATGTAACTCCTGAAATGTATCATAGACAAATTGATATCATTATGACGGAGCTCGCCCCTATTATGCGACGTTACGCGCGTCTCTTAAAGAAAGCTCACCATTTAGATGTTTTGAGATATGAAGATTTAAAAATTTCAATTGATCCTGAATATGAACCAGAGATTTCTATCCAAGAGTCTCAGAAATATATTTATAACGCCTTAGGTGTATTAGGTAAAGATTATTTAGCGATGACAGAAAAAGCGTATCGTGAGCGTTGGATTGATTTTCCACAAAACAAAGGAAAAGAAACGGGTGCTTATTGTGCAAGCCCATATTTTACACATAGTTATATTTTTATCTCTTGGACGGGTAAGATGAACGAAGTGTTCGTACTTGCGCATGAATTGGGACATGCCGGTCATTTTCATTTAGCGCAAAAACATCAAAACATATTACAATCTGAAGCCTCCATGTATTTTGTGGAAGCCCCTTCTACGATGAATGAAATGTTAATGGCGCATTACTTGTTAAAGACCAGTCCTAATAACGCACGTTTTAAACGTTGGGTGTTAAGTTCAATGATTTCACGTACGTATTATCATAATATGGTGACGCATTTACTTGAGGCGGCCTATCAGCGTGAAGTTTATTATTGTGTAGACCGCGGTGAACACTTAACTGCTGAAAAGTTAAATGCACTAAAAAAACAAGTCATTGCTACTTTTTGGGGAGATGATGTTGAATTAACTTCAGGTGCAGAGTTAACATGGATGCGCCAACCTCACTATTATATGGGATTATACCCTTATACCTATTCAGCAGGTTTAACCATTGGGACGTTGATGGCACAACGTATTGAAAATGAAGGAGATGCAGCTGTTCAAGATTGGCTCAATGTTTTAAAATCAGGTGGCAATATGTCCCCTCTTGAATTGATTAAACAAGCTGGTATCGATATGTCTATCGATCAACCCTTAAGAGATACAATTCGATATATTGGCCAAATGGTAGATGAAATTGAACGATTAACACAAATTATTGAAAGTAATTAAAAAGATATAATTAAAGAAGCACTCAATGTGTCTAGGCGCATTGGTGCTATTTGTGTTTGACTTAAACATATAATCATTATATATTTAACATGTAAACAACACAATCAAACAAAAACGAACACGTACAATAAAGGATGATCAAAATGAAAAAAGTGCTAACTATTACCTTAAATGCATCAATTGACATTTCATATCATTTACCTAATTTAAAAATCAATACAACTAATCGTGTCTCCAATGTTTCAAAAACTGCTGGAGGCAAAGGTTTAAATGTGACACGCGTAGGTCATCAGCTAGGCTTAGACGTTACAGCAAGTGGCATAGTTGGTGGTACATCAGGCTTATTTATTAAACAACAATTAGATCGATTACATATTCCTCATCAGTTTTTAGATAGTGGATTAGAGTCTAGATTTTGTATAGCCATGATTACGGAAGAGGCGCAAACGGAAATTTTAGAAAGTGGACTTCCTTTAGATGCATCTATACAGGCACAATTTATTAATTTTTATGAAACGCTTATTCAGGATTATGACATCGTTGCTATTTCTGGCAGTATTCCCCCTGGTTTACAAACAGAAATTTATCATGAGTTAATTCAAATTGCGAAAAAACAAGATAAATTTGTCATTTTAGATGTTAATGGGAAGACCCTCGCCTCTGTTTTACAAATGGATGCTTCTGTTAAACCAGACTTGATTAAACCGAATGAAGAAGAAATAGCAGAACTAACGGGCGCGTCTCATCTTGCGTCTATAGATGCATTAAAAGATGCGTTAAAGCAACCTATTTTTGATCATTTACCCAATGTGTTTGTCACTTTAGGTAAAAACGGAGCGTTATTAAAACATAAAAATCAATTTTATCAAGTGATTATTCCAAGTATTGATGCAGTGAATGCCGTAGGTTCAGGTGACAGTTCTATTGCGGGCTTTTGTTTAGGGCTTATACAAACGAACGACATTCAAAAAGCAACGCAATATGCGATGGCAGCAGGTATGGCGAATGCTTTACAACATGAAACAGGTCACGTGGACGTTCAAGATTTTGAAAATTTGTTGCCAAAAATTTCAGTAGTGGCTTTATAAAAACTTACTTATACAAACGGAGAGGCCTGGGACATAGTCCCGGCCTCTCTGTTTATTTATGCATGATTTTCACTGTGCGCCCACCCCTTTTTAGTGAGCACAATTTTACCTGTTTCTATATTAATGAGACGTTTTTTATAAAGGTGACCAATTGCACGTTTGAAAGCACCTTTACTCATATGAAAGACTTCTTTGATGGCTTCAGGGCTAGACTTATCCCAAAATGGAAGTTCCCCATCGTATTCTACTAAAAGGCTAATAATCTTTTCGCCATCGTCATCTAAACGTTCATGAGCTAAAGGTAGAAATGACCCATTAAGCTCTCCTTTTTCATTATGACCAATGATACGTACTTCTATTAATTCTCCAAGTCTCGGTTCTTCTTTACGTTCGGATTCATGCACGAAAATTTTGTGTCCTTTTTCGGATAATAAAAAGGTGCCGACACGGAGTAAGCGATAAGGTCTCGCCTTGATGGTTTTATTTTGATATTCATCATTATGCACAGGAGTGAACATGTTTTGTACAGTGGTCTCAGAAGCTAAACGTGCAAACATTTGACGTTCACGGTCAATACGTAATGTACAAAGGACTTCATCCCCTTTTTGTGGCCATAAAGTCTTGATTTTCGGTAAGTCTTCCCAAGGGATAAGTACTTCACGAGGTAAGCCAACGTCGACACGTGCCCCATCACGATCAGTACTGATGACTTTGACAAAATCATAACGGCCTACAGTGATATCTGGCATATTTTGCGTGGCGAATAGTTCGCCTGAACGGTTTGGGAAAATAAAGAAACTGTAGGATTCCCCTATTTCTAATTCATCGTCGTCATTGATTTCAGACGGATTCAATTTTACCTTTTCTTTATTTGGTCCCTCTAAAATATAAGTAGATCCTTCTTGGGATTTTACTTCTAAAAAGTCTATTGTCCCAGCGATTTCATTTTCTTTAAAAGACATAATTTACTCCTCTAATGTTTAATGGTTCTATTATATCATGACTAGAACCTATAATCATTAAGTGTTCAATGGTACGATTCAAATCCTTCTATCGAAACGCTATAAATTATATGGTATAATGCTTCCGTTACTATTAATGTAAAAAGGAGAAAATGCATGCTACAAGTTACTGATGTAAGTTTACGTTTTGGTGATCGTAAATTATTCGAAGATGTTAATATAAAATTCACTCCTGGCAACTGTTATGGACTAATTGGTGCAAATGGTGCAGGAAAATCTACTTTTTTAAAAATTCTTTCTGGAGAGATTGATTCACAAACAGGCCACGTCTCTTTAGGAAAAGACGAACGTTTAGCCGTATTAAAACAGGACCACTTTGCCTATGAAGATGAACGTATGTTAGATGTGGTAATTAAAGGACATGAGCGCTTATTTGAAGTAATGCAAGAAAAGGATGCCATTTACATGAAACCTGATTTTAGTGATGAAGATGGTATACGTGCGGCTGAATTAGAAGGCGAATTTGCTGAAATGAATGGTTGGAATGCAGAATCTGATGCAGCTACCCTTTTATCAGGTCTTGGTATTTCAACAGACTTGCATGATAAAAAAATGTCAGAACTTGAAAATAATCAAAAAGTAAAAGTACTCCTTGCCCAAAGTTTATTTGGTGAACCGGATGTTCTGTTACTGGATGAGCCTACCAATGGTCTTGACATCCAAGCTATCAGTTGGTTGGAAGACTTTTTAATTAATTTTGAGAATACAGTTATTGTTGTTTCGCATGACCGACATTTCTTAAACAATGTATGTACGCATATTGCAGACTTAGATTTTGGCAAAATAAAAATTTATGTCGGTAACTATGATTTTTGGTATCAATCAAGTCAGTTGGCTCAAAAAATGGCTCAAGAACAAAATAAGAAAAAAGAAGAAAAAATTAAAGAATTGCAAGACTTCATTGCGCGATTTTCAGCAAATGCTTCAAAATCTAAACAAGCAACTAGTCGTAAAAAACAATTAGAAAAAATAGAACTTGATGATATTCAACCTTCATCTCGTCGCTATCCATTCGTGAAATTCACACCTGAACGTGAAATTGGAAATGATTTATTATTTGTTCAAAATGTCTCAAAAACAATTGATGGAGAAAAAGTGTTAGATAATATATCATTTACAATGAATCCAAATGATAAAGCCGTATTAATGGGTCAAAGTGAGATTGCTAAAACAACACTTCTTAAAATTTTAGCCGGTGAAATGGAACCAGATGAAGGTTCTGTTAAATGGGGTGTAACAACATCACAAAGTTACTTCCCTAAAGATAACTCTGAATACTTTGATAATGTAAATATGGACTTAGTTGAATGGTTACGTCAATATGCACCTGAGGATGAGCAAACGGAAACATTTTTACGTGGTTTCCTAGGCCGTATGTTATTTAGTGGCGAAGAAGTTAAGAAAAAAGCAAGTGTACTTTCAGGTGGAGAAAAAGTACGTTGTATGTTAAGTAAAATGATGCTTTCAAGTGCAAATGTCTTATTATTAGATGAGCCGACGAACCATTTAGATTTAGAAAGTATTACTTCAGTCAATGAAGGATTAAAATCTTTCAAAGGTTCCATCATCTTTACTTCACATGATTTTGAGTTTATAAATACGATTGCAAATCGAGTGATAGATTTAGATGAAAAAGGCGGACTGTCAAAAGAAATTTCATATGAACGTTATTTAGAAGAAAAAGGCTTATTAAAAACAAAATAACCCCATTATGAATTTAATGGTTAAGAGAAAAATGTTATCTCGTACTTTCGTATGGGATAACATTTTTTTACCTTTCAATTTTCAGTAAATTTCAAAAAATCCCCCTTTTCTGTTTACATGAAGAGTTGCGCTATGTATAATGAGACTCATAACAATTAAATCATTATTGATGAGGCGCATTAATCATGAGTAGCCATATCGTTTTTGTCTGCAAGCAAGATATGTCGAAAGGGTGAGATGCCGAAATAAACAGAATTTGCAGGGACTGTTTGTTGGATTCTATGGTTAAGAGCTGAGAATCTGTCATTATTTGCGGATAATGGAGTGCATCACTTGTATATAAAGACTAACAAGTTCGCACACCGAACTTGTTTTTTTGTATATTCAAGAGTATCAATCATGCATGAGTGACATGTTTCTCATCAATTAAACATTAAATTAAATGGAGTGAATGATATGACAAAATTAGCAGTTGTAGGTGCAACAGGATTAGTTGGAACAAAAATATTAGAAACAATTGAACGTAAAGAAATCCCTTTTGATGAATTGATTTTATTTTCTTCAAAACGTTCAGCAGGTCAACAAGTGTCTTTTAAAGGTAAAACCTACACTGTTCAAGAATTGACAGAAGAAGCGACTGACGGCGAATTTGATTACGTGTTAATGAGCGCTGGTGGTGGTACAAGTGAAAAATTCGCCCCTCTTTTTGAAAAACATGGTGCGCTTGTGATTGATAACTCAAGTCAATGGCGAATGACTAAAGATATTGACCTCATTGTTCCTGAAGTCAATGAGCCGACGTTTAAACGTGGTATCATTGCCAACCCTAATTGTTCAACAATACAATCAGTCGTGCCATTAAAACCCCTTCAAGATACATTCGGTTTAAAACGGGTCGCTTATACAACGTATCAAGCGGTATCAGGTTCAGGAATGCAAGGAAAGAAAGATTTAGAAGATGGCGCACATGGCGCTGAACCTAAAGCATACCCACATCCAATTTATAATAATGTGTTACCTCACATCGATGTTTTTTTAGAAAATGACTACACTAAAGAAGAACAAAAAATGATTGATGAAACACGTAAAATTTTAAACTCACCTGATTTAAAAGTGACAGCAACTTGCGTTCGCGTCCCTGTTCAAGATAGTCATAGTGTGCATATTAATGTAACGCTAGATCAACCTACGACAGTAGACCAAATTCGCGACTTGTTTGAAAAAGACGATCGCGTGGTTTTAGTGGATGATCCATCAAGCAATGGGTATCCATTAGCGATTCACTCTACTGGCAAAGATGAAGTGTTTGTGGGGCGTATACGTAAAGATGACTCTTTAGAAAATACATTTCATATTTGGTGCACGTCAGACAATCTATTAAAAGGTGCAGCTCTAAACGCTGTACAAGTGTTAGAACAAGTATTAAAACTTAGAGCGTAATTTTGAAGGGAGTCGGATATTATGACACATATTTTTGAAGGAACGGGCGTGGCATTAATTACCCCTTTTTCAAATGGTAAAGTGGATTATGAAGCGATTAAAAATCAAGTAAACTTTTTAATAGATAATGACATACAATCCATTGTGGTGAATGGCACAACGGCTGAAAATCCAACACTGACTGATGATGAAAAAGATCAAATTTTGAAAACAGTGATAGAAACTAACGCATCACGTGTGCCAATTATTGTAGGCACTGGCACAAATAATACTGACAAGTCAATACAAGCATCTTTACGCGCAAAAGCGCTCGGAGCTGACGCAATAATGCTCATTACCCCTTATTATTTGAAAACAAGTCAACGTGGCTTAATTGCGCATTTTGAATCGATTGCTAATGCGGTAGAATTACCAGTAATTTTGTATAATGTCCCTTCTCGAACAAACTCAACGATCGAAGTCGAGACGCTAGTTCATTTGAGTAAAAATCCTTATATTGTCGCACTTAAAGATGCAACAAACGATTTTGACTACTTGGCTGAAATTCAAAGTAAAATCGATACGAATACATTTGCACTTTATAGTGGCAATGACGATAACATTGTTAATTATTATGCACAAGGAGGTCACGGCGTTATTTCCGTCGTAGCAAACGTCATTCCAAAAGCATTTCAAGAGATCTATACAAATGCTAATCAACGTGAATCTCGTTTCCGTCCTATCTCAGAACTTTTAGAGGCATTGGCTATCGATATTAATCCAATACCTATTAAATATTTAGCCTCACTTGAAGGATTTGGCAAATATGAATTGCGCTTACCTCTAGTTCCATTAAATGAGTCAGAACAGCAACAATTAAAAGAAGCTTATCAACAATTCAAAGTAGGTGTTCAATCTTGAAAATTTTACTCATAGGTTATGGTGCAATGAACCAACGTGTTGCACGATTAGCAGAAGAAAAAGGACACGAAATCGTCGGTGTGATTGCGCGCCAACAAAACCAAGACCTTCCCTACCCTATTTTCACTAAAATTAGTGAAGTAGACTCGGCGGATGTCGCTATTGATTTCTCGCATCCAGACTTATTGTTACCAGTGTTAGAAGATAATTTCCAATTACCTCTAGTGATTGCGACTACTGGTGAAAAAGAACAAATTACTGACAAATTACAACAACTAAGTGAACGGATGCCTGTCTTTTTTAGCGCAAATATGAGTTATGGCGTTCATGTTCTTACAAAACTTTTAGAAGTGGCTGTCCCCCTTCTTAAAGATTATGATATTGAGCTGACGGAAGCACATCATAATAAGAAAGTTGATGCCCCGAGTGGAACGCTTGTGAAATTATATGATGTCATTAAATCATTACGTGAAAAAAGCTATCCTGTCTATCACCGTGATGAAAAGCAAGAAAAACGTGATGCTGATGAAATAGGTGTTCATGCCATTCGTGGAGGCACAATCGTTGGCGAACACGATGTATTATTTGCTGGAATTGACGAAACCATTACATTAACGCATCGGGCGCAATCGAAAGATATATTTGCAAATGGAGCGCTAGAAGCGGCAACACAATTAATTCATAAAGAAAATGGGTATTATACATTTGATAACTTATAAAGGGAGAGAATCAAAATATGGTAAAAAATTTCACAGCTGAAGAAATCATTCAATATATTAGTGATGCTAAAAAGTCGACGCCGATAAAAGTTTACATTAACGGTGAATTTAGTGAAATCACTTTTCCAGACCAATTCAATATTTTTGGTTCGGAAAACTCTAAAGTCATTTTTTGTGAAGCGGATGACTGGAAAACATTTTATGAACAAAATCATATGCTCATCGAAGATCTAGAAATCGAAATGGATCGCAGAAATTCAGCTATCCCCTTAAAAGATTTAACAAATACTAATGCACGCATTGAACCGGGTGCTTTTATTCGTGAACATGCTGTGATTGGCGATGGTGCTGTCATTATGATGGGCGCAACTGTCAATATTGGTGCAGTGGTTGGCGAAGGTACTATGGTAGATATGAATGCCACACTTGGGGGTCGTGCCACTACTGGTAAAAATGTGCACGTTGGTGCGGGCGCAGTGTTAGCTGGAGTTATTGAACCACCAAGTGCTGAACCTGTAGTGATAGAAGATAACGTATTAATTGGTGCGAATGCGGTGATTTTAGAAGGTGTTCGTGTAGGTGAAGGTGCTATTGTAGCAGCCGGTGCTATTGTTACACAAGACGTACCTGCTGGAGCCGTTGTAGCGGGAACTCCTGCTAAAGTGATTAAACAAACTCACGAAGTTGCCGACTCAAAACGTGAGATTGTATCTGCATTGCGAAAATTAGATGACTAAAGCGAAACAAAGAAAACCATTCCAAGGTTCTACTTACTTCAGATATGTATGAAGTGAGTGATAAGAAAAGTGGTAAATAGAATAAGATAAAGCACATTGATGGGGATGAGTAGAAGCTACTGTCTAAAGACCGTGTTTGACAGAGCATTCCTCTCCCCCTTTTTACATGAACAAAGAGGTGAAATTCAATGGATGAACTTCAATTTGTAACAGAACATCGTCGACATCTACATCAACATCCGGAACTAAGTTTAGAAGAATATGAAACAACAGCTTATTTAGAACGCTTTTTATCATCCCTTCAAATTCCTTACGAACGGCCATTAGAAACTGGAATTATTGGATATTTAGAAGGTGAAAGTGACGAAACTTTGGCCTTTCGTGCAGACATTGATGCCCTACCCATCCATGAGCAAAATGAGGTGGATTACCGAAGCAAATACGATAATAAAATGCATGCGTGTGGGCACGACGGGCATACAACAGCACTAATGTTATTTGCCAAACGTTGCAAAGCCCTTTTCGATAAAGGCGAACTCCCCCATAATGTTGTATTTATTTTTCAACCTGCCGAAGAATCAGGTGGAGGTGCGAACCTTCTTATAAAGGCCAATGCCCTTGCGCGTTATCAAATCAATGCTATTTACGGCGTCCATGTTATGCCATTTGTAGAGGAAGGAGCAATTGCTATAAGAGACGACGAAATTACGGCAAGCGCAACAGAGTATCGCTTTTACTTAGAAGGTCAATCGAGCCATGTGGCCAATAAAGAACAAGGACGTTCAGCTGGAGAAGCTTTACATCACGTCATAACGCAATTATCACAAATTCAACAGTATCATTTAAATGGTTTACAGCGAAATATCGTTCATATTGGTCATTTTAATGCTGGAGAAGCCATCAATACTGTCCCATCAAATGGCTACCTAGAAGGGACAATCAGAACTTATAGCATGGATGATTTAAGTATTATAAAAACGCAAATGCAAAAGATTGTAGATAGCGTTCATAGTTTGTTTGGGGTCAAATGCAAAGTAGATTTTGCAGAAGGCTATCCCCCTACGATGAATGATCCGTCATTAAAAAAATATGTGGTTGAAAGCATTGAATACAATGGGAACACCGTCATTGAAAACGAAACGCCTTATTTATTTGGAGAAGACTTTAGTTTTTACGGCCAAATTGCGCCTAGCTATTTTGTGTTTGTAGGGACTAAAAACGAATTAAAACAATATGTGAGTGGTTTACATACGCCACATCTTAACTTTGATGAACATATTTTAATTCGTATTGCTAATTATTACGAACGACTTTTATTTAATTATAATGAGGTGTGACTATGACAGCAGTTTGGCAATTAAATGAACAAGTTTTTCGACAAAATGTGAGAAATGTTGTTCAGGATAACACTGTAATGGCGGTAGTTAAAAATAATGCTTATAATTATGGTTTAACTTTTGCAGTGCGTACATTTTTAGATGAAGGTATTCATACTTTCAGTACGACGTCACTTTCAGAAGCGATTCGTATTAGAGAAATTGCCCCCCACGCCACTATTTTTCTAATGAATGTGAGTCGAGAGTTTGATTTACTACGTAAGCATAATATTCATATGACATTACCATCAAAGGAATTTTACTTTCAATATAAAAATGAACTTTATGATATTCAAGTTCACTTAGAATTTGAGAATTTATTACATCGTTCTGGATTGAAAAACTTAGAAGAAATACAAGATGTTTTGCGTGATCACGAAAAAAACCAAGATGAAAAAATGAAAATCACAGGCCTTTGGACTCATTTTGGTTATGCAGATGAATTTGATGTAAATGATTATGAAATAGAAAAAGAAGCATGGCTCAATATTGTGAGTGTGCTCACTCAAGAAGGTTATCAATTTGAATTTATACATGCGCAAAATAGTGCAAGTTATATGCGCGAAAAACAACTTTTCCCTCATCATACGCATGCACGCGTAGGTATTGCATTATACGGTTCTCGTCCTTTTTCTCAAATGCCTCGTGAACATATACAACAAGCGTTAACCGTCAAAGCCAATGTTATTCAAGTACGAACAGTGAATGAAGGAGATCATTGTGGGTACAGCTTTGCTTATACTGCGCCAAAAAAGACACAGCTGGCTGTTGTCGACGTAGGGTATGGTGATGGCATTTTACGTACAAGAGCGCAACATGAAGTACTTATTCATGGTAAGCGTTACCCTATTCGCGCCCTTATGATGAGTCATATGTTTGTTGAAGTTGACGATGACGTGATGGCAAATGATGAAGTTGTGATATACAGTCCAGAACTACGCATAGATGATTATACATTTAAAGGCGTTGGAGCTAATTCGGAACAATTAAGTGCATTAAACATAGATTCTTTAATAAAGGAGTATCAATCATGACGATACAATATAATCAAAATGGAGAGTTAACACTCGGGAATACCAATTTAAAAACACTAGCGCAAAGCTTTGGCACACCTACCATTGTTTATGATGAAGAACAGATAAGACATCAAATGCGGCGCTACCATACGGCATTTAGTACAACGGGTGTCGATTATATATTATCCTATGCCTCTAAAGCATTTACATGTATACAAATGGTTAAATTAGCTGAAGAAGAAAAATTCGATTTAGATGTTGTTTCTATAGGTGAACTTTATACTGCTCTAGAAGCAGGATATGCACCTGAACGCATTCATTTTCACGGTAATAACAAAACTAAAGAAGAAATACAGTACGCATTAGAAAGTGGCATTGGCTACTTTGTTATTGATGCGTTAGATGAAATAGAATTGATTGATGAACTGGCTACTTCAACTGTAGATGTGCTCATTCGTGTAAACCCTGGAGTTGAGGCACATACCCATGAATTTATCCAGACAGGCCAAGAAAAAAGTAAATTTGGTCTTTCGATAAAACATGGACTAGCAGATAAAGCCGTACAACAAATTCAGAAGAGTGAACATTTAAATCTTAAAGGTATTCACTTTCATATTGGATCGCAAATTGAAGAAACCACAGGCATGAAAGAAACGGCGAAAATCGTTTTGACATGGCTAAAAGAAATTGATTTAAACATTGACCTGTTAAATATTGGCGGCGGATTTAGTGTTCATTATGTCGATGGAGATCGCGCTTTCAATATTGAAGAAGGTATTCCTGAAATTGTGGAGAATATAAAGTCAACTTGTACTTCATTATCTTACCCTGTTCCAACAATTAGTATTGAACCTGGCCGTTCGATTGTGGCAGAAGCAGCAGTTACTTTATATGAAGTAGGATCTATCAAAGAGATTCCAAACGTTAACAAATATGTATCTGTTGATGGCGGAATGAGTGATCATATTAGAACGGCACTTTATGATGCAAAATATCAAGTAAAACTCGTGAATAGAAATGAAGAAGCTAATGAAACGGTGACAATAGCTGGAAAACTCTGTGAATCGGGAGATATTCTCATTCATGAAGCACAGCTTCCGCAAAGTGTAAAACGTGGAGATTATTTAGCTGTTTTATCAACAGGTGCATACCACTATAGTATGGCATCAAATTATAATCAAATACAAAAGCCAGCCGTATTTTTTGTTTCTAACGGCAAAGCCCGTGAAGTGATTAAACGTCAATCCCTTCGCCAACTAATTATTAACGACATTAAATAATACAATAGAATACTTCATCGTTGTCCAAAAGCATATAAGCCCCTTAACATTTTACTATAACGGGCTTATATGCTTTTTTGAAATAAAATTCGTACATTGCTTAGGTGTGCTCCCCTACTCTAAAAGAGGTTATAATTTCAAATAGACTTCAAAGAAACTGTAGATGCTTTTAAAAAGAAAAGTATTTAAAAAAAATAAAAAAACAGTGAAGCAGTCCTCACTGTTTTGTATAAGTCAATATTGCATCTATTTATTATAGTTTTACAACGTTTGCAGCTTGTGGACCGCGGTCGCCTTCAACTACTTCAAATTCAACTGATTGACCTTCTTCTAATGATTTGTAACCTTCTTGGTTGATAGCTGAGAAGTGTACGAATACGTCGTTTTCTCCTTCAACTTCGATAAATCCAAAACCTTTTTCAGCGTTAAACCATTTTACTGTACCTTGTTTCATAATCTGTGAAACCTCCAAGACTAAAATTCAATATGCGCTATTCGCATATTACAAAAAATACTATTTTTACAATGTAAACAGATAAAATATTCTTTGCAATATGGAATAATGCAATTGCTTAAAAACTATTATACGTTAACACTACACGATTTGCAATAACGAAATGAAAATTTTTAGTTTAGTCAATTAAAGGTAAATTATAATAAATTTTTTCATTGTTCAAAATGATAAAGCTATCAAATATTTGCAAATCTTCATCACAATGTTCACAGTAATTCATATCGCAATTATTGTAAAAAGCATACATGTTATATTTCCCTACTATACAATTGTCATAATTCGCTTTAGCCTCTTTGATAAGTTTTTCATAATTTTTTAGAAATGAGTCATATGTGTCAAAGCAATAAGTTTCAATAATATGATTTTTCCAATCTTCAAATAACCACCAGCCCTCATAATCAGTACGTATTTTTGTTACTGTCCACATATGTAAAGCCTCCAATAATTCTAATATAGCAATTCTCAAAATAATCTTTTTTTTACCAGAATGCAAGTGAATATGTATGAATATCATAACGCTAAGTGTAAATGATTGTCTATTGCCCTATTATCACGCTAAAATAGCACAACTTCCAATGAAACGCTTGAGGAATTAAAACAATAGCCACTTATGCAATACTCGACGCTTTTTCCGTAATGAAATTTTTAATCGTTAGTCAATTAAGTTTTGTTTTTATTCAAATGAGGAAGTCGTTTAACGCCGGCTAATTATTAGTTTTTTAACGAAGAAATCCGTATAATTAGAAGTAAGAGGTGGTTAATATGAAACATCAATTCATAAAAGTATATGGCCGTGTCCAAGGCGTAGGTTTTCGCTATTTTACACAAAAATTAGCACAAAAATACAACATTACAGGCTATGTTAAAAATGTTCAAGATCATGTGGAAATAGATGCTCAAGGAGAAATTGAGGATTTATCTTCATTTACTCAAGAGGTGACTCACGGGGCGTCTCCTGCATCAGAAGTCAATGATTATACTATTGAAGAGCGTGAAATTAACAAGCATTTAACGACATTTAAAACT